>JANLYZ010000222.1:0-7080 GCA_031365905.1 Chloracidobacterium sp. | reverse complement strand
GTGGTGCGCTTCTGTTTCGGCTGGCGCGTGGCTGGCGTAACCGGCGCTGCCAGTGGCTCTAATTTACGAAGGAGGATTGAGAACATCATGTCTACTGGAAATGCAAAACGTAGCGCAGGTGTAGCGTCTCGACTATTGGCCGTTGGCCTGTTGGGATTGGCGCTAACAATTCTGGTCGCGGCCGGAGTTTATAGTCGCCCGCGCGCGCTCAAGACAGTGACGAGAGAAGGCGGCGAAGTCGGAAGTGTGACCGGCGGCGATCAGGTAGCGCCGGAATTGACAGCAGGCGGAGACAAGCGATCTTCGAGGAAGATTAAGCCGCCGCCGCCTCCTCCCGCGTCGCCATCCGATCCGCCAACGCCGCAAACGCCACAGCCGGCGCAACCAGTACAGCCGGCGCAACCGGCAGAGCCGCCGGCACCAGTACAGGATCAGAACTCCGAAAAATCCGACAAAGATAAAGCCAAGGAGAAGAGCAAGGAGAAACTAAAGAAGGGCGAATTGATTGAAGCGCCGCAACCCGCTTACCCGACGGAGGCAAAGGAACAAAAGATCGAAGGCATCGTGGCTGTGGTTATCACCATTGGCGATGATGGCAGTGTAATTTTCGCGAAGGCAGATAGTGGGCCGAAAGAACTCTACGCTGTCTCGGAGGCAGCAGCCTTAAAAGCGCGCTTCAAGCCAAGCTTGCTCAATGGTGAACCGGTTAAGGTGAAAGGCGTCATGAGCTACAGATTCGTGCTGGACAAACCGTAGTTTATCGCTCACTCCACCCGCCTCTGACGAGAATTGTCGGCTGGTCGACTCTTGCTTGTCAGGGGCTTTTTCCATTGCGCCTCCCGTCGCGGCTATAATCCTGGCTTCGTTGTCGTCCAAATCCCAAACGCTTGCGAAAGGACCTATGCTCTACACACTACGAGTGCGCTCGCGCGCGCGCGAGGAGCTGATTGAGTTCACCACTGAAGTGCAACAACAGTTAACTGCATCCGGTGAACCGGAAGGCGTGGTCGTGTTGTTTGTGCAACACACTACCGCCGGCCTCACTGTCAACGAGAACGCCGATCCGGACGTGCCGCGCGACCTGCTGCACCTCCTGCGCACCTTGATTCCGCAACACGGCATGGGCTTTCGCCACGGCGAAGAAAACTCCGACGCGCACATCAAGGCAACGCTGGTGGGTTCTTCGGTTACCATCCCTTTCAAGGATGGGAGACTGCTCTTGGGACGTTGGCAGGGAATTTTTCTTTGTGAGTTTGACGGCCCGCGCGAACGGCAAGTGATCATGATGGTTCGCTGATGTTTGTCATCTCCCACTTCCTTGAGAAATCGGCGAGCAGTCGCTAATCTCCCGCGCATGCCCAAAAGCAACTCTCCCTGGATACTCGGCGTCAGCGCTTCACACAATGGCGGCGCGTGTTTATTAAGAGGCGATGAACTCGTCGTCGCAATTCAGGAGGAGCGACTGTCGCGAGTTAAGCGCGATCGCGTTTATGCCGCAGAGACGACCGCCTGCCTCGCTTATTGTCTGGACTACGCCGGCATTCAACCTGACGAGCTTAGTCTGGTTGTTCTCTCGGTGGCGGGGTCCGCATCCGAGGGCCGCAATAACATTTGGCGTAATCCGTTTTTGAAGCTGGAACAAAATGGCGTTTCGCTGCGCGTCATCCCGCACCACTTCGCCCATGCGGTAAGCGCTTTCGCCACTTCCGGATTCAAAGAAGCTGCGGTGCTGGTAGTTGACGGTCGCGGCTCCCCCTTTTCGGACTTGCTGCCGGAGGAGCAGGCGATCACGAGCGGCGCCGCCGATGACGCGGAAATTATTTCGCTTTACACCGCCTCCGGAACCTCGCTTCAACCGTTAGAAAAACAACTTGTAGCCGATGGCGACTGGCTGAGCATGCGTCCAACAGGCATGCCCTTCTTCCAGAGCTTGGGTGGAATTTTCTCTGCGGTGGCGCAACAAGTTTTCGGCGATCCGTCTGACGCGGGAAAGGTAATGGGCCTCGCTCCCTACGGCAGTTGCACCATTCCTGCCGACGCTTTCTTTTCCCTTTGCGAAAATCGCTTTCACTTCAAGGATGTTGTCCCGAAAATGTTCGCCGACAATTCTCGTTGGCCGTCGTGCGAAGAAGCGTATAAGAACCTGGCCTGCTCCGCACAGATTGCAATCGAAGAAGCGCTTCTCCAGCTCGCGCGCAGGCTTCGCAGTCTTTCCGGCAGCGCCAATCTTTGTTACGCGGGTGGCGTGGCCTTGAACAGTATTGCGAATGAACGAATCATTCGTGAGTCTGGTTTTGAAAACGTTTTCATCACGCCCGCCGCCGAAGACAGTGGCGCGGCTTTGGGCGCTGCGTATTACGGGCTCTGGCAACTGACGGGACGAAATACCTTTCGCTCGATGGACCGCGATGCTTGTGGGCGCGTGTACGCGCCTGCCGCAATTGCGGCGGCCATCAAAGCAACCCCTGACGTTTGCTTCTTCAAATCAGAAGATGTAGTAGCAGATGCGGTCGAGCTATTGAAGAGTGGAAAGATGCTGGGCTGGTTTGATGGTCGCTCAGAATTGGGACCACGAGCGCTGGGACAACGAAGCATCGTTTGCGATCCCAGGCGGAAGGACGCCAAGGAAATATTAAATAGGCGGATAAAGAAGCGCGAGGCTTTCCGTCCCTTTGCGCCGGTAGTTTTGCTCGAAGAAGTTGGGAATTGGTTTGAACTCGACAATCACGATCCGGCGAGTCCCTTCATGTTACGAATTTGCAAGTTCAGGGAGGACAAGATCAGGGAAGTGCCGGCCGTAGTTCATGTGGACCTTAGTGGTCGGCTACAAACGGTAACGCGAGCAGCCAACGGCAGATTCTACGAACTGGTAAAGATGTTTTTTGATCAGACCGGGGTGCCGATGCTGCTTAATACATCTTTCAACGTAAGAGGCGAGCCAATTGTGGAAACTCCGGAAGATGCTATCCGTTGTTTCCTGACAAGCGGTCTTGACGCGTGCGTGTTCGCAGATCGAATTGCCTTCAAATACGTGCGCTGGTAAAGCAGTCTAGATCCAATTAATGGGAACAGGCCCCAGGACCCAGGAAACTAGGACGTATTTTTCTCCTGCGATGACCGGCTCGGCCCGATGAAAATATTTCGCTGGAAACACGATCGCCTTTCCAGTTTCGGGAACAGCCGCGTGACCAAGATAAGGGAATTGAGTTTGGCCTCCCGAAAAGTTTTCGTTTAGATAGCAGATAACCGTGAAATATCGGTTTTCAAGATCCGCGCCGGCGTCCTGATGAGTTTCATACCATCCGCCCGGAGTGTAGCGAACCAATTGCGTGTCGTCATATTCGCAAAGATCCACCGACCAGAACTCTTTGATCAGCGGCTGAATCGTCGTGCGCATCTTCCTGGCGAAGCTCTTCATCGCCGCAACGGAGCGATCTGGAAATAGAATGCTGGCAGATCGGATCTCGGGTTGCGATACCGAGTCGTAGTCGCCGTTGATCGCGGGGACGCGCACAGTGGCTTGCTCCCAGCAATCAATGCGTAACAAGTCAGTGAGGATTGCTTCACACTCTCGCGGATCGAAGAGTGTTAACTTAAGTACGCCCGCCGCTTCTTCTTCAAACTTAACCATGGTTGGGAACGAACGCTACGCACGAGTTAGTTACCTACGCAAGAGAGAATAATTCCCGGCGCGAGAAACCGGGAATTACAACGCAGAGGCCGGAGTCTTTCGTGATCAAGGAAAGCGCGCGACTGCGCTTCTCACTTGGCGTAACCTTTAGACTTTTTTGGCGGTGCATTCTTGCCTGGAGGAACATTCTTGCCCGGAGGAACGTTCGGCCCCGGAGGAACATTCTTGCCCGGAGGAACATTCTTGCCCGGAGGAACATTCTTGCCCGGAGGAACATTCTTGCCCGGAGGAACATTCTTGCTGGGCGGAACGTTCGGTCCCGGCGGCACATTCTTGCCTGGCGGAACGTTCGGTCCCGGCGGCACATTCTTCCCGTTCGGAACACTCTTCCCGTTCGGAACACTCTTCCCGTTCGGAACACTCTTCCCGTTCGGAACACTCTTCCCGTTTGGAACACTCTCCCCGTTCGGAACGCGCCCACCCGGCGGTACATTCGATCCGGGTGGAATGTCCTTGCCCGGCGGCACATTTGTTGAACCCGGCTGCGTGTACAGCTCTTCTGGGAGTGCAAACACCAGGGAGGCCAGCAACTCATCTGAGATTGGTTCCTGGTACGAGCGAAACACCTGCGACAAGGCAGCCAGAGCTTCCAAACGCAGACGATTATTCATTTGAAATCTAAGACGGAGATTCGTGATCTCCCGAAACGATTCTTGAGCATCCATGTGGTCAATTCCTTTCTCTAACAGCGAGTAGAAACAGGCGGCAAACAGTGATGCGAGGACTAAGCGGTGCGCAGTCTATCGCCAAGCTTTCAGCAATACAAGCGCGGCCGCCAGTTTCACTTAAGGCTCTCTACCAAAAAAAGACTGGACAGAGTGCGATTGACACCATAGACATACGACCGCGCATCGGGCGTCATGAAAATTTGTATCGGACCCAGAATTCCGGCTGGATCTGACGGCAATAATTCCTTCACCGGTTCCTTATGTCCTGTCTTCAAATCCAGCCGCTGAATCCTTACCGGGAGTTCACTGGTTCGAGCGACGTAGATTGAATCCGCTGTGGCACCCCAGCGAATCACTTCATCATCGTCGTTTAGTCCATTTATTGTCTGCGGCGCGCCTCCGTCAATTGGGTATAGCTGTTGTTTGGTGTGCTCGCTTGACGCTACAACAAACAGTCCGTCTGGCGAAATCAATTTCCCGGTTACGCCTTCCGGAGTGACTGGCAGTGGTTTGCCTCCAGCGATGTCTTGCCGGTAAACACGCATCGCGTGTCCTTGTTCCCGCCCGTTGAAGATCAATTGTTTACCGTCGGGAAACCAGTTGGCGCCCAATCCATAAACATCAATCCCGTCGCGGTCGATGCTTTTCAACTCGCCGGCGCCGGTAGGCAATAAAACAATCTGCGGCGGAGTTGAGAGAATTGCGAGGACCCACTTGCCATCTGGCGAGAAGGCCCAGGCCGCGCCGTCGCCCAACTTCAGCGGCGGCGATGAGCCATCCAGCTTACGAAGATAGACAGAATAGTTGGTACCACTGCTGGCCCCGAAGTGAGAAAAAGTAAACGACTGACCATCGCCGGAAATATCTCGAACGCGTACGTTATCCAACCAGGACAAGTCTCGCTCCTTTGCCTCTCCGGCAGGCAGACCAATCACGTCGCTGGAAAACTGGACAATGCTGAAGAGGAGTTTGCCGTCGCGCGAGATATCGTGCAGCACAGAATCGTTTGGCAATCGTTGCACGACGCGGAGGCCGCCGGTAATGGGTGCCGCGTAAAGAGTGAATGGTTCGCCTTCGCGCGCCGCCGTAAACCAAATCTCATCGCCTTTGGGCGACCACGCCAGGCCTTCCGCACCCGACCATTCTTCAGTTAGTCGCTGCACCTTGCCCGACAAATCCACCACTTTTACCCAACCGCGGTCATCCCATTGTAGTTGGTGATCGAGGAATGCGATCTGGTCGCCCTTGGGGGAAACGCGCAGGTGGCTAATCCAGCCGGCGGTTTCATACAGCACTTTGCCGACCGGAAACTCGAGACGATTCCGCCCCTCAACATAGCGAACAATTGCAAGATTCTGACCGTCGGGACCCCAATCTGCCGTCTGCACGTCTTCAAGAACTTCGCGCGGCGTGCCGCCTGTCAACGGCATTCGTGCCAAGGTTCCACGAGACATGAAGTGACCCAGATAGATGCGGTTCAAGAGCAAAGCCATTTCGCCTTGCGAAGAGATGCCGAGAACTTCGGCGTTCTTCAATCCCAGTGCGCGCGATTCGAGGCTGTCTTTTTGCGTGGCGTAAAGATCGCTTTGACCGCCGTTCCAGGAGGCGCTGTAAATGATTGCACTACCGTCGGCGGCAAAACGCGCTGACCAAACTGTACCCCGACGAAATGTTAATTGATGGTAAGTCGCCAGCTGTGTTGTCGTCGTTCGCCGTCCCCAAAAAAATCCGGCGGCCAGCGCTATTACGCCGAGCGCCAGTAGGGGCCAGGGAATACGCCTCACCAGTTTTCGTGTGGCAAGTGCGGGAGACTTTAGGAGGAGACTCGAAGTTTCAGAAATGTTTGAAGCCGCCACTGTTTCCAGATCGAAAACGAGATCTCTCGTTGACTGAAAACGATCGTCTCGCTTCTTCTCGAGGCAGTGTTGCACAATGCGCCCAAACACAGGTGCGAGCGGGCGGCCGGTTTCTGAGGTTAGGTCCGGCTCTTCCTTTAGGATCGCGCTCATCGTTTCGACCGGCGATTCCCGCTCGAAAGCCCGCTTGCCCGAAAGCATTTCGTAAAACACGACACCGAAGGAAAAAATGTCAGCGCGATGATCCGCCACTTCGCCGCGCACCTGCTCCGGCGCCATGTAACCCGCTGTCCCCAACACGACGCCCGGATGCGTGTCCAGATGCATCGTGTCTGACTCCGGATCGGAACCAAACTCTCCCAGCGGATTCGTCAACTTGGCGATGCCGAAGTCAAGGATCTTCATTTGCCCGTCGTTCGTTAAAAACAAATTCTCGGGCTTGACGTCGCGATGAACTATTCCCTTGGCGTGTGCTGCCGCCAGGCCGCGCGCAATCTGCACCGCATAGTCAACGCTCTTTCGCACCGGCAACATCCCGATGCGCAGACGTTCGCGCAGTGTCTCACCATCCAGAAGTTCCGAAACAACGTAAGGAGCATCACCGTGAGTCCCCACGTCATAGATGGCCAGAATGTTCGGGTGGTTCAACGACCCCGCAGCCTTGGCCTCTTGCTCGAAGCGTTTCAGCCGGTCTTTTGCGCGCACGAGATCGGGCCGCAAAACTTTGATCGCCACCTCGCGTGCGAGAGCCGTGTCGGCTGCGCGATACACCTGGCCCATGCCTCCCTCACCGATGAGCGAGCGAACCTCGTATCTGCCGAGAAGTGTGCCGGGCTGAATGTTCACTTTGGAGGGTGCACCCTAT
>JANLYZ010000216.1:0-2782 GCA_031365905.1 Chloracidobacterium sp. | reverse complement strand
AGAAAAGCGCAAACACTTACATTGAAATTCCCTTTGCTGGGAGGTCGTCTAACGGTAGGACTGCGGACTCTGAATCCGCCTATCGGGGTTCGAATCCCTGCCTCCCAGCCAACTTTTTGAAGCACTAACGGGCAGCCGATTGGCTGTCCGTTTTGCCTTTGCGGGCACTTGGTAAAAGTGGACTTCGAGCGAGGGCTGAGTTATTAGCTCGTTTCAAACTAGAATGTGAGCCGAAGATCTCAATCGGTGACAGCGCGATAGTGGCCTCCGGGCTGAGCATGGAACATTTCGACGTCATCATTGTGGGGGCTGGTCTCTCCGGAGTTGGCGCCGCCTGCCACCTGCGGCAGCGGCACCCGCGTAAGAGTTTCGCCATCCTTGAGGGGCGAGACGCGATGGGCGGCACCTGGGACTTGTTCCGCTATCCCGGCGTCCGTTCAGACTCTGACATGTACACGCTCGGCTACCGCTTCCGCCCCTGGCGCGACGCCAAGGCCATCGCCGACGCGCCATCGATTCTCAACTACATCCGCGAGACCGCTGCCGAGTTCGGCGTAGACAAAGAGATTCGCTACGGCCACCGGGTGAAGCACGCCTCATGGTCCACCGCAGACGCGCGCTGGAATGTTGAAACCGAAACCGATCCCAAGCAGAACCCCGACGCCGGGGTCCCCGGCGCGGCAGCCGCGCTGGGGTGGGACGGGCAGGGAGGGTCCGAAAACTCCGTCGCCCGGTTCACCTGCAACTTCCTCTACCTCTGCACGGTTTACTACGACTACGCGGCTGGGTACACTCCAGAGTGGAACGGCGTCGAGCGGTTTCGTGGTCAGATTGTGCACCCGCAGAAGTGGCCGGAAGATCTCGACTACGAAGGCAAGCGCGTGGTCGTAATCGGCAGCGGCGCCACCGCCGTCACGCTTGTCCCGGCGATGGCCGAACGCGCGGCGCATGTCACCATGCTCCAGCGCTCCCCCACCTACGTTGTC
Organism: Chloracidobacterium sp.; assembly: GCA_031365905.1. Lineage (GTDB taxonomy): Bacteria > Acidobacteriota > Blastocatellia > Pyrinomonadales > Pyrinomonadaceae > PSRF01. Next base: position 1,796 of record JANLYZ010000216.1, on the reverse strand, counting down.
TCGCGGCCTGCCGAGGACAAAATCGCGAACACGCTGCGCCGCGTGCTCCCCGCGGGCGCGGCCTACGCGATCACGCGTTGGAAAAACGTGCTACTCCAGCAGTTCTTCTACAACCTGGCCCGGTCGCGGCCCGATCTCTTTAAGTGGATGCTGGCGCGGGGAGTGCGAAACCATCTCGGCGAACAATACGACCTCAAGCATTTCACGCCGGAATACAACCCCTGGGATCAGCGTCTCTGTCTGGTCCCTGATTCAGACCTCTTCAAAGCCATAGCCGACGGCAGCGCTTCGGTCGTCACCGATCAAATTGAAACCTTCACCGAGCGTGGTCTACAGCTGAAGTCCGGCGAGCACCTCGACGCTGACATTATCGTGACGGCCACGGGCCTCGTGCTGAAACTCATGAGCGGTTTGCAACTCACGGTTGACAGTGCGCCCGTGGAGCTAGCGAAGACGATCACTTACAAGGGGATGATGTACAGCGATGTCCCGAACCTTGCCTCCGCCTTAGGCTACACCAACGCGTCCTGGACGTTGAAATGCGACCTCACGGCCGAGTACGTCTGCCGGCTGCTGAAGCACATGGACCAGCACGGCTACGCGCAGTGCACCCCGCGCCTCAACGATCCTGAGATCACGGCGGTGCCAGCAATCGACTTCAATTCCGGCTACGTGCTGCGCGCGCTCGACACCCTCCCGCAACAGGGATCGAAAACGCCCTGGCGCGTACACCAAAATTACGTGAAGGATTTGTCTATGCTTCGCTTCGGACGCGTTGACGACGGCACGATGGAGTTCAAGGCCGCGCCGAGACACAACGCCGGCCACCACAGCACCTAAGCGTTGGATATCGGGTTGCAACTACAACCACATCATCGTGATTGATTCGACTGGCGTCAGCTCCATGGACTAACTACCCCCACTGCTCACTGCCCACCGCTCACGGTAGTCTTAAAGCCGATTTGTTTACGCGATGGTGTTGGCGGCTCATTCAGTTTTTTGAGTTCATCAAAAACGACTGTGAAGTATTTGTCATGTGTGGCCAGCTTTCGAATAACAGCCGCGAACTTCCGATTGAGTTCTTCGTTAGACTGGAGCAGCTGTCGCAGTTTTACAAAAGCCCGCATGATTGCGATGTTGACCTCGATGGCCCGTTCGCTGTTGAGAACACTCGACAGCATTGCGACGCCTTGCTCGGTGAACGCGTACGGCAAATAACGCCGGCCGCCGCGTCCAGTCTTTGAGGTTGCAAATTGCGACCTCAAACCTCCCTCGCTTGTGTTTGAGATCACAAATTGTGATCTCAAAGATTCTGCCTCTTTCTTCTTCAATTGAAACATGAAGTCAGAAGGAAAGCGCCTTCGATTTCTTTTTACGGCTTGGTTTAGCTGATACGTCGGCACGTCATACAACTCAGCCAAGTCTGCGTCGATCATGACCTTGTGGCCGCGAATCAAATAGATTCTCCGCTCGATGAGTTCAACTGAAACTGGCGACAGACTCTTGTTAAGGCTCTTGTTGGTGGGCACGGAGACGAGAGTAACAAGTGAGAGAGAACCCACAAAGGCAGCGCCAAGCCACCGCAGGATCACATTCATGCAAGTTTTCTGTCAGGCAGGAGATTGACGTTGGACACTGGACTAGAGCTTCGGGCGCGTGGACGACGGCACGATGGAGTTCAAGGCCGCGCCGGGCGAGGTAGGCTTCTAAATTGATTTGGTCAGAGCATTCGAGGTAAGAAGTCCACTTGCAAGTGGTAATGCAGTACGTCCCACCATTCGCGTTCCGGTGTTATC
>JANLYZ010000211.1:0-11863 GCA_031365905.1 Chloracidobacterium sp. | reverse complement strand
TCATCACTCATCACTTTCACTCGTTTTCCGGTTCGTAACGAATCGAGTATGCGAAAGGTCGCGCGGGTTGTGGCCTCAAGTTCCGCGAGAGTAATCGGCGCGGGCTTGCCTTCTGCGACAAGCGCGCAGGCTACTCGTGTTTCCTCAGCCTGCCCTTTGTCCTGTTGGCGCAGTGTTTCCTTTTTCTCGCGCCCAGCGGCGTAGAGTTTGGCGCTGCGGAAGTCCTCGATGACGAAAGTTTTTCCTTCGCCAAAGATCTCAATGTGTTCTTTCGGCAAACTGCTGTCGCCCTCGGCAAGATAGGCAATCACGCCGTTTGAGCCGTCAGCGAATTGCACGGTGATGAAAACTGAATCCTCGTTAACGATATTGCCCTGTCCAATAACCGACTCTGCGTAAACACTCAGCGGCGCGGCACCCGTTAGAAACTGCATCAGGTCGATGAAGTGACAGACTTCGCCAATGATGCGGCCGCCGCCTTCGCGCGGGTCCTGCGTCCAATGCTCGCGCGCAATACGACCGGCATTTACGCGATAGACGATGGAAAGCGGTGATTGACGGCTTGCAAAAACTTCCTTCGGCCTGACAGCCAGCGGGGAAAAGCGACGGTTGAAGCCAACCAGTAACTGCCCTTCAGACCGCGTTGCCGCCTCGAGCACGCCGTCCAGTTCCGCGTCGTTGAGCGCCAGCGGTTTTTCGACGAAGACATGCTTGCCTGCGTCGAGCGCGCGCGTAGTTAAATCCGCGTGCGTTCCATGGCGCGTCGCGATGACGATCAGATTCGCGTCGCCGTCATCAATCACGCTCTCGGCGTCTGACAGAAACCGCCCGAAGCCAAACTTCGTTCCCACGTCGCGCGCGGAAACGCCGGAGGCAGAAGCAATCGAACAAAACTCAGCGCCTGCCGCTTTGAAGTTTGGCAACAGAACTTTTTGGGCATAGCCCCCGGCGCCAATCATGCCGAGGCGCACATTTCCGGAGGCCGGCTTCTTGGCGGCAGCTCGATTCTCAATCCGCCGGACGACCTCGGTTTCAGTCTCGTATTCAAGTACGACTGCCAGGTAGTTCTCGTGACGTTTTCCGGAGATGAGTTGATAAGCGCTGGGCGCATCGTCAAGCGGAAACCGGTGCGTAATCAGCGGGTTCACGTCAATCTTTCCGGCAGCGAGCAAATCGAGAAAGGCTTCAATGTTTCGTCCTTCAGTCCAGCGCACATAAGCTACCGGATAATCGTGCCCGCGTTCTTCGTAATCCGGATCGTGACGTCCGGGCCCATAAGATAAAGAAACTTTCAAAGTCAGCTCGCGCTGGTAATAGACGTCGCGCGGCACATTCATGCCAACCAAACCCACGGCTATCACCCGACCCTTCAGGCGCGAAATCTCGCCTGCTAATTGAATGGGCTGGTTGGAAGCGGTGGCCGCGGCAATGATGCAGGCGTCAGCGCCTCGTCCCCGCGACCAACCCATGACTTTGTCTTTCGCTTCGTCAGGAACACAGCCGGCGTCGGCTCCTGAAGCTATCGCAAGTTGAATCCGCTCTTCGTCGAGATCAATGCCAAAGACGCGACAGCCGTTCGCTTTCAGGAGTTGCACGGTAAGCTGGCCCACCAGACCAAGCCCGATAACTACGACTGACTCGCCCAGCGTCGGCTCGGCGAGACGCACGCCCTGCAACGCTATCGCGCCGACCGTCCCAAACGCGCCTTCGGCAAAACTCAGTTGCTCAGGTAAACGCACGCAGAGATTTCGCGGCACTGAAATCACTTCCGCGTGCGATGCGTAGTCTGTGCCGGCGCACGCCACGCGATCTCCCGCGCGAAAATCAGTTACATCGCGCGCGCACTCGATAACTATTCCGGCTGCGCTGTAGCCAACCGCGTGCGACTGATCGAGTTTGTCGCGCACGCCTTCAAGCGCCTGCGCGACGCCTTCAGTTTTTACTTTCTCCCAAACTCTTCCGATCAGCTCCGGACGCTCGCGCGCCTTGCCCAGCAAACTCTTTTGGCCCAACTCAACCAGCGCGCGCTCAGTGCCGGCGCTGATCAAGGACGCAGCAGTGCGAACCAGGACACGGCCAGGTTGAACCACAGGAACCGGCACCTCCGTCACCGTAGCTTCGCCGGTTCTCAAGTTTTGCAGTAGCTGCTTCATTCGGCTTACATCATCCGCAGATTACGCAGACTACACAGAAGAAGTGAACACGATGCGATATTCGTCTGGTCCGTTCTTGATCTTGGTCTGATAATCTGTGAAATCTGCGCAATCTGCGGATTAAAGCTTTTCCTTCACCGCTAGAGTGCTTTCAATCAAACTCGAAACCCATTCGGCGCGCGCGTCCCAGGTTCCGCCAGAAACCGCCACCTGTCGTGCTCGCGCTTGCGTTGGATCGTTTTCCTGCAAAGCCTCTCCAACTAAACGAAACCAATCATCATGGCTGCGCGCAATGCGCAACACATCGCACATCGCTTCGTATTCGGGTAACGGTGAAATCACCACCGGCTTACCCGTCGCCAAATACTCACGCACCTTGATCGCTGATCCATAACTCGTAAACGAGTGCGCAGTGTCCCACGGCAGCACACAGACATCAAAACCGGCGGCGTAGAGTGGCAATTCCTGATAAGGCACAGGCGGCAAAAAGTGCGTGTTCGGCAAAGCTTCAATCTCCACGCCGCGCGACTTGTTGCCGATGAATATCCACTGCCAGTCAGGTCGTTCGCGCGCCGCACGCGTTATTAATTCCTGGTCAACTAACCATGGCTCGATCGCGCCAAAGTATCCCAGCCGCGGTCGCGGAATACGTGCCACCGCCTCCGCAATTTCCAACCTACCGGCGCCGACCTGCGACCAGTGATCGAAATCGACCGCCTGCTCCAACAGAAAAGATTTTTTGCGGCCACGATCAGCTTCCGCCAGTAATTTTTGGCCGGAGTAGAACACGAGGTCAGCGTTATCAATTGCGCGTTCATGAAGGGTTCTGATCGTCCCGAGGTCGGTCGCGTGATCCATCAGGTTGGCATCATACTTGTCTGACACCTGATAGATCACCAGCCGTTCGTTAAACTGGCCTGTCATGTCTGCCGCTGTGGGAATCGCGATCCAGAGAATCGGACGCGTGAGACCGCCGCGGCGCGCGAGCCGCCCAATTTGCAGCGCGAGTAATTTACGATTCACGGAGCGCGCGGCACGCGTGCCAAAGAAGGGTATGACCGCCGGCGAAACTACCGTGACCCCCTCGGGCGTGGGTCGGGCCAGACGCGCGTAAGAACGAAGCTTGCGCGCAACGCGCGGCAGCAAATCTTTGTTTCGGAGACCTGGCAGACCCATCGAGATTGAGTTGACAAAGATCACGCGGTTGCCTGCTTTCGCGAAGCGGCGCATGAGATGGTACTTCGAGTGCGGATGGTGATACCACCAATCCTCGCCGGCAAAACAGATAATTGATTGTCCTTGAATCACGTAAACTTTCGGTATAATCCGCTGACGATGAATCGACCCGAGCCTAGCGCTGGCGAAACGCCGGAACGTTCACCGCGGAAACTTCTAATTGTTGCCCTGATCTTTCTTACCGCGCTCGGAGTTAGACTTCTAAACTATCAGCGACACCACGATGAAGCATTAGTGATCCAGTCCAGTGTCGCTCTCAACTACAAACACCAGGCGCGGTTGATACAGGCAAACGGTCTGGCTTCGCTTTACGACACCTCGTCTTCAACGAACAATCCCGATCTTCTGGGACACCCGCCCGGTTATCCAATTCTACTCTTGTTTATCTATCGCATAACCGGAGAATCAGACACGGCCGCCGAAGTCGTGCAAATGATTCTTGATTCGGTTTCAGTCGTAATCATCACTCTGATTGCCTTCCAACTTTTCCCGGTTGCGGTTGGCCTCATTGCTGGACTGCTGGCTGCGTTTGCGCCGCAGTTTAGTTGGAACTCGATCTCGCTCCTGCCGGACTCACTCGCAGCACTCCCGATTCTGTTGGCGCTGTTACTCATTAGTCGAACTGTGGGCGCCCCCCTAAGGCCTGTTCAATTCAAGCAGGACAGACAGGAGTGTCTGTCCTACCCAGCGCTATTCGCCGCCGGCGCGCTCATTGGCATTTCCTGCTGGCTAAGAGCTAACGCGCTGTTGTTGGCGCCTTTCCTTGTCCTGTTATTTCTCTTTACCTGCAAACGCGGCGCGCGTTTGCGTCCACCGCTCGTCCTACTCTGTGGCGCCCTACTGATAATTAGCCCAATGACAATTCGCAACGCCGTAGTCTTCGGACGGTTTATTCCGGTATCGCTGGGCGCCGGGCAAACGCTCGTCGAAGGCATTGGAGATTACAACACCGACGGCAGTCTTGGCTTGCCACAAACTGACATGGACCTGATTCGTGGTGAGGCTGAAGTCTTCCATCGTCCTGACTATGCCAATTCCCTTTTCACGCCAGATGGTGTCGAACGTGACCGCGCGCGACTTGCCCGCGGCGTTGCGGCTATTCGCGCGCATCCATTCTGGTTCGCAGGCGTGATGATTCGGAGAGCGGCTTCGATGCTGAGGCTGGAGCGCACACCTTTGCGGCTCGCGCCCGCTTCCGGCACCTTGTTTTTTCTTCAGTGGCCTTTGCGCGTCGTGCAAAAGCTTTTCATCACCGCGATCTTTCTGCCGTTGGCCTTGCTCGGCGCCGGCATTCTTTTCTACCGCAAACAATTTCAAACGCTCGTGATCTTGCTGGCAGTTCCCTGTTACTACTTCTGTACGCAGTCTGCTCTGCATACTGAATATCGCTACGTGCTCGTCATTCACTATTTTCTTTTCGTGCTGGCGGCCGTGGCCTTTTACACAATCGCCTGCAAAGTTAGATCTGTCCGAGCCCGTGAAACGGGCGACTGAGACTAGCCCAGCAGTTTACTGCTGGGAACCGAGACGAAGAGGTTCGGCGAGTCCGTGAAGCGGACGGCTGAGCTGACTAATTATGAATCTTCAGTCGTCCGCTTGCACGGACTCCCATATCTCACGCCGGATGTTATCCCGGCGATAAATCGCTGGGCTATTTTCAGTCGTCCGCAACGCGGACTCGATTCCCATTTTCAGCAATCCCCAAAACTTTCGCCAACGCCGCCAAATTCTCTTCCGCCTCGCGACGGTAACGCGCCGCCCAGGGGTTTGGTTCTTCCAAGACCGGAAATAACAAGACTGCCTGCAACTGATCGACTAACTGTTCTACGTCACCAAAATCGTAGAGCAACATCCCGCGCGTTTCACCAGCACGCGTCGCCACGACCGGCACCCCACTCCAAAGAGCCTCGATACGCGAGATGCCATAGCTCTCGTCCCGAAACGCCCGCACAAACACGTCGCTGCGTTTCAGGATTTCGTAAATCTCCGGGTTTGGAATTTTCTCGAGCACCGTAATCCAATCACGCTCCCACAACACCTCTTCGCGGTAAGTTTCATCGCAAACAAAACCGCCGTCCAAAAGCAATAGGCCGATATCTTTGCCGGTCCGCTCACGCAACTCTTCTACAGCTTCGGCCACATCGCGAAAACCGTAGCTGGGATAAAAAACACCGATCGAGCAAACTCGCTTCGGTTGCGAAAAGTAGAATTCGAGCTCTGCTTTGGTCTCACTTGAAAAAGGCGTGTTCGCTTCGCTCGACGGGTTTGGTAGCAAACAGGGTATGACAGTTATCGGTTGGCGGACGTTGATTTCTTCCCGCAGCCAGCGACGCAACTCTTCGCTGACAACCACGAACTCGTCAACGGCATTTACTGCGCGCTGAAACAGCCAACGCCGCATAAAGCCAAATCCGGGATAACGTTTCGGCAGAGACCCATCGAGAATGTTTTTGTACCATTCAAAGCCCAGCAACCGCTTGAGCACAAGCCACACAGGAAGCAGGAGTGGGTTGGGATATTCGAGGTGAAAGTGGGAAGCATCGAGAATGCGGGCGCCGCGTCCCTCGGCAAGCAGAGCCGGAACCGTTCCCAGTCTCCGGTGGGCCACGAAACGTGCATTCGCGTCTTTCCGCTTCGGACCGGCGTAATTCCAAACGCGAACATTTGCCTCACGAAAATGCGCCACCAGCGCCTTCATGTAGATTGCGACGCCACCATAGGGCGGCGGCAGTGGCCCAAAGAGTATAATTCTCTTGCTCATGCCGAGTAGTAGCTAAACAAAAAGTGTGTTGAACTGGCCGAAGGCTCAAGAAATTGTCTGACGGCAAAGACTGTAAAGTAACCAAAAAATGATAGCAACTGAGTTGCAGGAAGAGACTGAGCAAACATTCCCTGGCCGTTCGGCGGCCGTCTCAGTCGTCGTGCCTTCTTATAACCATGCGCGCTTTATCGAAGCGACTTTGCGTTCAATCATGAAACAGAGGCTCCCGCCGGCCGAGTTGATTGTGATCGACGACGGTTCAAGCGACGAATCGCCACGAGTGATCGAACGCGCGCTTGGCGATTGTCCGTTCCCCTGCGAATTGATCGCGCGCGCCAATCGCGGCCTGTGCGCGACTCTAAACGAAGGGTATGAACGCACGCGCGGCGACTACTTCGCTTACCTGGGTTCAGACGATGTATGGCTCTCAGACTTTCTCGAGGCGCGTGTGCGGTTGCTGGAATCACGGCCGAGGGCAGTGCTTGCCTACGGCCATGCTTACTTTATTGACGAAGAAGATCACATCATCGATTCCACTGCGGACTGGGCCAGCTATGCTGACGGCGACGCGCGCGCGATGCTCTTGCAAACAACAGCGCCCATGAGCCCGACGGTTTTGTATCGCCGCACGGCTCTGGATAAATATCGCTGGGACGAAGCCGCGAAATTGGAAGACTACGATCTCTACCTGCGTTTGAGTGACGAAGGCGAGTTCGCATTCGATCCGCGAATCTTGTCAGCCTGGCGCCGGCACGGCAGGAATGTCAGTTGGGATCAGACGCTGATGCTTGAAGAGCAGTTGCGAGCGCAGCGCGAAGCAGCAATGAGATTTGGTTTCACTGAAAAGCAAATTGAAGACTTGCAGACAACGACCAGATTCAACCGGGCCGAGGATTTCATGCGCACGGGCGCGAAGTCGCAGGCGTTGGGCCTGATGATGAACAACTGGCGCGGCGCTAACTCGTCTCGCGCGACCGCTCGAATGCTGCTGCGGCTGTTGATTCCAAACTCCTTCATGCGCGGCCGTGCGCGCGTGCGGCAGCGCAACGCTCATAAGCGCTACGGATCCTTGTAACTTTTTGGAGTGCGGCGACCTGTCGCCGCTTTGGTCCGTGGCGGCTTGACGCCACGTTCAAAGTTGAGCGCCTGTTCAACCTACGATAGCCGCGACAGTTCGCGGCCGACCAAAGCGCTGACGGGTCAGCGCACTCCAAAGTGTTGCCGCTAACCTACTCACGAACGAAACCAAAAACGTCCTGGTGATTGTCCCAGCCGCGTTCCTTGAAGAAGACTTCTCGTAAACCGCCCATCTCCTGAACGCGCGCGCGGATCCATTCCGGCGAGGTCAGCGAAACGCCGTAGTCTTTCTCGCCCGGGTAATCCTCAAATCCATAACCAGTGCGCGGGTAGTTCGCGCCAATCCGTTCGATCTGTTCCGGCTCCAATCCGTAATCGAACTCTCGCCTCACGATTCTGCCGGGAACAAAGTCGCCGTGAGTTGTAAAGATCATCAGTCCGCCTTCAGCCAGATGGCGACGAAAAAGTTTCATCAGCGCGACGATTCCGGATTCGTTCAGGTGGGTGACGAGCGAGCCACACCAAACCAAATCAAACTTCTTTCCTAATGAAACCTCGTTAAGATTCAACGACGAAAATGCCGCCCGCGCGCCAAACGTGCGCACGCAAAACTCCACCGGCCCGCGCTCGAGCTCGCAAGCAGTAAGTTCTGCTGCCGGAAATCGTTGCACCAGGAACCGCAGCACCCGACCACTGCCACAGGGAAAATCAAGTATCGAACTCACCGCCGTCAAGCCTGCGTTTTCAACCGCTTCGTTGATGCAACTGATCGCCGACAGACCCACCTTGAAATAATGCGCGCCGTCGCCGTCGTACATGCCGTCGTTGTAATAGATGCGAGTGCTGACTTTACTGAGGAGTTCACGTTCTGTTTCTGAAAGCGAGGGATCTGAAAGCAGACGCTGCTTCTGAAGTCGTACTTGCGGTGGGATCGTGCGCAGCCAACGCCGCGTCGCGCCGAGATAAGGCCAGAAGGCTCGAGGCACAATGCGCTTGAGTGTATTTATGGTCATTCGCAGTTTCGCTTGAAAAGCAACTAGTTTGCGAGGCTAGCGGTCAGTTTGGAATTTGCGAACTCGGTTGCTTACAGAACCGAGCGCGGTAGCGCCGGATACGACGGTCAACTCGATCAGCCGTCCGGTGTGACAGAGAACTACCAAGCTTTCGTGAATCATCCGCTGCTCCTCGTAACCCGAAATTGACTATAAGAATCCGGCGCTACCGCGCGCGGTTCTGTATTGGTCTTTGATTTACCAACCGCACCCCTATGCCCTTTGAGTCGTACTTGACGATCCACTTTCGGGGTCTTTAGACTGGCCAACTCGACTGCAAGCAACATAAGCCGCCAATCGTTTCGATTGCAAGCGAACAAATACCTGCATGGTTTCCGGAGTCGCGAGTTAAGATAGAGCTTGATGGATCTACAAACCAGCAAAGGCCGCGAACTGCCCCGGGACATTTCCGCATCATCGGTTCGGCAGGTCGAATCAGATTCCACCAACCTTGATTTTGACCCTCCCAGACGCGCGCTAATCAAGTCAGAAGAAGCCGGTGTCCAACTTAACCTGGCAGAACTGTGGTATTTCCGCGAGCTGCTCTACTTTCTCACGCTCCGCGACGTCAAAGTGCGCTACAAGCAAACGGTCATGGGATTGGCCTGGGTAATTATTCAGCCGCTCGGGACCATGCTCATCTTTACCCTCGTCTTCAATCGTTTCGTTCGTCTCGATGCGGGACCGCTGCCTTATCCACTTTTCGCGCTCTCCGGTCTGTTGCTCTGGCTCTTTTTTGCCAACGCCGTTACTAACAGCACCTACAGCCTGGTTAGCAATTCCAACCTGATTACAAAAGTCTACTTCCCGCGAATGTTTATTCCGGCAGCTTCAGTCGGCGCCGGGCTCGTCGATCTCGCCGTGGCTTTCTTCCTGTTGCTCGCCATGTGCTTCTACTATGGCGTGAGTCTCGGTTTACACAGCCTGCTCTTGCCGCCGATTATTCTGTTGATGGCGTTGCTCGCTCTCAGCGTCGGCCTGCTATCCGCGGCACTGACTGTGAAATACCGCGACCTGCGCCACGCGCTTCCATTCATTATTCAACTTTGGATGTTTGCCTCGCCAGTGATCTATCCAGTCAGCGTTGTGCCGGAAAAATGGAAATGGCTGCTGACTGTGAATCCGGTCGCGGGAATCATCGAAGGATTCCGCGCCTCGCTCACTGGCCAACCATTCAACTGGTTCCACTTGTCGATTGCAGCCGCCACAACCCTGGTGTTGCTCCTCTGTTCCGTCTATGTCTTCCGGCGATTTGAAGATACCTTCGCCGATGTCGTATAGATCATGAAGCCAGCGATCAGAATCCAACACGTCAGCAAACGCTACCGCATCGGTGGACTCCATCCGGGCTACATGACTTTCCGCGAAATGATCGGTGGCGTCGTTACCGCGCCGTTCAGAAAGCTCAAAAGCGGCAACGGTCATCAGATACTGTGGGCGCTAAACGATATCAACCTGGAAATCGGACAAGGAGAACTCGTCGGGATCATCGGCCACAACGGCGCGGGCAAATCGACCCTGCTGAAAATTCTTTCACGCGTAACCAAACCGACGACCGGTGAAGTCGAACTATTCGGCCGAATCGGCAGCCTGTTAGAAGTGGGCACCGGCTTTCATCCTGATCTTACCGGCCGCGAAAACATTTTCCTGAGCGGCGCCATCCTCGGGATGCGGCGCGCCGAGATCGAGCGAAAGTTTGCCGAGATTGTCGCCTTTTCGGAGTTGGAGAAGTTCATAGAGACTTCGGTCAAGTGGTACTCATCGGGCATGTATGTACGCTTGGCTTTTTCTGTTGCCGCGCATCTCGAGCCGGAAATCCTGATGATGGACGAGGTATTGGCGGTAGGCGACGCTGCGTTTCAACAGAAGTGTCTCGACAAGATGCACGACATACGCCAGCAGGGCCGCACTATTCTTTTCGTATCGCATGACATGACTGCTATCACGCGCCTGTGCAAGCGCGTCGTGCTACTCGAAAACGGCAAGATCACAGGCGATGGGGAGCCGCGCGAAGTCGTTAATCAATATCTGAGTTCGACCTTGAAAACCGGAGCCGCGCGCGAATGGACTAATGCGAATGAAGCGCCGGGCGACCAGGTTGTGCGACTCAGGCGCATATGCGTGCGCGATGAAGCGGGCGAAACGATCTCGGTTGTTGATATCCGAAAACCCTTTGGAATTGAGTTGACTTACGAAGTGTTGCAAGAAGGCCACGCGCTCGTGCCAGTGATAGAGTTTTACAATGAGGAAGGAACGGAGATCTTCAGCACTCACGACACGAACGAGGAGTGGCGTCGTCAGCAGCGGCCGCGTGGAACCTACCGGAGCACGGTCTGGATTCCCGGCAACTTGCTTGCCGAAGGAAGCCTCATTGGTAACGTTTCGGTCATGTCGCATTTTCCGTCCACGATCCTGCACGCACACGAAAACAACGCCGTCGCGTTTCAAGTTGTCGATTCCCCGGCGGGCGATTCTGCGCGCGGCGATTATGTTGGACCGATGCCGGGATTAATTCGTCCGCTGCTCGATTGGACCACGGAGCAGGTCGGTACCACGGCCGGTCGCGCAGTCTAACTTTTTGGACCGTCTCTCGATGAAAGAAAGATTGCCGCTTTCGCTCAAGGTCGCCGCCAAACGACTCTTCTTTCAGATAGGTGTTGAGTATACGCGCCTCTTTCCGGGTTCAAAGTTCGCCGAGCGCATTTCCGAGAGCGCGCGCGAGCACGGACTCGGTGTGAACCACTCGCCAACAAACAGCAAATGTACTATCGAGGTCGTGGTCTTCGATCAATTAATACCGACGCCCGATCGCGATGCGGCAAGCGCGCGCATGGTGTTCATACTGCGAGCGCTGTCGGAATGGTGCCATCCGGTTTTCATTCCGCTTGGCAAACGACTTTGGCCAGAATACGAAAAACAGCTTTGGAGTGAGGGCATCGAAACAGCAAGCGTACTCAACTACAAGCAACTGCTTGCGCGTCGAAGAATTGCCGCGGTTGTTTTGAGTCGTCCGGCCGTCGCCGCTGCGCTCCTGGGATCAGTTCGCCGCATCGATCCGAAACTTAAGATCGTCTATGACATGGTCGACGTTCATCACTTGCGCGCCGAGCGGGAAGCGGCGCTGACAGGTGATCCAAACGCGGTTCGCGAAGCTGACACGCTGCGTCGTCTGGAGACGCACGTTGCTCGAGGATCGGATCTAGTTTGGTGTGGCTCACTCCCCGATAGGGAAATCATGTCGCGGCTCGCGCCCGGCGTTCCCTTGGTCGTCGTGCCGACTGTGCATGAGCTGCATCGACGCGGCTTGCCGTTTGTGGAGCGCAATCATCTCCTTTTCGTCGGCAACTTCGCGCATCGCCCTAATGTAGATGCCGTACGCTTCCTGGCTCGTGAAGTCCTGCCACTTGTCCGTCGTTCGATTCCCGAGATGGAACTCCTTGTCGTCGGTGTCAACGCGCCGCCCGATTTTGCCGCCTATGCCCCAACAGGCGTGCGTGTGTTGGGTTATGTATCCGATCTCGAAAGCCTTATGTCGACGTGTCGCGTGTTTGTCGCGCCGATTCGGTTCGGCTCGGGTGTCAACG
>JANLYZ010000146.1:0-6090 GCA_031365905.1 Chloracidobacterium sp. | reverse complement strand
TATGGCGCGTTTGTCGAAGCGGGCGGACCTTATGATCACAAGGTCGCGGAGCGACTGCGCAAGTACATCTTCTCCGTGGGTAACACGATTGACCCGGCTGAGGCTTATCGAAACTTCCGTGGCCGCGACCCGCGCGTAGAGGCGCTGATGAAGAAGCGCGGGTTCTCGACCATCAAGTAGACCCCGATGATGGAAGGGCACGGCATGCCGTGCCCCTACTGACGTGAGCGGGACTTCGCTGAATTGACATATTCCGCCTATTTGTTTAGATTCTAGCCGTTCAATAGAACAAAGGCGTTACAGTTTCTAACTTTTGATAGGATGCTCCAGAAGACCTTCGCCATGAATCGAACAACAACGCGATTCTTTAGTTTTTAATTGCCCAGCCACCCGTTGGCGGCCTGCGGCGAAGGCGCTCCTATCAGATCCGATCAGCAAGAAGTATTAAATAGTGAATCGAAAATCGTGAATAGGAAGCGCCAGAACCATTCGTGGTCGTGCTGGGCTTTTGCCGCTGCTTGCAGCGCCAACGGCGCGCGATGTAACAGCCTGGGCCAGCGGCCCAGGTAAACGGCGCTTGAGAACATTTAAGCACTGAAGGTGCGGTATGATCTCGGGTTTCGCCCCGTTGGGGCGAAAAGGGATCTAAGAGTGGCTTTGATCCTGGGGCGCTGCCCCAGGCTATTACATCCCGCGCCGTCAGCGCGGTTTACCAGACTTGAATGAGCGAGCTTAACGTAAAACTAAAAGACGGACCGGCTGCGGTAGTGGCTGGGCCGATCACTGTCGGCGAAGCGCTTAAGCAGCTCGACCGTGATCTGGCCAAGCAAGCCCTCGCGGCTCGCGTTGATGGTCGGGAAGTTGATCTCGCTTACACGCTTCCGGATCAGCAGAACGGCGCTGCGATAAAGATCGAACCCGTCTTACCAGAGACGCTGGAAGGCCTGGACATCTTGCGTCATTCGACTGCGCATCTGCTCGCCGCTGCCGTGCTCGATCTTTATCCCGGAACGAAGCTGGGCATCGGCCCGGCGTTGCTTGACGATCCGCGCTACGGTTTCTTTTACGATGTGATTGCGCCGCAACCGTTGACTGAAGCGGACCTCCCCGTAATCGAGAAGCGAATGCGGCACATTGCCAGCCGCAACTTGCCCTACCGCCGCGACGAAATCTCGAAAGCCGAAGCGCTCCGGATCTTTGCAGAACGCGATGAACCGTTAAAGCGCGAACTGATCGACGAAAAGGCTGGCGAGCAGGTTAGCGTTTATTACATCGACAATTCACCGTTCATTGATTTCTGTCTGGGCCCGCACGTGCCCAACACCAACAAGCTGCGCGCGTTCAAATTACTTTCGCTGGCCGGCGCTTACTGGAAGGGCGATGCCACGCTGCCGCAGATGCAGCGCATTTACGGGACTGCCTACTTCACGCAGGAACAGCTTGACGGCTGGCTGAAGCAACGCGAAGAAGCAGAGAAGCGTGATCACCGTCGCCTCGGAAAAGAGCTCGATCTGTTTTCGATTCAGGAGCAGTACGGACAAGGTTTGATCTTCTGGCATCCGAAGGGCGGCATCATTCGCCAGCAGATGGAAGACTACCTGCGCGAGGAACTGGCGAGGCGCAATTATAGTTTTGTTTACACGCCCCACATCGCTAAGCGCGAGCTGTGGCAGATAAGCGGACACGAGCAGAACTACGCCGACTCGATGTTCGCGCCGACTACGCTTGAAGAGACGGAGTTTCGGCTCAAGCCGATGAACTGCCCGTTTCACATCGCGATCTACAAGTCGCAGCAGCGCTCCTATCGTGACTTGCCGCAGCGCTACTCAGAAATGGGCACGGTTTATCGCGCCGAACTATCGGGAACGCTCCATGGCTTAATGCGCGTGCGCGGTTTCACCGTTGATGACGCCCACTTGTTCTGCACGCCCGAACAGGTTCGCAAAGAGATAGACGATTGCGTCGACTTCGCCTATCAGGTTCTGAAGACGTTTGGCTTCGACAAGATCAAGTTTGAGTTGTCGGTGAAGGGAAGCGACACCTCGAAGCAATGGTTTGGGGAAGAGGACCAGTGGCTAAAAGCGGAAGCCGTTTTGGCGGACGCTCTCGATGCACGGCAAATCAATTATGAACGCATCGAAGGCGAGGCTGCCTTCTACGGTCCCAAAATCGACTTCAAGATTGAAGACGCGATCGGACGATTGTGGCAGCTCGGCACGGTCCAGTATGACTTTAATTTGCCGGAGCGGTTTGAGCTCGAGTACATCGCGGAAGACAACAAGCCGCACCGCCCGGTGATGGTGCATCGCGCGCTCTTCGGTTCGATTGAACGGTTTTTTGGTGTTCTCATCGAGCATTACGCCGGCGCGTTTCCGCTCTGGTTGGCGCCGGTGCAGGCAGCGGTGTTGCCGATTACCGATCGCGTGAATGAATACGCCGAGAAAGTTGCGGCAGATTTGCGCAATGCTGGCTTGCGTGTAGAGACGAATCTGAAGAGTGAAAAAATCGGCGCAAAGATTCGCGACGCGCAAATGCAGAAGGTTCCATTCATGCTGGTGCTCGGCGATCGCGAAATGGAACAGGGAAATGTCGCGGTGCGCGAACGCACCAGAGGTGACATCGGCGTGATGTCGCGGCAAGAGTTCGAGACAATGGCACGCGGGCTGGTTA
This sequence comes from Chloracidobacterium sp., assembly GCA_031365905.1. Classification (GTDB taxonomy): domain Bacteria; phylum Acidobacteriota; class Blastocatellia; order Pyrinomonadales; family Pyrinomonadaceae; genus PSRF01. The sequence continues at coordinate 3,420 of JANLYZ010000146.1, read as the reverse complement.
CGACGCGTGCGTTGACAAACACTTAGTCCAAAGTCAAATGTCCAGCGTCCAACGTCAAATGCAAAGACTTTGGACTTTGGACGTTGGACTTCCGGACATTCACTGAGGAGGTGAAGTATAGCTACAGGCTTTCGAGGTCGCGGCCAGCGTCCGGATAACCGGCGCCTGCCGATTGCCCGCATTAACGAGAGAATTCGTGTCCCCCAGGTTCGCGTCATCGGCGACGAAGGCGAGCAACTTGGCGTGCTCGACATTAGAGACGCCATTCGCCAGGCCCGGGAAAAAGGCTTGGATCTCGTCGAGGTCGCCGCTACCGCCGACCCGCCGGTTTGTCGAATTATTGACTTCGGAAAGTTTCAGTACGAAGCCAAGAAGAAAGCGAACGAGGCGAAGAAGAAACAAGTAACGATCACCGTCAAGGAAGTGAAGTTTCGACCGGGCACGGATGATCATGACTACGACTATCGCATGAAGCACGCGAAAGAGTGGCTGGAGGGCGGCGACAAAGTGAAGGCCACTATCTGGTTTCGTGGCCGCGAGATGACACACCGAGAATTGGGTTCGCGCATTCTGGAGAAACTGGAGAAGGATCTGATCGAGGTTGGCGAAGTAGAAGCAAGGCCGCGCATGGAAGGGAACCAGATGTTCATTATCCTGGGGCCCAAGCGACATAAGACCGCGAAGGACCATACGGCTCCCGCGGCGGCGGCCTCGGCTCCGGCGAAACCGCAGGCGGTAACGCCGGCGGCCGTTCCTGCTCCCGTTGCTCCTCAGGCTGAGGCTGCGCCAACGCCGGTCGTGGCGGGTGATGAAGATCAATCTGGCAGTTAGTGTTTGAGTGTTGAATCTGAGCTCTCAGATCTCAAATTTGAAATTCTAGATGGAGAGATTATGCCGAAGTTAAAAACACACAAGGGTGCGGCGAAACGCTTTCGCTTGACCGCGACGGGAAAGATTAAACGCGGCCATTCGCATGCGCGCCACATTCTGACGAAGAAGACCAACAAACGGAAGAGATTGCTCGACATCGATGGACTGGTTTCAAAATCAGATCAGAAGCGAGTCGAGGCGATGCTGCCGTACGGAAGAGATTAATTGAAGGATGGAGGATGAAAGGGAAGATTGATTGGAGAGTGAAACAGGCGTCTGCTCTTAGTTTCACCCTTCATCCTTCCGCCTTCATCCTTTTGAAAAGGAGAGTGAACTATGCCCAGGGCAAGACGTGGAAATAAGCGCCTCGAACGGCGCAAGAAAATATTGAAACTGGCGAAAGGCTATCGCGGCACCAAGTCGAAGCTTTATCGCTCGGCAAAGGAATCGGTGGAGCGCGGACTAAACTTCGCTTACACGGGGCGTAAGCTTAAGAAGCGTGATTTTCGCAGTCTGTGGATTGTGCGAATCGGCGCGGCAGCGCGCTTGAACGGCACCAACTATTCACAGCTCATGCACGGGCTGAAAGTTGCCGGCGTGGAGCTGGACAGAAAAGTGCTTGCCGACCTCGCGGTGAACCAGCCAGAAGCTTTCGCGGCAGTGGCGGTGCAGGCGAAGAACGCACTCGAGTCGCAGAAGGAAAAGGTGGCTGCCTAGGAGGTAGACGCGGTCGGCAGTCCCGGAGGGACGCAATGTTTATAGCCGCGAAACAACACCCCTCAAATTCTCCAGCCCCGTAGGGGTGCGACAAACATTTCGCCCCCTACGGGGGCTAAGAGTTTCATATCAACTCTCGGTTCTATAAACATTGAGCCACTAGCGTGGCTTTCGCTCAGACACCGCAAGACAAAGGTTAAAGTTACCGGTGACTTCATCAGCACCCAAAGAACAGCTTGAACAAGCCATTGCAGTTTTCAGGCAGTGGCTCGACAGCTTTGTTGGATTCTTACCGAAGTATCTTAGGAAAGAATTGCTGCAGTATTGGGTTCAAACAGGCGTAGTCCTCGACAACTTCGTATATGAAAGATTAGATGCGATTGAACTGGTATCTAATGAGGATGCTCCAACACTGCAAGCCCTTCACCGTTCAATCGAGCAAGCGCGAGTGCAACTCACCGGCAAGAAGAGTGAAGTTGTTCGACTGAAAAGCCTAATTGGAAAGTTGGATCCTACCGAACGTCCCGAGTTTGCGAAAGGTGTCCAGAACCTAGAAAAAACGATCGATTATACCGTTGAGGCGTTTGAGAGGTTCTTTAATAAGCAAGTCGAATCCGCTCAAACGGCGCGCGAAGCGATTGACGTAACACTGCCCGGCCGGCGTCCAAGGCGTGGACACATTCATCCAATCACAGCCGTTCGCGAACGCATCGAAGACATTTTTGTCTCGCTCGGTTATGCGATTGAAGACGGCCGCGAGATTGAAACCGACTTCTACAATTTCGACGCGCTGAATATTCCCGAGAACCATCCCGCGCGCGCTGCTCAGGACACCTTTTACACAACAGACGGATATGCTTTGCGTTCACAGACGTCGACCGTGCAGATTCATGCCATGCAGCGACGTGGCGCACCACTTCGAATGATTGCGCCCGGACGCGTCTTTCGTCGCGACACGCCTGACCCGACGCACAATCCGATGTTCTTCCAGGTTGAAGGCTTGTGTGTCGACCGTGGAATTAGCATGGCGCACCTGAAGGGCACCGTCGCAGAGTTTCTGCGACGCATGTTTGGCGAGCAGACGGTCACGCGTTTCCGTCCTTCGTATTTTCCCTTTACGGAACCGAGCGCCGAGTTTGACTTCAGTTGTTTCAAGTGCAGTGGCGCGGGTTGTCGTATCTGTAAAAATTCGGGTTGGATCGAGCTTGGAGGCTCGGGCATGGTTCATCCCAACGTGCTGCGCGGCGATGGCGTTGATCCGGAGGATTTTTCCGGTTTCGCTTTCGGCCTGGGAATCGATCGCATGGTCGCCTTGATGTACGGACTCGACGATATTCGCCTGCTTTTCGAGAACGACATCAGATTTTTGGAGCAGTTTGATTAAAAAGTGGTCAGTGGCCAGTGGTCAGCAGCAGACAGACAAACGCTACCGACACTGACCACTGACCCCTGGCCACTAACAATGCTAATCAGTTACAACTGGTTGCGCGAGCTAACCGCCACCGCTCTGACTCCGCTCGAGTTGCGGGAGCGACTGACAATGGTTGGTCTCGCGATCGATGCAGTCGAGGAGATTGAGGGCGACTCCGTTATCGACGTTGAGGTGCCTTCGAACCGCCCTGACTGTCTTTCGCACATCGGGATTGCGCGGGAAGTCTCGGTAATCGAGAAGTCCAAAATCCAAAGTCCAAAGTCCAAAGTCCCAAAAACCGAAGGCAAGGCAAGCGATTTCACTTCAGTTGAAATCAAGGATCTCGATCTCTGTCCGCGATATGCAGCGCGGATCGTGCGCGGCGTCAGGATTGCGCCATCGCCTGATTGGCTGCAAAAGCG
>JANLYZ010000082.1:0-1729 GCA_031365905.1 Chloracidobacterium sp. | reverse complement strand
CACGGATCGAGCGGATGATTCGTCGCTCAACCTGATCGAGGAACTTCGCAAGGCCAACGACGCGGGCAAAGGAGTTTCTTCCCGCATCGTCATCGCCGGAGCCGCGCCTGGTTGCGGGCAGAAGGTTCACAATTTGCGAACAGCCGTTTTGCGAATCGATCAGCTTAGCGAGATTTTTGTATTTGTCGATACCGATGCACGGCCGCAATCCAATTGGTTGCGATCGCTGGTGGCCCCGCTCGCTGATGAAACCGTTGGCGTAGCGAGCGGCTATCGCTGGTTCATTGCTGATCAAGGCGGCTTCGCTTCGCAACTTCGTTCCGTGTGGAACGCCTCGATAGCTTCGGCGCTGGGTGAACGCGCGGACAAGAACTTTTGTTGGGGAGGTTCGACCGCAATTCGCCGTTCAACTTTTGAAAGGCTTCAAATCGTCGATCGTTGGCAGGGAACAGTCTCCGACGATTTCACTTTGACGCGCGTGTTGCAGGAGGCAAAGCTGCTGATACGCTTCGTGCCCGCGTGTCTGGTTCCTTCGTTCGGCCATTGCGGCGCGATCGAACTTCTTGAGTTCACGAATCGACAACTGAAGATCACGCGCGTCTATGCCGCGCATCTTTGGAAGCCGGTCCTAATCGGCAGCCTATTGTTCTGCGCGGTCTTCTTCGGAGGTTTTGCGCTGGTCATTGCTCGCGCTTTGCTGCGCCTTTCTTATGCGCTGCCGCTTGCCGCGCTGTTGCTGATCTACCTGCTGGGCTCCGCGAAGGCTTACATTCGTCTTAAGGCAGTCACCATTCCGCTGGCGAATTACCAAAAGCAACTGTCGCGGAGCTTGCCGGCTCACCTGCTCCTTTGGCCGTTGGCCTCGGCGTTATACCTCGGCAATGCGCTAGCCGCGGCGTTCTCGCGTAGAATCAAGTGGCGCGGCATTACCTACGAATTGAAATCAGCTACTGAAGCTGTCATCATCGCCCGCGAAACGTAGGACAGGCATTCCTGCCTGTCCATTGTTGATCGATATGAAAGCGACGACAGACAAGAATGTCTGTCCCACTAAATGCCAAATAAAGCAGTACAACTAGTCCAACTCCTCAGTTCCACTAAACGCGAGAAGCGTCTTGGCACCGTCATTCTCTTTGTCACGTCGCGCTGCAATGCCTTTTGTAAAACGTGCTTCTATCACGAAGAGTTGAACCAGCCCGGTGATCTGACGTTCGCGCAGCTCGAGCGTGTCTCGCGCACGATGCCGGCGATTACCGACCTCTGGCTCTCGGGCGGCGAGCCTACGCTGCGCCGCGACGTTTCCGAAATTATCGATACGTTTGTAAATGGGAATGGCGTCGACCGCGTCATCATACCAACTAACGGGCTGATCAAAACCCGCGTTTACGAAATAGTTGATCGCGCCCTGGGTTCTCATCCGAAGCTTGATCTCTACCTGAACATCGCGCTCGACGGTTATGGCAAGACACACGACGAGATCCGCGGCGTGCCGGGAAATTGGGAGAAGGCGCTCGAGTGCATCCGCGCGCTTTATCCGCTGAAAGCGAAATATACCGATCGCTTTCGGCTCAATGTGAATACCGTTGTTTGTGCCGACAACTACAACGAGATGGAGAAACTCGGCGAGTTCATGTGGAATAACTTCGAACTCGACGGCCAGTATTTCAATATCATTCGCGGCGAAACGCTGGTGGGCGATGAAATCAAGCAGGTGCCTGCTGAAGTCTTG
>JANLYZ010000032.1:0-10129 GCA_031365905.1 Chloracidobacterium sp. | reverse complement strand
GGACTTCGCGCACTGTTGAGCCGCAACGAATCTCCACGCCCACGGCGCGCGCTTCCGTTAACAGCATTTCAATTATCTGTTGCGAGCTGCCATCACAAAACAGTTGGCCGAGTTTTTTCTCGTGATGTGCGATGCGGTGTTTTTCTACCAGTGAGACGAAATCCGCCGGTGTGTAACGGGCCAGGGCAGACTTGCAGAAGTGTGGATTTGCGGAAATGAAATTGTCGGCGCTCGTGTTCAGGTTGGTGAAGTTGCAGCGGCCACCACCGGAGATGGCGATCTTTTTGCCGATGCGCTCAGCGTGTTCCAGCACGACGACGCTGCGTCCACGTTTGCCGGCTTCAATAGCGCAGAAAAAACCCGCCGCACCGCCGCCGACTATGACAACATCTTTCTCGATCACGTGCAGAGCGTATCATCTGCTGAAAGTAAGCAGTAAGCAGTAAGCAGTAAGCAGTAAGCAGAACACTGTGGTTTCGTCCTCTGCTTACTGCCTACTTAGTCGTCGCTCCGTCAGGCTTGGGCGCGTTGTAAAGCTGCCGAGCCTGAATTACATATTCTTTATCATCGACGACGCCATCGCCATTTACATCCACGCTGACTTTTATCTTGTGTTGCTTGCCGTCGTGAACGTCGCCGGGGTTAAAGGCAAGGCTGTACTGGCTCCGCAGCGACGAATTAATGCTGTTCAGAACTGAAGGTAATTCGCCCTCGAAGGTAACGGGGTAATACGCGCCGCCGGTCTCTTTGGCAAATGTTCCCAACGTGTTTTTCGCCTGGAGAAACGTCATGCGGCCGGGCATTCCGGTCAAACTATCGGTGGCTGGAATCTGGTCCCCATACTTCTTGAAGAATAGTTCACCCGTTCCGATGATGTAGATCGGAATGCCGGCATTCTGCGCGATCTTCCGCGCGTCTCCGTAGTTAATCCTGCTGAAGGTGTCGATGCCGGAAGCAACCAGTATGACGGCCCGGCGGCGCCCCTGGACACTAACGAGGCCTGCGTAATCAGACTTCTCGGTCTTGGCATTTTCGAGTACGACGGAGTCGCCGCGCCCACCGACGAGAGTAAACTTAAGCGCGTCAAAGAGGTTCGTCTCACGAAAGGCTGGGGAATTGCGCAGGAGCAAGTTGATAACCTGGCTAATTCGCGCCGGGTCGTTAGTAAAATCCGTCAACGGCGTCGGACGAATGTCGAAGGCCACCACCGAAACATAGTCGTCAGGCGGTTTGACAAACCGCTGTAGGAACATCGCGACGGGTCGAATAACTTCGTAGGTACCGGGGTCCCAACCGCCGCTTGAGGCGCGACCGAACAGCTCCGACCATTTGCTGTACTCAACTACCATGGCGACCGTGATTGGGGCCTCCGGAGTTGAGAAGTTAGTGATGGGCATCGGAACGCCGTCCACTTGAATCGAGAAGTTTTCCTTTTTCAAGCCGGTTACGATCTGTAGGCTCTTCTTGTGATAGACCACCGTGTCTACGTTGACGATCTGGGTGGTGACCGTGACCTTCTCCGCCTCCTGTGGCTTGCCGTTCAAATCCGGAGGCAGCGGCTCCTCAGCAGGCTTCTCACCTTGTTGTCCGCTATCGGCGGGACGCTTGTTCTTTTTTTCGTTGGACGTTGCGGGCACGCGCCGCGACTGACCGGGCGCAAAGCTCATACCCAGGCTGGCGAGTAAAATGAAGATGACGATTGAAGCAAAGAGCGCACGCGCCAGCTTGGAGAGTTTCATGTAAATCACCTGTGGCCAGAAGACGTCAAAACGGAGGAAGGAATCTCAACTTCCAGTCCGCAACTTGGATTTCCACTGTAGGGCAGCGGATCTTGTGATGCTCAATAACAAACCGAAGTTTGCCGCAGGCTACTGTTAGCGAGGCCCACCGCCACCGGCCTCAGCTTCGATGACGACATCATAAGTACCGGTGTTGTCGTCGAGCTTGCCCTCGTTTACGCCCAGGAATAACACGCCATCTCGTTGGGAAACAAAATCTCGCCGTGTCCCGATGATGAGAAAGTCGTCATTATCGTCGCCAATGACGGCAATCAAAGCGCCCGTGGCTTCATTGCGCATCAGCTTCTCGCTATCCGGCGAACCGGCCATGCCGGCCGGAGTTGTGAAGCGACCGCCACCCAAAGAGACGCGGCCTGTGGCGCTGATTCGCAGTCGCTGACCCTTGCGCACGACGAGTCCGCTGTTAGTCCAACCGTTATTCGTGTTGTCGGCGCGGACGGCCACCTTGATCGTGAAAAACGTTGCTGAAGTGCTGGGCGCAGACTGTGGTGTTGTGCGTGTAGTATTTCTGTTCGTGGTCGGTGGTTGCTGAGTTGGTCTGGGAGCCTGATAGACCGGCGCCGGAGTGCCCGACGGTTGCGGGTCGTCATTTGCCAGCCCCTGTGCAGCGGCGGTGGTTGCCGAGTCAAACTCGATCGACTCCACGTCTTCAATGTAAACGAGTGTGCGGCTGCGACGCCCTTGCGCTCCCGAACCAACCAGCACAGTGAACTGCTGGTCGCGGAAGCCAATCACCTGACCGTGAATCACGTTGCCGTCTTTTAAGCGAATAGTATCGGCAAGGGTGGGAACAAGAAAGGCAAGCACAAGCGCGAAGGAAGCGAAGGTGCGTAGAGTAGTTTTCATAAGCGTCTCTCCAGGCCAACATTCCAGCGAGCCAACATTCAGTGCTGAGTTTACAAGAGTCGATTGCTTTTGCAAGCGGGAGAGGCAAGCGGCAGTGGTCGGATGGTGTTGCGGCAGGAAAAGGTTGCGCTGAAAGTGTTGTCGTCTTCAAGGCGGGGCGAGTAAACTCGCGAGGAATCGCACTCCGAGGAGACACTAAACATGTTACCGATCCAAGGTGTCTACGAAATCGCCGTTCGAGTCAAAGACCTTGCCCGCGCCGAGGCGTTTTACAAGCACGTGTTGGGATTGCGGGAAGGCTTGCGCGATGAGCGGCGAAACTGGCTCTTCCTCTACGCGGGTGGTGATGCCGGGATGATTGTATTGCAGGAAGACAAGAGCGAGTGGCCCTTGCAACACTTCGCCTTCACCGTGAGGGAGGCTGACATCAAGCAGGCCGCTGCTATGTTGAAAGAGAAGGGCGTTGCGGTTTCCGAACCCGTATTTCACGAGTGGATGAATTCAGTTTCAGTTTACTTCGATGACCCCGACGGCCATGGATTAGAACTCATCGCACTCTCGGCAGAAGCCCGCGTATAAGCAAGGGCGCTCTTTTTAGTTAAAGCGAAAAGGAGGCCCCTGCTTACGCGCGGGCTTCCGCCACTGGCTTCCGCCCTCAGCTTTTGGCTGGGGTTGCATTGAGTGTTTGCTATCGAGCCGGTTGCGCGATATAGTGAGTGCAACTAGATGGTTGGTGAATCCTTCCATCACGTGGTTGCTGGGGTGAGGACAGTGACCACACTAGATTAGGCGCGACGGTCCCAAAGATCGTTGCGCCTTTTCGCTTTTGTAGGCAACGCCGGCGTCGCTCCGGTTATCGAAGTCTCGCGAACGATGGTTCGCAAAAGTGTTTTCGCAAAAAGTTCTTGACAGGACCGCTGGTCCTATCTTATACAAAGAAGGTTGCGCGTTCACTGAAACTGCGCACTGTGAAGGAAACCATTCCAATGTTGATGAGCTGGACCAATAAAGAACACACCGCCAAACGGCCCACGGCCGCGAGGCGAAGCGTGTGTTTATGGGCCGGTCTGAGTTCATCCGTCTATATGTTCGACGGCAGACTCGGACAAACGTCCATAGATCGCCGTTACATTAGGCATTAATTCGCGGGAGCGGACTCCCGCTCCCAAATCTCCAAGAAAAATCGCGAGAATTGTTAGGAGCGGGCAGCTTCCCTGGGAGGCTTAAAGCCCGCTCTTTTTGTTTTTTGACAATCGAAGTACCTATTTGCGAAAACTCCATGCGGCTTCGCATGGAGTCTTTGGATGAAGGCAGGGAGCCTTCAACGGATGACGTCGCCGTTCACTTTGCGAGAGACGCGAGCGTCGCCATCCCTGAGGAGAAGTGTGCCTCGAAGTGTATCTTCGTGAGCCCATCTCTCTGCCTTCATCTGTTTTTTAGCATAACAATAAAAATTTGAATTGCGAATTTCGGACTTCGGATTTCAGATTTGTCGCGGTCAAGTCATAAATCTGAAATTCGCAATTCGAAAGTTTTTAGGGATGTAGGCTAACTGGCAAAACCATCGGTCTCCAAAATCGACATTCTCGGTTCGAATCCGAGCGTCCCTGCCAATTCATGATCAAACAACTTTTGGAAGGGTAGCCTAACTGGTAAGGCAGTAGTCCCGAAAACTACCGCGCGTTTGTCGCTTGCAGGTTCGACTCCTGTCCCTTCCGCCAGGTCATTGCCGATTTCCGACTGTTGATAGCCGACTGGTTTCTGGTTAGCAGCAAATTCGAAATCCGCAATTCGCAATCCGAAATTCACACGGAGGCGTCGCCTAACGGTATGGCAGCGGTCTGCTAAGCCGCCACGCGTAGCGTGTGCAGGTTCAACTCCTGCCGCCTCCGCCAAAGTTCGGCGGTGAGATCGAGCGACAGCACTGGTGGCTGTCAGCGCAGCTCGCTTACCGCCGGAAGAATCCGAGGACCTGTAGCTCAGCGGAATGAGAGCGCGACTCTGCGAAGGTCGAGGTCGCACGTTCAAATCGTGCCAGGTCCACCAAAGCATTGCCGATTGCCGATTGCCGATTGCCAATTTCAGATTGGCTCACAACGCAAACAAGTCGGCAATCGGCAATTGGAAATCGAAAATGATTTGCCGGCGTAGCCCAACGGCAGGAGGCGCTAGTTTTAGAAACTAGACAGTGTGGGTTCGAATCCCTCCGCCGGTACCAGTTCATGGGGATGAACGCGAAATGGAAAGCGGACTGACCTTCAATCAGTTGATTTGCGAGTTCGAGTCTCGTCATCCCCGCCACTTTGGAGCGCGGTGGCAAGCGCCAGCGCGACACCGCTTTGGATTAGCGGGCACAACCCAAAGCGCCGTCGCCGCTTCGCTCTGCCGGCGCACTCCAAAGTGTTTCTGTGGGTCGTAGCTCAAATTGGCAGAGCACCGCACTGTGACTGCGGCTGGTGAGGGTTCAACTCCCTTCGACCCACCCAAACCATTGCCGATTTGCGATTGCCAATTGGCGTTTGGCTTCACACCAACATCAAAGTGAATTCAAGAAAGGAGAACAGCAGATGAAGCTGACCAATAACCACCAAGGAGGGCCACCAACATGAGGTAACAAAAAATCCGCTGCAGCAGCAGCTTAGAAAGGAAACTAGTAATGGGCGAAGAACTATCAGAGCGGTACTACGTCCGCCGCCGCGAGTTCCTGAATGAAGACCCGGAACTGCCCGCCTTCATCATCGGAGTTGTCGAAGACACTCGTGGAATTTCCGATGACGCTCCGGATCAGCGCTGGAACTGGGGAACAGTAACGCTGGATCTGGCCGACTGTTATCGCCGCGTGCGATTCGATTTCGACATGCAATGTCCCGAGGGTCGTGCAAACAGCCTGCGGAAAATCAACTTGATCGCCGAAGTCGTAAACGCGGTTCGCGAGGCAATCGCCTCGGAAGTCGAATCGCGAAACGCGCGTCCGGTCAAAACAAAAGAAGAACTAACAACGGAAAAGGCTCAAGGGGCTGTAGCTTAGTTGGATTAAAGCGCTGCACTGTCGATGCAGAGATCGCGAGTTCAAGTCTCGTCAGCCCCGCCACAAAGGACAGGCATTCCTGCCTGTCCCGTCCGCAGTAGCCTCATATCCAACGAAGGAAGAAAGAACATTTTTCGTTTCTCATTTGACATTTGTCATTGGTCATATAACACCGTACTCCTTAGGTTCTGCTCCAATGACAAATAAGAACTGACTAATGACAAATGGAAAATCTCGTTTCCTTTTAATTGACCTAAGCGCAACAAACAGGGACAGACAGGAATGTCTGTCCTACTGCGTCAGTAGCTAAACTGGATTAAGGCACCTGCCTCTTAAGCAGGGGATTGTGAGGCGCGAATCTCACCTGACGCACCAAGAATCAGTAGGCAGTAGGCAGTAAGCAGGAGGCAGCAGATAGCTGTCCCCTGTCTATGGCAAACTCTTAGTTATCAATTATTCTTAGAAGGGAGGAGGTAACATGCCTTACGAAAAACTACCAATCGGTGGCGCACGTGCAGACGTTCTGTCGTGGGCCGGCCACGCATTCAGCATCGAAGAACAGGCGATGCTCAGAAACGTTTCGCGCTTGCCATGCTTGTTCAAGCACGTTGCCTTGATGCCTGATGCGCACCTGGGCAAGGGCAGCATGGTCGGCTCTGTCGTCGCTACGAAGGAAGCAGTAATTCCCGCGACGGTAGGCGTAGACATCGGGTGCGGCATGATGGCCGTGAAGACGCCATTCAGAAGCGGCATCCTTGACGGCAAGTTGAAGGAGCTGCGGCTGAAGATCGAGGAAGAAATCCCGGTCGGCTTCAATGCCTACAAGGAGTCGGTCGATGAAGCGTCCGACTGGGACGGTTGGAAAGACTTCGGCGAATTGCACCGCGGCGTGCTCGATCGCAAGCAAAAAGCGATGACGCAACTGGGCACGCTGGGCGGCGGTAACCACTTCATCGAAGTTTGTCTCGACACGGAAAACTTCGTCTGGTTGATGCTCCACTCGGGTTCGCGCAACATCGGCAAGGAACTCGCCGAGCGTCACATCTCAACCGCCAAGAGCCTGTGGCAGTTGAATGAATTGCCGGCTCCCGATCTCGCTTACTTCATCCAGGGTACGCCGGAATTTGCGGCTTACTGGAAAGACCTGAAGTGGGCTCAGGGCTACGCGATGAAGAACCGCGAGATCATGATGGCGCGTCTGCTCCGGGTCTTCAACAAGATGTTCAATCATCGGCAACCGTTCCAGCCGGAGATTGCAGTCAACTGTCATCACAACTACGTCGCGCTTGAAGAGCACTACGGCGAAAAAGTTTTTGTCACGCGCAAAGGCGCAATCAATGCGGCGGCAGGTGTGTACGGAATTATCCCCGGCTCGATGGGTGCTAAGTCTTTCATCGTGCAGGGCCGTGGACTGGCGGAGAGTTTCAGCTCCTGTTCGCACGGCGCGGGACGCAAGATGTCTCGCGGCGCGGCCAAGCGTGCTTTCACGAAAGACGATTTGGCGCGTCAAACGGAAGGCGTTGAATGCCGAAAGGACGTAGGCGTGCTGGACGAAATCCCCGGCGCTTACAAAGACATCAAGGCGGTGATGCGCAACCAGAGCGATCTGGTGAAGATCGTCGCCGAGATTAAGCAAGTGGTCTGCGTGAAAGGCTGAAAGAGTGACACGGAGACACGGAGACTCGGGGACACGGAGATATTGAGCTGTCCTCCCCCGACCATTTGGGAGCGCAGCGATCCGTGGCTGCCTCAACTTACCGAAAGAGCAGGCAAGGATGCCTGCGCTCCTAGATCGCATCGTTGGTCCAGATGGTTCAAGACACGGCGTTGCCAACGCTGAGACACCGGTTCGAATCCGGTACGATGCTCCAATAACAAATTTCGGATTTCGAATTGCGAATTGCGAATTTGGTTTGCCTCGACCGCGGGCTATTTCCAACAGCGTTTGGATTCTCGGACGCGTTTGCAAATTTGAATTCCGAATTCCGCAATCCGCAATCCGAAATTTTCCCTTGCCCCCGTAGCTTAATGGAAGAGCGATTCGCTTCGAACGAATTAGGTATGGGTTCGAGTCCTATCGGGGGTTCCAAACATTGCCGATTTTCGATTGCCGATTGGCGATTGGTCCTCTGCTCCAAGTCTAGTCTGTTCCTGTTCGGCAGAGACTCTCTGCAAAGAAACTGCGCAAATCGGCAATCGGAAATACCAGGCGGAAGTGATGTAGCCGGAAACATGTGAGTCTTCCAAACTCGCTTCGAGAGTTCGAATCTCTCCTTCCGCTCCAAAATGTAGGACAGGGATTCCTGCCTGTTCATTTACTTAACTAGAAACCTGGACAGACAGGAATGTCTGTCCTACTGCGCGCGTCGCCAAGCGGCCAAGGCACTGGACTGCAAATCCGGTATCGTGAGTTCGAGTCTCACCGCGCGCTCCAATTCAACAGCCGACTTGTCAGAACCACCTGCGTAAGCGGGTGGCTATCTCCCTCCAGCTAGAAACCCCCGTCCGAGAAAACCTCGGCCACCCGCTCACGCAGGTGGTTCTGACTAGCATCTGTGGCCAACAACTAAACGAAAGGAGGTGCCGGGTGATGGCACTCAATGGCAGAGTTTTGCTACTGAATCAAACTTACGAGCCGCTCGGCACCGTCAGTGTCGCGCGCGCGATCATCATGACATTCAAGAACACGGTCTTCGTCGAGGAATGGGACGGCGATCGTGTGCTGCACTCGGCGCACGCAGAGTGGCCCGTGCCCTCCGTGATTCGCCGTCGCACTTACATCAACGTGCGCCGCCGTCGCGAGCAGTCAGGCATGCGGCGCCTGCGCATTTACATGCGCGACAAATTTCGCTGCCAGTACTGCGGCGAAAAGAAAGTCGCGAACGAGCTGACACTCGATCACATCATGCCGCGTTCGCGTGGCGGCGATAACTCGCCGGTGAACATCGTCACGGCCTGCATCGGGTGCAACAACCGCAAAGCCAACCGCACGCCGGGGGAAGCACGCATGCCGCTTTTGACTTCACAGTCAGCGTTGCGCGTGAAGCTCGAACGCGTGGTGCTTTGCCACTATGCAGAGGCAAGAGCTGAGTGGCGGAAGTATCTCTTCATGGACGTGCACGATGATCGCGTTACATTGCCGATTGCCAAATGTTGATTGCCGATTTGAAACTCCATCATTGCTAATCGGCAATCGCAAATCGGCAACTGGCAATCTCTCCGGTCGGATAGCTGAGACGGATTAGCGCGGGTTTGAAAAACCCGAAAGGTTGGTTCGATTCCAACTCCGACCAAAATCAGAAGGCAGTAGGCAGGAAGCAGTAGGCAGTGCGTGAGACTTCGTTCGGCTGACTGCCATTCTGCCTGCTGCCTACTGCTCCTCCGCCCGAGTAGCTCAACTGATAGCAGCGCTGGTCCTACAAACCAGAGGTTGAAGGTTTGAATCCTTCCTTGGGCACCAAACCAACGGACGCGGAGAATGGGAGACGCGGAGACACGGTGAGTTGAACTTGTCGCCGGGTCGCCGTGTCACTCCGTCTCCGTGTCTCAAATTCGACGGGGCCTGTAGCTCAGCGGAATCAGAGCGTCTGTCTTCTAAACAGAATGTCGCAGGTTCGAATCCTGCCAGGCTCACCATAACTCAATATCTAGGACAGGCATTCTTGCCTGTCCGATTCCTCCTAAGGAATCGAGAGCTTCTTATTGAAGCAAGGACAGACTGGACAGTCTGGCCTACGTTGCGGAGTAGCTCAAACTGGAGAGAGCGTTCGTCTCATAAACGAGAGGGTGCGGGTTCGAATCCCGCCTCCGCGACCAAACTCCGCGTCAGTTGTTACGGGGCTATGATCTAACGGCATGATGCCTGCCTTGCAAGCAGGACGTAGAGGTTCGATTCCTCTTAGCTCCACCAAAGCAGTAAGCAGTAGGCAGTAGGCAGTAAGCAGAAGGTAGGCAGTTGTTGAGTTACTGAATCTCCAACCGCTGTCTACTGCTCACTGCCGACTGCCTACTGATTCAGGCGATGTAGCTCAATTGGCTAAACAGAGCGTCGGTCTTGTAAACCGAACGATAAGGGTTCGACTCCCTTCATCGCCTCCATACGACGAGACACGGAGAGCGGGAGACGCGGCGACGCGGAGAAAAGGACATCGTTTCCAAACTGTTCCGATTCACCATGTCTCCATGTCCGCGCGTCTCCCGTGACCGTGTTTTTTTGTGGCGTAGCCAAGCTGGTAAGGCACCGCACTGTTAATGCGGCCACGCGAAGGTTCGAATCCTTCCGCCACAGCCAACCATTGCCGATTGTCGATTGCCAATTGCCAATTAGTGTTCCAGCAAGAAAGCGGCGTCTTGGTAAATCGACAATCGGCAATCGGCAATAGTTGCTGACCCGGAGCTCGAGTGACAGAGCGGCGGCCTTTTAAGCCGTGAGGTGCGGGTTTGAGCCCCGTCGGGT
>JANLYZ010000011.1:0-2359 GCA_031365905.1 Chloracidobacterium sp. | reverse complement strand
TGAGCGGATAGCTCGTCAACAAAGCGTTCGTTCGTCAGTTGCTTGTACTCGGCCGCAAACTTTGGTCGCGTAACCCAGCCTCGCGCAAACTCGTCCAGGTTAGTTTCCAGTTTGGATTGTTCGTCAAGCGAACTCGCAACTACGCCACGGCCAATCGCTTCAACGTCAGTCAGAAACTCCGCGTAGCGTGGCATCTGCCCGTAAGACGCCACATAAAAACGATAGATCGTCTGGCTCGCCGAACGATATTGCCCGAGCAGGTTAACTGGATCTTCCTTCACCAGGTCTCGCCACTCCTTTGTCTCCAGTCCAAATGGCAGCGGCGCTTCCGCTTTTGCTTGCGGCTCATTCCTGACGACCGCATAGAGATCGTCGCGCCCGTCGAAGCGGTTTATGAAGCGCAGCCTCCCGGCGAGTACCGCGCGGGCGAGAAAAGTTTCATAGTCGATGCGGCGCTCGGGCTCAATCAAATTGTTCTCGACGACGACGTATGACGTGGGTACATTTTCAAGGAAGTCGATGAAGTTCATCGGGATCGCGCCAGAAGCAATTGCCTCTTCGATCTTGTTTTCATAAGGAGACCCGAAGCCGGAGATGCCGACAATCATCGGCTTCAGGTGGTCAGCCGAACGGAGTACGTAGCGATGGTTCACATGTTCGCCCGCCGGCAAGATGACCACACCACCACGCATCGTCGTTTCTTTCAGCCGCAGCGTGACGCCATCGGGATAAACGTCGCCATGCATAAGTTGCAATGGCGCGGCATTGAGTTCCAGGAGCAGCATCACAGCAATAACCGCAAATACGATTCCTTCGCGCATACGCGGCCGTTTCTTTGCGACTATTTCCGCGATCCGTTTTGCGCCCAGCCCGGCGAGGACTGCCAAACCAAGATAGGCGATCATCGAACCACGTGCAGCCACACGCATGCTTCTGAAGAGCGGCAGCGCGTCGTAGAGCATGCGGTAAAAGAAAAAGTTCCAACCGAGCGAGTAAAAGAAGCCGATGATCGTCCAGACGACGCCGAGCCAGAACGCGTCGCTACGCCGTTCCGAGCGAAGTGTCTCAAGGAAGTTGGCATTCTCGCCGCGTCTGAGAAACGCAGGATACGCAACACACAAGCGCGCGAGGATCGCTACGGTGAGCACGCTAAGGTGGAATTCGGAGGTTACGTATCTGAAAAATGCATGCCGTGGCGGATCGTAACCAACTGCGATGATCGAAAGTGCCAGGGCCACGACGATCAGCGTGTCAAGAAATTTGAGCCACCGCGTCCGTGTTCTGATTGTTTCAGTCAGATTGTTGAGCTTCGGTACCGGCGGAACCAGAACCAGTGTCGCGAGTGAAAGCAGGATCGGCAGCAGCCCGGGAAACAAGCGAAACTTGCCGCCGTCAGAGAGACGATCACCCATGCCGCGCCACAGCCTGTTTCGCGCGTCAGCGGCGAGCCAGTGGCTGGGCCAGGCTGAGAATGATTTTATCTCCTCGATGTTTCGCTGGAAGTTGTAAAGCCTGGCGGCAATGTAATAAGGCAGCATGAAGGGCAACAGCGCGACCGCTGCCAAACCAATCGCAAGCGTGCCGCGTTGCCAAAACTCGCGGTCGCGCCACGCGTCGTGCCGCGTCAACAAGATCGCTGCGGAAAGTCCCAGCGGCACAAGCGACAAAGTGAACCACGAGATCGTCGTTATGCCTGACATGAAAAAGGCGACGCCCAGCCAAACCGCACGCTTGCGGCTGCGTTCGCGCGCAAACAAAACCAGCGCTTCGAGGACCAGCGGTATCCAACACGACCAGAGATACGCCACCTGCGACATCAGGCCGAAACGAAAGGGCACAAAAGCGAAGATGATTCCAGCTACCCACGCGGCGCCGTTTGATCCGGTCAGCGTGCGCGCCAGGCGGAAAGCTCCGTAACCGCAGGTCACGAACCCGAAAAACATCGCGACGGCATGAACAGTCAACGGCCGCGCGCCCAGCGCGAAGAGCGGAAAGAAAAACACGGAGATGCCGTAAGAGTGCTCGCTGAAAGCGAGCGTGTAACGCAGCGGGTAAAACAGGTTCGCATGAAAGAGATGAAGCGGATCGGTAAACGTCTGGTGATAGTCCCACCAGAGAATCCAGGAGATCAGATATGGATCGCCGGGATCCACGACCGCATCCCGCAGGCGCGTCACGTAAGGCCAAGTCACGACCGACGTGAACAGGCAGAAGGCCAGGAAGACAAAAACTTCGCGCGCGACACGGTTAAGCTTCACACGGAATAGCGTTGTTCGGCTGCGCTTTTCCTCGTTGGTTGGTCTACTTTCGCCTTCAGGCGGGACAACAAATGCAATTGGCATTGGGTTGCGTAAATTGA
>JANLYZ010000002.1:0-2863 GCA_031365905.1 Chloracidobacterium sp. | reverse complement strand
GGCAAGGTTCTTTCGCGTCCGACGCTGTTTCCGATTCCAGCTTTCGGCGTGCGTCTCGTTTTTGGTGAGATGGCCGATGCGTTGCTGTTGGCGAGCCAGCGAGTGGAACCCTCGACATTGACAATCGCCGGATATCAATTTCAGTATCTGGGCCTGGAAGATGCTCTAACGCATGTGCTCGCCTAGCTGGTGAGCTTATCTAGATCGCGAAAGAAGTAATTTGCAGGAGATCTAAGAATGACGAAACAAGAACTGGTGCATGCTAAACGTGACGAGATCCTTCGACTCGCGAAGCGACATGGGGCAACAAATGTGCGAATGTTCGGCTCAGTAGTTCGAGGTCAGGACGACAATGAAAGCGACTTGGACGTCTTAGTGGAGACGGGTGCCCAAACGACGGCCTTTTTCCCTGGGGGCCTAGTCGCCGACTTGGAGGATTTACTTGGCTGTAGGGTCGACGTTGTAACCGAGGCGGCTCTTCACCCTTATATCCGGGAGCGTGTGCTTGAAGAAGCCAAACCGTTATGATCAAAGACGACCGGCTTTATCTCATTCACATCAAGGAATGCCTTGACAGAATCGATCGTTATAGCGCGGAGGGTCGTGCGGAATTTTTTGCCAACACAATGGTCCACGACGCGATCGTCCGAAATCTTCAAACCTTTGCAGAATCCACGCAGCGACTATCTAACGCCACTAAGCAGAAGAAACCAGAAGTCGACTGGCGGGCCATCGCTGGCTTTCGAAACGTAGTTGTTCACGACTATTTGGGTGTTGATCTCGAGCAGATTTGGCGGATAGTTCAGCAGGACTTACCAGAATTCAGAACTCATATCGAAGCGCTTTTGTATGCCGAGGAGTTCCCGCCCTAGAGGCAACTGGGATCACAATGAGTACCAACCAAGAATCGCCTAACCATGACGCTCAAGATCTACGGTCTTATGTTTCAAAAACAACCGAATGACAACACAAGCGCCGGACGCATATTCTTTCTCTTCCTGATCTCGGACAAATCGACGCCCTCAAGAAAGCAAATATCGCTCATTGAGCTTCATCCGTCTGCTCCCTTGCTAGCGGCGAATTGTGGCAGCACTTCGAAAACCTCCAGGGCATACTTCACATTTCCAAACGGTGCGGACACCTGCACGCCCTGAATCATATCGCGCACTTCTAACAACGACTCGCGCGCGATCTTCAATCCTTCATCACGTCCCGCTTCCTTACTAATAGCCGACGCCGCGCGCATGCGTTCCATGATCTCCGGCGTCACGCGCACTCCGGGCACTTCGTTGTGCAGAAATTCCGCATTGCGAAACGAAACCAGCGGCCAGATGCCCGCGACAATTGGAATGCGGCAATGTTCGATGCGTTTGAGAAATACGCGCAGTTGTTCAGTATCGAACACCGGTTGGGTGATGGCATATTCCGCGCCGGCTTCGATCTTCCACTCGAAACGCTTGATCTCTTCTTCCAGATTCACCGCGCCGGGATTGACGCCAACGCCGATCGAGAAAGCTGTCGGCTTGCCGGTCGGGTTGTTGCCGAGATCGAGTCCATGGTTCAGCTTGTTCACCATGTTCGTCAGACCAATCGCGTCGATGTCGAACACAGCGGTGGCGTCCGGGTAAGGCCCCATCTTCGGCGGATCGCCGGTAATCAAGAGTAAGTTGTGCAAGCCGAGCGCGGCGGCGCCCAATAAGTCAGACATCATGCCGAGCAAATTGCGATCGCGGCAGCAATAATGAAGCACACTCTCGATTCCTATTTCGCGTTCGACCAGAATCGCAGTCGCCATTGCTCCCATCCGTGTCTGCGCGCGCGGCCCGTCGGGGATGTTGACGCCATCAACACCAGCGTCCTTTAGCAGCCTGATCGAATCGAGCGTCTTCCACGGATCACAACCTTTCGGCGGCAGCACTTCGCAAGTAGTGACAAATTCACCGCGCGCGATCTTGCGGGCCCAATTCGATCTCTCCTCCGGAGGTACAACCGTCACGTCCGGTGGTTTCAACTCATGGACCGCGATCTTCGCTGCACTACTGACGACCACTTGCTGCGTGCGCGGGTTGAATTGCCGCACCGCATCAGCGATCCACTTGATATGCGCCGGCGTTGTACCACAACAGCCGCCGACGAACCTGGCGCCGGCCTGGATCATGCGTCGCGAATACTCAGCCATGTATTCCGGCGAACACATGTAGAACTGTCGGCCCTGCACATCGCGAGGAAGGCCCGCGTTAGGCTGCGCGGAAAGTTTGCGAGTTGTAACCGGTCGCATCTTTTCGATCGCGTTGAGCACAATCGCCGGACCGACTCCGCAGTTGAGACCGATTACGTCAGCGCCCCATTCGTCGAGCTGAGTGGTGAACGATTCGGGGGTGGCACCGAAGACAGTGTTGCCGTCGATCTGAATTGTCATCTGCGCGACGATCGGCAAGTCGCACAATTCGCGCACCGCCCTGATCGCCTGATGCAGTTCGGAAAGATCTGCGAACGTCTCGAGCACAAACAGATCTACGCCGCCCTCAAGCAATGCCGATATCTGCGCGGTAAACATCTCCTTGGCTTCGTCGAATGAGGTTGGCCCATACGGTTCAATGCGCAAGCCGAGCGGACCAACCGCGCCGGCGACGTAAGCGCGATTGCCGGCAGCCTCGCGCGCAATTCGCGCCGCGCTAATGTTGATGTCGCGCAGACTCGCTTCAAGGCCGTAGGGTTGGAGTTTATTGGCGGTCGCGCTGTAGGTGTTGGTCTCGATAATGTCGGCGCCGGCGCGGACGTATTCGGCGTGAACGTCCCGCACGAGATCCGGGGCGACCAGGTTCAGTTCGTCGTAGGAGCGATTTATGTAGATGCCTTTGGA
>JANLYZ010000475.1:0-2015 GCA_031365905.1 Chloracidobacterium sp. | reverse complement strand
GCTAAACTTCTTTGCCGCGCCACCGCTTCGAAACATTTTTCCACGCAAGCTGTGGAAAAATCTGTGGACATCGCGCCATAAAACATACGAACTTTTGGAATCATTAGACTTTTAGCAAAGTGCACACGCGAGCGGCAGAGTTACAAAGCCTTCACAAACACTTACTTGCATACGTGAAACAATATCTCCCCGTAGCAAAGTTTTCGTCGCCGCTTGTAGCTCTCAGCATCGTCGCCGCAATCCTGGCAGCGTCAGCGTGCGCCAGGCTGCCGCGCGCCATGTCTTCCCCCTCAACGCTGAGTTCGGAATTGCCGCATACCGAACGAGCTTCAGCGATAAATATCAACACTGCTTCGCGGCTGGAACTCGAGAAACTCCCGGGCGTCGGCAGCGGAATTGCGGAACGAATCATCGCGCATCGAGAACAATACGGGCCCTTTCGCCGTGCTGAGCACCTGATGATGGTGCGCGGGATTAGCGACCGGAAGTTTCGCGAACTGCGGACGATGATCGTAGTCGACTAGCTCTCGCCGCCTTCCAACCCATCCCAACATCAAGTGTCGTGTTACAATCGCTTCCTAAGACCTATCTGAAACCTGGAAATTGAGAATTGAAATTCAAGAGGAGAAACCCATGCCATATTCAGAACTAATGATCCGTCCGATGCGTGAAGAACTAAGCCGAATCGGCGTCGAAGAACTGCGCACGCCCGAAGACGTGCAGAAGACGATTGAGAACAGCACCGGCACGGTGATGGTGGTTGTGAATTCGATTTGCGGTTGTGCAGCGGGTAAAGCCCGACCCGGAATCGCGCGCGCACTACAACATAGCGTGCGGCCAGATAAGGTTGGCACCGTGTTCGCGGGCGCCGATATTGAAGCCACCGAAAAAGCGCGCAGCTACTTCACCGGCTATGAACCATCTTCGCCATCAATCGCCATCCTGAAGGATGGCCAACTTGTCTATATGATGGAACGCCGTCAGATCGAAGGACGTGATGCGTCGCAGGTCGCCAGTGAATTGATCCAGGCTTTTGACCAGCATTGCGCCAAAGCAGATGCGACCACGAACTGACCTTTTGGAGTGCGCTGACTTGTCAGCGCTCTAGTCGGTCGCGACCTGTCACGACCAGGCGGGCTGAACTCAACCGAATCGCGTCAAGCCGCCACGGACCAAACCGGCGACAGGTCGCCGCACTCCAAAAGTTCACTCTTTGCCAACCTAATGGATTTCTTTCGATAGTCTCGCCGGGCCAAGCACTCCCGCAAACTCCGAATGCGCCAGCACCACTTCCGGTGATTGCTGCATCGCCGCAAAGTATTTTTTCTGAAATTCGCTGCCTGCCTCTGACGGTGTCAGCAGAATGGAAGACTGCTGAATCAGAGCCTGGGCCGTAGCTTCGCTCGCAGTTTCCTTCGCCGCGAGAAGTTCATCCATCCCCACAATGAGTTCCGACAACTGCCGCAGCCAGGCAAACCACGGGTCGCTCATCACCAGTTGCAGATAGGCGTAACTGTTCTTGATCTTGCCGCGTTCGCGCTCATAACCCGCGCGCTCGAAGTCGAGCAAAGTCTTGTGCAAACGCAATAAGACTGTGCGAACCTTGCTGAGTCGATCGCGCGTCTCAATAGTTAACTCGTTTTCAGAAGCCATCATTCAGTTCTCCCTTGCTCGCCGCTAACGCAAACTCTTAATTCGAATTGGCCGCAGATAACTTAACAGTTTCCGCTACTCACGTTAATGCAAGATTGCTGGCTCGCTCAAGTTCAAAGCTGCCGTCGGCCCGGAGGATTCCCAGCGCTGCAGCTATGCTATGATCCGGCGCGCATGCCGCCTCCTTTAGATCTCAAAACTCCGCTTGCAGAACTCTATAAATACGGCCTGCCGCGCTTCGGCCAAACCCTTTCGCACAAACTCGCTTTGGAAATCGCCGGCCAATCAAGCAGGAAGGATTCTCCCACCGTTGAAGAACTGCTGAGCTATCTCCCGATGCGTTACGAAGATCGATCAAGTCC
>JANLYZ010000265.1:0-7153 GCA_031365905.1 Chloracidobacterium sp. | reverse complement strand
AGATGATGACCCAACATGGTGGTTGGCCGATGACCGTTTTCCTGACGCCTGACTGCGTTCCCTTTTACGCTGGAACCTACTTCCCTCCCGAAGATCGTTACAACATGCCCGGTTTTCCGCGCGTGCTGATCAGCGTAGCTGACGCCTTCCGGACACGTCCCGAAGACATTCAGGAAACCGCTGCGTCGGTTCTAAATCAATTGAAGAGCGCGACGGCTGCGCGCGAGTCAAACGAGATCCTCTCGAAAGAACTGCTCGACACTGCCTATCGCGGAGTTATCAAGAACTACGACTCAACCTACGGCGGCTTTGGTGGCGCACCAAAGTTTCCACCGGCGATGGCTCTGGAGTTTCTGCTTCACACGTTTTATCGCACTGGCAATCCGCAGACTTTGGAATTTGTTCGCCACACTTGCCGGAAGATGGCCGAGGGCGGCATCTACGATCAACTCGGCGGTGGTTTTCATCGTTACGCGACCGACCCGCGCTGGCTGGTGCCACACTTCGAGAAGATGTTGTACGACAATGCTCTGCTGTCGCGCCTTTACCTTCACTACTACCAGGTCAGCCGGGATGAGCAAGCTCGAGCAGTAGCGGAAGGAATTCTGGATTATGTAGTGAGCGAAATGACAGACGCTGCCGGCGGTTTCTATTCAACGCAGGACGCAGACTCGGAAGGAGTTGAAGGAAAGTTTTTCATCTGGAACCGTGACGACCTGAACGAGTTGCTCGGCGAGCGAGACGCTGTCATTTTCGCTGCCTATTACAACGTCACGATCGCCGGCAACTTCGAAGGCGAAAACATTCTTAACGTCACGCGAGATTTGGCGGAGGTTGCAGCTTTAGAGAACCTGACAGTTGAGGAGCTCAACGAAACTCTTGCCCGGGCACGCGCGTTGTTGTTTGCCGCACGTGAGAAACGAGTGAAACCCGCCCGCGACGAAAAAGTTCTGACAGCCTGGAACGGTCTTATGTTGGCAAGCTTTGCCGAAGCGGCGGCAATTCTTCAGCGCTCCGACTATCAGGACATTGCGAAGAGCAACGCCCTATTCCTGCTCAATAATCTGCGCCGCGATGGCTTGCTACTCAGAACTTACAAGGACGGTCACGCCAAACTCAATGCCTATCTCGAGGACTACGCGTTTTTGATCGATGGCCTTGTGACATTGTTTGAAACCAGTGGAGAAGTCCAGTGGCTTGAAGAAGCACGCAACCTAACCGCGACAATGATCGACGAATTTTGGGATGCCGATGAAGGCGGGTTTTTCTACACCGGGCGCAGCCATGAAGATCTGATAGTCCGTGCCAAAGACTTTTTTGATAACGCCACGCCGTCCGGTAATTCCGTCGCCGCGGAGGTTCTGCTGCGCGTTGGCCTGTTGACTGACGACCATGATTATCAGCGACGGGCAGCTACTATCCTGCGCCTGACGGCTTCGATGGCTCAGCGATACCCGTCGGGCTTCGGGCGCTTGCTCTGCGCCCTGGATTTTTACCTGGGCGCGCCCAAGGAGATTGTGCTAATCGGAGACCCCTCAAAGTCGGAAACTCAGGCTCTACAGAAAGAGATATGGAAGACGTATCTGCCCAACAAAGTCATAGCCCAATCTTCTCCGGGCGATGCCATGGCCTCGGCATTCATTCCCCTGCTTCGCGAGCGTTCACAACTGGATGGAAAATCGACCGTATATATCTGCGAGAATTTCACCTGCAAGACGCCAACTACCGAACCCAAAGAGGTGGCCTCACAATTGCTGAGTCATCGTGCTGGGGCGGGTTTAGCCTAGAAGCATCTTTCAGCTTGACCGTCATTCGCCAGTATGGCATCTCCACCCCTTCAAACTGACCTACGGGAACCAGATTAAGCCTTGACGCAACTCTTTGGAAAAGTTATCGTTAGCGGTGTCAAACAAGGTTGGCTATCGCTCAACCTCGGCTGACATTCCAAAGAACCCCTCAATCCTTGGCAGATTCGCTGGTTACCCGACTTAAATCCCCATTGAACCGGCCGGATGACGTCAAGTTTATTGTCCCGCCGAGCGAGGTTATCCAACGGAATGACTGACAAGAGAACCTGGAAAAGCAAAGCCTTCCTGATTAGCGTTTGCGCGCTCGGAGCACTACTCCTTTCTTATGCCTTGGCATCAACCATAAGGCTGCCCCTCCTGACGAGTGCCGGTCTACTGGCCTGGTTAGTCCTGCTGGGACTGACTTTCGCTGCCAGCAGATTTACCGTTTCCATCACCGATGCCGTCGGGGTGAGTCAAAGCCGGAAGTCGGTGGCTGATGCTTTGGTCTTCCTCGCGATCATTCTTTACGCCGGGCCGCCGGCTACTACCGCAGGCCCAGCGACGTTGCTGGCTGGTATCGTGGGCTTCGTTTCCACTTATGGACTCGCAAGCAAAAGAGAGTCTCTCTTCACGACCGCAACCGCGATCATCTCGACTTTCGTTTCGGCATCCTGCTATGGCTATCTGGTGACAATCTTCGCTGAAGATTCTTCACGAAACGGCGGTGAGATGTTGCCGGTTAACGCACTCCTGGTGCCGCTCTGCGTGCTCGCGGTCTTACAGTATTTCTTGACTACGTTAGCAACCATCTATCTGCTGAATGTCGTGGACGGAAAACCTCGCGTGCTTCCTTCGCAGGAAAGCATCGTTTGGACTTTGACCACACAGGTTGCGGGCGCCGCCTCGGCAGTACTTTTCTATTCTTCGTTACACGGTGCGGGCTTGCCATTCATTTACTTGGGTCTGCTGATTACGGGCCTCGTCCATCTTCTCTACAGATTTAACGAGAAGCGACTCAATGAGGTGCGCCGCGCCGAAGCTGGTCAACGCAAGCACATTGAGGAGATGGCAACGATCCACATGAACACCATTGAGTCGCTCGCAATTGCGATTGACGCAAAGGATCAAACGACCCATGGCCACGTTCGTAGGACGCAAATCTATGCATCAGAAATGGGCAAGCTCTTAAAGGTTGGTGGCAAAGAAGTGCAGGCTCTTTTTGCCGGCGCTCTGCTGCACGACATTGGCAAGCTCGCCGTGCCCGAATATATTCTCAACAAACCCGGCAAACTCACCGAAGCTGAGTTTGCGAAGATGAAGATCCATCCTACCGTCGGTGGTGACATTCTCCGGCGGGTGAATTTCCCATACCCGGTTGAAGACATCGTTCGCTACCACCATGAAAAGTGGGATGGCAGTGGTTACCCCAAAGGGCTAAAGGGCGAGGCAATTCCATTGGTCGCGAGAATCATTTCAGTCGTGGATTTTTACGATGCCACTCGTTGTGACCGGCCTTATCGCAAGGGCATGACGCGTGATGAGTCGCTGGCCCTCCTGAGAAGCATGTCAACAACTGCATTCGATCCGCGCGTGGTCGAAATATTTATTGAACATGTAGAAGAATTCGACCACTTAATCGCGGCCGAAGATATACAAGAACAGGTCGAGTCGGAAGTTGCTGTGCTCGACTATCTCACCAAGACCAAGCCGGACGCAGGTCTCGCATCCAACATCCTCGGCACTCAGGTTAATGACGATGCCGGCTTCAAGTCGATCACAGAAGCGCAACGCGAAGTGTTTGCGCTTCATGAGATAGCGCAGACTATTGGTTCATCCCTTAACCTGAACGACACAGTTAGCCTTGTTTCCAATAAACTCCGCGCCATCGTCCCATTCGATACCTGCATAATCTTTGTCGTGGATGAGAAATCCGGCAAGGCGACTGCGGCCCACGTCGCCGGAGAAGATGCGGATGTTTTCCGTTACCGGCGAATGACCGTCGGCGAAGGGATCACCGGTTGGGTAATCGCAAACAACCGCTCCATGTGCAACGCCTCGCCGGAGCTTGATCTGGTAGGCGTCCCTGAAGACATCGCGAGGAACTATCGCGGCGTGCTCGTTTCACCCTTGCTTCGCGAAGACGGGGCTTTCGGCGCCATCACGCTCTATTCCAAGAGCAGGACTTCCTACACGACCGAACACGTTCGTTTGCTCGAGTCTGTTTGCCAACATGCGTCAAGCGCTCTTAACAATGCTCTGACATTTGAAAAGACGAAGGAGAGCGCGCTCACTGATCCGCTTACCGAACTGCCAAACGCTCGCGGATTCTACATGATGCTTGAGCAGCGAATTGCGGAATGCCAGCGCATGGTCAACGAATCCCTCGCGGTGGTAAGCATGGACATAGACGACTTCAAGGGCATCAATGATCAGTATGGACATGCAATCGGTGATCGCGTGCTGGCCAGTGCTGCCGCGGTAATCAGAAAAGAACTGCGGCAAATGGATATTCTGACGCGCTATGCCGGAGACGAATTTGTCGCCATCATGCCAATGGCTTCCACGCACATGGCTGCGGACATCGGCGAGCGAATACGACATGCAGTAGAAGAGCAAAAGTTTGCCGTGCGGGCGGGCACGCAGGTGCAACTCGGTCTCAGCATCGGCGTGGCCTGTTACCCTGAGGAAGGCGAGACAACTGAAGAACTCCTGACCGCGGCTGCGCGCAAGATGCAAACCAACAAACACTTGCGAAAGACCGTGATTACCCTCGCGAGCAGTCCGATTCATACTCTCGACGCCTTTAGGTAGAGCGCCCGCTTCCTTCTCCAAACGATGCGCACATCGCCCAGCGGTGTGCGCTTTTTATTAGGCAAATCTTTTAGAACCGCGAGCGATAGCGACCGGCTAAATCGACAGCGGTCTCAGGAAAGCCTGAGGCACGATTCGCTACGCAGCAAAGAGGTGGAAATGGCGCTCTAGTCTCGAGATCAGTCTACGGCCGGTCGCTGCTGCTATCGGTTCTGATGAAGTCGCGGTTTTGCACGTGGTTACAATCCTCGCGTATAATCCAATTCACCGTCTAGGCAACGACAAAATCAATTTCATAGTAAAGCACCGCCGTTAATGGCGGTTCATTAATCGGAAGCATCAGAGCGTGGCAAGGTCAAACTACCAGATGAGAAAAGATACGCCGGAGCCTTCCCGTGTGGGTGCCGAAGATACGAGCGCTACCGGGGTGATGGATGCCGAGTCTCCAGCGCCTTCGTCCTCGGCGAACGGCAAACAACTTCGCGACGGCAAGCTGGCGCAAAAGAGCCGGCTCGAAGCTACCGATCGCGAAACCCTCATTAAGCTCTATCACGAGATGATC
This sequence comes from Chloracidobacterium sp., assembly GCA_031365905.1. Taxonomy (GTDB): domain Bacteria; phylum Acidobacteriota; class Blastocatellia; order Pyrinomonadales; family Pyrinomonadaceae; genus PSRF01. The sequence goes on along the minus strand of JANLYZ010000265.1, from coordinate 1,990 downwards.
CTGGCCCGGCGCTTTGAAGAGAAAGCAGCTGAAATATACAGCGCCGGAAAAATCGGTGGCTTTTGTCATCTCTATATTGGCCAGGAGGCAGTGGCCATTGGCGCTATCTCCGCAGTGCGAAAAGATGATTACGTCCTGACCAGTTATCGCGAGCACGTACATGCCATTGCCAAGGGCATGTCACCCGAGTCGGTGATGGCGGAACTCTACGGCAAAGCAACCGGGTGCTCGAAGGGTAAGGGCGGTTCGATGCATATGTTTGACAAGGAAGTGGGTTTTCTTGGTGGGCACGCTATCGTGGGTGGGCAGATTCCGCTGGCAACCGGCGTGGCCTTTGCAGCGAAGTATAAAGGTACCGATCAAGTCACGCTCTGTTTCTTTGGCGAAGCGGCCGTCAACCAGGGAGCCTTTCACGAGTCACTGAATCTGGCCCAGCTCTGGAAACTTCCCTGCATCTTCATCTGCGAGAATAATCAATACGGTATGGGTACCTCACTAGAGCGGGCAATGGCCTCTCACAACATTGCGGAGAAGGCCCATTCGTACGACATCGCTTCTGAATTTGTTGACGGCATGGACGTGCTGGCGGTGCGCGAGGCTACGTTGCGAGCCGTTGAACGCGCTCGGAAGGAGTCGTTGCCTACGCTACTCGAGGTGCGCACCTATCGTTTCATGGGCCACTCGATGTCTGATCCCGGAAACTATCGCACTCGAGCAGAAATCGAGCGGCATCAGGAACGCGATCCGATCAAGCTCTTTTCTGCCAGCCTGAAAGGAGCGGGCGTGTTGTCTGACTCAGAGTTTTCACAGATCGAAACGGACGTGAAAGAGCAGGTCGATAAGTCTGTTCGATTCGCGGAGGAAAGCCCCCTGCCCGATCCAAAAGAGCTGTATACCCACGTTTATGCGAGCCCCATCACGCCGGGTAAATCGTAAAAGGAAAAGTAATAAATGTCTGTGGTAACCATGCGCGAGGCGCTCAATCAAGCTCTGAAGGAAGAGATGCTGCGCGACAAGGATGTCTTCCTGATGGGAGAGGAAGTTGCGGCCTATCAAGGCGCTTACAAGGTTACTAAGGGTTTGCTTGAGGAACTGGGCCCCAAGCGCGTGATCGACACGCCAATAACAGAACTTGGTTTTGCCGGACTTGGCGTCGGCGCCGCGATGGTTGGATTGCGTCCGATCGTGGAATTCATGACGTTCAACTTTTCGATTCTCGCGACTGATCAAATTATCAACTCCGCCGCTAAGATGCTCTACATGTCGGGCGGACAATTCAAAATTCCGATCGTGTTTCGTGGCCCCGGCGGCTCGGCTTTCCAGGTTTCTTCACAGCATTCGCAGGCGCTGGAATCGTGGTTTGCCTACTTCCCTGGCCTCAAGGTAGTGATGCCATCCACGCCGGCCGATGCCAAGGGTCTCTTGAAGTCTGCAATTCGTGACGACGATCCGGTAATCTTCATTGAACAGGAAAGAATGTACGGCCAGAAGGGCGAGGTGTCTGATGACCCCGAGTTTATTATTCCGCTCGGCGTCGCCGATATCAAGCGCGAAGGAAACGACGTAACTATTGTCGCGCGTTCGTTAATGGTTCCGGTGGCGCTCAAGGCCGCTGAAGTTTTGCAGCAGCAGGGCGTCTCCTGCGAGGTAATCGATCCGCGAACGATTCGACCACTCGATATCGACTCGATCATCAAGTCGGTGAAGAAAACGAATCGCGTCGTCGTGGCTGAAGAGTCGCATCCCTTCTGCGGAATCGCGGCGGAGATTAGCGCAGAAATTACTGAGCGCGCCTTCGACTATCTCGATGCGCCAGTCAAGCGCATTTCCGGCGCCGATGTGCCAATGCCCTACGCAAAGAATCTGGAAGACCTGGCAATTCCCAATGTGGATCAGTTGGTTGCGGCGGTTCGCGAAGTCGCGTATTTGGATTAACAGTCAGTACCGCCTGCGGTAGCGGGCGGGTCTACTGATTAATGCCCGAGTTCAA
>JANLYZ010000264.1:0-2175 GCA_031365905.1 Chloracidobacterium sp. | reverse complement strand
GCTTTTCGCGGAGCCGCCGCTGACTTCATTTCATTTGGGTAATCAGTTTGTCGTGACCGGAAGTTTGACCAAAGCTTTTGGTTTGAGCGGACTGCGCTGCGGCTGGATTCTCGCGGAGCCTGAGCTGGCCCAACGCATGTGGCGGCTCAACGATCTTTTTGCCGCCACTCCGGTGCACACGGGCGAGCGACTGAGCGTAATCGCGCTCAAACAACTGCCCGCGATTGTTGAACGTGCACAGAGTCGGCTCGACAAACATCGCCAACTGCTGAATCAGTTCCTTGATGCCCGGAATGATTTGGAGGCAGTACGGCCACCGTTTGGTTCGATCATGTTTCCGCGAGTGAAAGAAGGAAACGCCGACCGCTTGTGCGATTTATTAAGAGAGAAGTACGAAACGTCCGTGGTGCCGGGAAGTTTCTTCGAAATGCCTGCGCATTTTCGCATTGGCATGGGCGGAGACTCTGAAACGTTCACCGAAGGACTCGATCGCTTAGGCCAGGCGCTGGATGAACTCCGCTAGCGGCGAGCTAAGCTGCCGGGGCCGACTGCTAGACCTTCGAGGCGCACGGAACCGAAACGGCGGCGCCGGTCAGCTTCAGCGATTTGTCAGGTCGCCTGCCTTCGCCTTGGTCGGCAGCGAAAACCGGAACGTCGAGCCGACACCTTCTTTGCTTTCGGCGTGCACGTTCCCGCCATGAGCCTCCGTGAACGTTCTCACGATGGCAAGACCAAGGCCCGTTCCACCGACGTTCTCCGGATCGGTTTCTCCCTTGTCGAAGACTTTTTCAAGTAGCTCTTCGGGGACGCCCGCCCCGTCGTCGCTGACCCAGCACTCAACTGCGCCTTCCGCGCCAAGCTCTCGCGCCCCGATGCTCACCTCTCCGCGAGGCGTGTACTTAATTGCGTTGCCAATCAGGTTTTGAAAGACGCGCCTCAACAAACTGGCGTCTGCATAGACGACCAAATCGTCGGGTACTTTATTGATCAGTTGGGTACTGTTTGTCCCGGCCACTGGATGGAGATCGTGTATGAGGGCCTCGACGAGTGGCCATAAATCGAGTTCGCGCCGCTCCAATTTGATGCCGGTTTCCGTTTGGAGATTCGTGTTTTCCTCGAGCACCTTAGCGACCAAGCCTTCGAGATGCTGCACACTGCGACGCAAGGCGTTCAGCATTTGCGCTGTTTCAGCGCCTCGCCCCTCGAGGGTCATCTCCAAAACTCTTCCAGCCAAGGCGATGGCATTCAATGGAGTTCGGAGATCGTGTGCCACAAAGGCGAGATACTCTTCGCGGCGTCGCTGTATCTCCAGCGCGCGCTGAGTGGCATAGGTCTGCAAGGCCAAGCCGATGGCATGGTCGAGGACCCGGTTGATAACGTGAAAGGGCTTCCCTTGCAAGTTCAAACCGTTGTCGTCGGCCAGATCGTGGATGCAGGCGCGGAGGATGTTGTACTCGGCAACCACCTCTTCGATATCAAATGCCTCTTGTAGACGTTGGAGACCATGAGCGGGTGGGCTGCTTTCGAGTAGTGCCTCTGGAATTGTCTGGTCAGACTTCAATTGGAGGGCCGCAACCAATTCGTCAAGCAGTTGCGGAATGTGGTCATTGAGCGTCGGCACGTCAAGCTGGCGTGCAGATTCGATTTGCCGCACCTGCTGCCGCCAGCGCGAAAGTAAAGCCAGCCGTTCTTGCTTGACGAGCGCCGCCAGTTGGTCCAGCACGTTGAGGGTCATCTCTACTCCAATTTGACGCGACGTCTGTCGCACTACGAGCGGCCTAGCGCTCGGCATCACCCGCGCCCCTGTTCAACGTGCACGAGAGGCATGCTAATGGGGCGTCGGGTGCATGCCGTTGTTGGGTGCGGCATTAAAGAGATCATTCCACTATAAATAACCCTTAGTGGAAGATTCAAATGATCAAGGGCAATTCACCTTCCGTCAACGCAACCCCATCAGGCCTGCGACCGAACGCATCAGCTTCGCGGGGTCGTAGCCGACGCCGTCTTTGAAGACGGTCGCCACTCTCTCGACGACGTCGATGTTCTTCGCCCGGTTACCGGCAAGGACTACCAGATCCGCAGCCCTTCCGGCCGCTATGGAATCGAGCGCCGTGAGTCCGTCAAATCGCCAGTCCAACGTCGCCTTCGAGAACCGATGTTCTTAGCTGCGGGCGC
>JANLYZ010000450.1:0-5320 GCA_031365905.1 Chloracidobacterium sp. | reverse complement strand
TCCGTGGCCGCCAAAGATGACGGAGAGATTTGGGAGCGCGCGCATACGGGCAAGTGAGCTCAGGTAGTCGCGCATGTTTCCTTCCGGCGGATCGATTAAGACAGAACCGAGACCGACGACGTTGTCGCCGGAGATCAGCGTGCCGGTTCGTTCTTCGTAGAAGCAAAGATGACCGCGCGCGTGCCCGGACGTATGCATCGCGCGCAACGTGATACGTGGCTCGCCCTCTAATTCAAGAACACCATTGTCGTCCAGCGTTGCATCGACCTGAATGCCAGTGAGCGCTGCGGCAGTTAGTCTATGGGCTGCGACGCGAACATCGCCGAGGTGCGATCTGAGCGCATTCACTCCACCAACATGATCCGGATGTACGTGCGTAAGCAGAATTCCGCTGAGCGTTCGACCTCCCAGGGTTCGATCGCCGAGCAGTTCATCGATAGCTGCAGCGAGCGCGTGTTGTTCGTCTTCGTAAGGCGAACCCGGATCGATTACGACTAGACACTGCGACGTATAGATCAGGTAACAGTTGGTGTGCGTCGCCGGCGGCTTCGTCGGAGTGCGCACCGGAAAGCAAATGTAATTAGGACGAAACTCGATCCGTCGCACCGGCTCGCGAGCTGCGTTTGGCGACGACAAAAACCTTTCGACTAAATCAGCGGTGACCCCGGCTGCCAAAGTTTTCAACGCGTGCAGCACCGGCGGCACCGCCAAAATTTCTGAGCGTTCCCAGCGTGCATGCGCCGCGCCCGCCGCGATCCATTCGCCACTTTCGAGTTCACCGTCACTCGCCACGACGGCCTGTTGCTTCGCCGGACAATTAACCAGGAAGAACCAGGTGTCAAAGCGCCGCGCACTGAATGGCGGCGTAACCCAACGACCGACAAAAGTGAAATCATCAGCGTCCAGGTGGAGCTCGTAGTGCTTGAGTAGCGCGGGCCAGGACATTCGCCCCGCCTGCAAATCGTCGAGCAGCGAGGCGCGCTGGCCTTGTGTTAAGGCATCACCACCACGTGCGACCAACACCTGAGTTTCTTCAAACAACTCGCGCGCGGCGCAGCCAATCGCGGTTGCGAGTTCTTGGTTGGTAACATTTTCAACCGGCGCCTCGGCATCTGCTGGATCAAACTGGCCACCGGGAAAGGCGTGGTAGCCGCCGAGGAAGGCGAGCTTTTCACTGCGCTTTACCAGGAAAACTTCAGGGTTATCGGAGCTAGTTTGGGGACGCAGCAGAATTACCGCCGCGGCATCTTTCGGCGTTACGGCTGCAGTGGGAGAAGCGGCGGAATTGTTGTTTGGGTTAGCTGACTGGTTCACGAGTTGACTGACAAATAAAGGGCGATGCTCCGAAAGCTCGAAACATCGCCCGTTGTTTAGCTGAACGACTACCTGATGCAATGCCGCAAACAAGCTCGATACCTGATAGCACAAGCTTTTCTCTTGGCAGGATCATTGCCGGCCACATGCATGCAACGTCGGTAGACGATCAGGCATTTATGCCGGCAGGGATTAGGTACACCCTTGGGCGCAGCCATGGTGGTTGAAGAATTTGCGTTCTGACCAGCACCCATGAAGGTCGCGTTGGCGGACATCTGGGGGACAGCAGCGAGCAGAACGAACAACAGGGAAACGCGTATGAGATTTCTTTTCATCTTCTTGTCTCCTCGTAAGGTTAAGCTCGCCCCGTGGCCTGTCTTGATAGGGGCAGACAACCGAGGCAAGCAGGGTGGAGTAACTTCTGCATAATGCCGATGAACCTGAATCCCACGATTATTAATTTATGACCACCTGAATCGTTCGCCATCGCCGGGCCCCCACGGCACGCCGCGCATGTGATAGCCGCCTTCTTCCCAGAAGCCAGCCTGATCGTGTTCGAGGAAGCGCACGCCCTTGATCCATTTCGCCGACTTCCACGCGTAGAGCTGCGGAATGATCAAACGCACGGGCCCGCCATGTTCAGGAGGAATCGGCGCGCCGTCGTGCGACCAGGCGAAGAGCGAGTCTTCATTGAGAAAGTATTCGATAGGAACGTTGGTGGTCCAGCCATGGTCGTAACCAAACGCAACGACAAACTTTGCTTCCGGCTTGAGGCCGACAATCTTCGCCAGCTCGCGCGTAGGCAGGCCGCCCCACAAGTTGTCGAGACGCGACCAGCGCGTGACGCAGTGAAAGTCAGCGTAGACGCGAACGGCCGGCAGTTGCATGAATTCGTCGAGCGACCACTCTTGGCGGTGCTCGACCAGACCATCAACTGCAAACGACCAGGTTGCGAGATCAACTTCCGGAGTTCCATGTGCATCGAGCACCGGCCACTTCTTGGTGCGCGACTGTCCGGGCGGCATGCGATTCTCGCGTTGCGTGTCTGGACTAATGATCACATCCAAATCGCCAAGCTCTTCAGGCTTGCGCGGGTCGGTAGTTTGGTATTTCGGATCCTTGATTAGATTATTGAGAAAGCTCATGTTCCAAGCGCCAAGGGCGCGAAATGTAACAGCCTAGGGCAGCGCCCTAGGGTCGAAAGAGTGTCTAGTTCTAAAGCGCTGAAGGCGCGAAATGGCAACGGTAGCATTGTGCCCTGCTCCTGCCCGATCATTACGCGCTTTCAGCGCTCTTGAACGTCGCTGGCCGGCCACCTGGGCCGCTGGCCCAGGCTATTACATTTCGCGCCTTTGGCGCTGGCAGAGTTCTCTCCGTCACGCCTTTCGGTTTTGAGTGTTCTTCTCCGCAAGCTTCATCAGTTCTTCCGGCATCCACTTGCCTACTGCTTTCTTAGTCGACTCTTCGATGCCTGCGGTGCGATCGTGCCAGTCGTCACGGTCGCCTTCGGGCCCGCGCTGGCTCTCGTAGTTTTCCGTTTGTTCCAGACTCAGAATGATCCCGTCTACAACTTCCTTCCAATCCTGAAATTGGATGCCGCGCCTGATGATCGGCAAACCCGCTGACCAGTCTTCTTCAGGCGCGCGCGCATCCTGCTCAGGGATCGTCAGGGTGAGCAGAGAAGGAAACGGCTTGCCGGCAAACTCTTTTACGAGTAGGTCCTTGATCTGTTGGTACGACGCGCCGGGTGTCTCTAGCCTAAGCGCCTGTGCGCGGCGAAAGAGATCGGAAGTGCTGGTTTGTTCGTTGGCCATAAATTCCAGAGGCTTCAGCAAAGTGTTGTTTGTTGCCTCGATACTTTACACGGCGAACTGCCCTCGGTACAACAAAGCCAAGGACATCTTTTTGGAGTGCGCTGACCTGTCAGCGCTTTGTTAGGCCGCGACCTGTCGCGGCCATTCGAGGTTGAATTCATTTCCACAAGGAACGTGGCGTCAAGCCGCCACGTACCAAAGCGGCGACTAGTCGCCGCACTCCAAAGAATAAAGTAAACTGCCTAACACGATGCCGGAATCAATTCTTTCAACCGAACCAGATCAAGTCGTCCCTCAGCCAGTCTGTCACATTTGTGGACGCGTCAGTAATCAACGGGTTGCCCTGCGCGAACTGCCGGGTGAACTTGCAACACTCCTGGAAGCGAACGCCGATGTAATCAGCGACCTGGCCCAGGCGTGTCCTCACTGCGTCGATCTTTTTAGCCGAGCCAAAGCGCAGATCGATTCGCATCAGGTTGTGTTTGAGCGCACCGATCACGTTCTCCCCACACCCTTGCGCATGGATGCCGATGAGCGCTTCACCGGGCGCGGCGTGACGATCGCTTTTCTCGACTCCGGCTTTTACGCGCACGACGATCTGACCAAACCAGAAAATCGAATAGTCGCTTACCACAGCATCTTCGACGGCGAAATTGATCAGACCTCATTGCTGACACCCGACGTAGCCAGTTGGCATGGCATGATGACTTCGGTCGTAGCCGCCGGCAACGGATATTTGTCGGAGAGTTTCTATCGCGGTATCGCGCCGGAAGCGAAGGTGGTGCTGGTAAAAGTTGGACGCACCGGACGCATTCCCGATGAACATATCGCGCGCGGCCTCGAGTGGGTGTTGGCTAACAAAGAGAAATACGGTATTCGCATCGTCAACATTTCCGCTGGGGGCGACTTTGAGCAGTCGTATCTGGATAGTCCGTTGTGTCAGATGGTTGAACGCGCAGTTGGTGAGGGGTTGATAGTAGTTTGCGCAGTCGGCAATGCGGGCATGGCGCCCGGTCATCCGGTGCTGCCGCCGGCGAGTTCACCTTCCGCGATTTCCGTCGGCGGTCTCGACGATCAGAATTCGCTCGATCGGGCCCGGCGCGGGATGTATCGTTCTTCATACGGGCCAACGATTGACGGTTTGCAAAAACCCGAAATCATTGCGCCCGGGATTTGGGTGGCGGCGCCGATTCTGCCGGCCACACCCACCGCTGATGAAGCTCATCTTTGTTCCGAACTCGATGCCGCAGCAGACGCCGATTTGCGCGCGATCATTCTTTCGCATCCGGGCGTGGACAAAGACTTCGACGAAGCGCGCGATCTGCCGACGCCGCTCTTGCGGCAACTGATTACAATCAAGCTGCGCGAAGGCAATGTGATTAACCAGCATTACAAGTACGTCGACGGGACGTCTTTCGCGTCACCGATCGTCGCTTCGATCGCCGCATGCATGTTGGAGGCGAACCCGAAGCTAACCCCGCAGCAGGTGAAACGAATTCTGATTGACACCGCGGAGCGTGTGCCGGGTATCGAAGTTGAAAGACAAGGTTGGGGCGTGGTTGCGCCGCGGCGCGCGGTCGAGATTGCGCTCGCCACTCGTGGATAGCCTTCAGCTTCTCGCAAGGCCGTAACGCAAACTGTTAGTTTGCGGGTTTCCACATGCTAGTTGTACGACCGCAAACTAACAGTTTGCGCTACATAGCACCGCGTGGTAGACACTGCGCGAGGCGTGTGCAACAATTCTCCAAACCCAAAACACAAGCTGAGAAGTTCTAAGAAGGAGTGTTACCGTAAAAATGTCTGAGAATGAAACCGCGCTTGATACCGGCGCGACCGACACACCAAGTGAGACTCCGGCGGCAGAAGTGCCGGTGGAAGATATTTCGTATCACGCCGTTGAGAAGGATGGAGTCGTAACAGCAATCTGGGAGATGAACGGACGCAAGCACGTGCGTACCATCGATCCGAGATCGCGCCAGGGCCAGGATATTCTGCGGCTCTATACCACCGAGCATCACGACGAGCCGGCGCCGATCACGGAAGCCGCATCGTCCTGATGTATCGTCACTTGCTCCATGAATAACCTCGTTCGTGGACTTCGTGACGAACCGCACACTCCCCGGCATGCTGACCGCTTGATCGGGTTCGCCTACACGCGTTAAAGCCACCATGTTCATAGTCGCGAATAGCCG
>JANLYZ010000437.1:0-8390 GCA_031365905.1 Chloracidobacterium sp. | reverse complement strand
TGACTTGTCGCGCGACTAGTAATACCGTCGCGCAGTACCGTGAACCTTGCTAAGAACCCTTAATAGGAAATAGATCTAGAGGAGATATACCCATGAAGCCCGTACTCTTTCGCACATCCCTGCTCCGTGCCTCAATAGTTGCCCTGGCCTTACTTATGACGACCGTGGTGATCGCGCGCTTTGGCGTTTCCGCATCCTCCCGGCCAGCCGCCGGAAGTCCGGCAAGTGCCGTGACCGTTCGGGCTGCGAAACTAGGGAACCCCCGAATGAACTTGCAGGATGGGCGCGCGCAAGTTGCCAATTACAAAAACGGAGCAACCGGCGAAGTGTCTACGGCTGTGAACGGGGCTCGGCCGCTTTCCCTCGCCACGGGCGATCTAAACCGCGACGGCTATCCTGATCTGCTTTGTGGTTACACGAGCGAGAGCGGAAGTTTCGTAACCGTAAGCCTTGGCAATCCGGAAGCTTTTGGTCCAACCAGGAGGGAAACGATTGACGCGGTCAGCAGTGGTAACTTCCATGATTCATTCCTGCCGGATGCAGTTGTGTTGCCGGTGCCGGTAGCGCCGGACTTCCTGGCCGTTGGGGATTTCGATCGCGATGGCCGCCTGGACATACTAACCGCGACGCGCGGTAACGACACGATCTACATCGCCGAGGGCAAGGAAGCTGGTGGCTTCTCCGAACCGCAGGCGCTGCATTTGAACGGAGCGGTGACGGCTCTCGTTACCGGCCAGACCGATAATGCGTTAGCGGAAGTTGCTGTCGGTGTGTCTGGTTATGAGGGCTCACAGATTTTGGTTTATGCCTCGAAAGAAAGTGTCTTGACTGGTACGCCCGTTTCTTATGCCATCCCCGCGATGGCGACGGATATATCGCTGGGCCAGTTGGATGAAAGTTCGCCGATGGATCTGGCCGTAGCTTCTGGCAACGAAGCGCTGATCATTCATGATGCCGGGCAGGGAACGCTTGACCCAAAGTCGGCTATTGAGCACGTCAGTTTCGCGGCAGTAGTCTCAGCGGTGACGATGGGCGATTTCATTGCCGACCGCGGGAACCAGAACGAATTGGCGGCGCTTTCAAACGACGGCGCGCTTCACGTACTTTCCCGTGGGCCACTCGATACGCGGCCTTTCACGGAAAAGGAAATGTTTGAAAAGCGTCAGCAGCTCGCGGCGCTTCGTGAACAGGGAAACTTTGGCACGATCGCTCCGGCGCCGTGGCGTCCAGCCGATTCAAAATCAGAAGCCTGGACAGAAGTGAAGAGCTTTGCCGGCAGCGGCTCGCTCTGGAATTCAGGATCTTCGCAGCGGCTCTTGACCGCCGCCAAGGTTGCCACCGGACCCGGCGAACAGTTGATGATGCTGGATACCGTGAACAATCAAGTCCAGATCGTCATGAACGATCAGCCTGAAAAGACCACGGATGCTGTGGAAGGGATCGCAGTGCCAACTAATCTGCTGTCGGTAGATCTGCCCGTCGAAGGTGTGCCTATCGCCGCGCTGTCGATGCGCTTGAGCGTGATGGCCCTGCCGGGCTTGGTGGTCTTGAGTTCAAATCAGTCTGCGCCGGCGGTTTTGCCGAACGCGCCGTTGACTACTTTCCCTGTCACCAAGACTGCAGATACTAACGACGGCACGTGCAACGCCGATTGCAGTTTGCGCGAAGCGGTAGTTGCGGCCAACGCCGCGGCTGGAGCCGACATCATCACCTTCAACGCAGGCATCAACCCGACCCTGACAATCACCAGCGGTGGCGCGTCCGAGAACAACGCCGCATCGGGTGACCTCGACATCAACGGCAGCACAACCATCACTGGCAATGCGCCTACCACAATTTCCACTTCTGGTTACACCAACACTTGCGGCGATTGCAAAGTTTTCGGCATTGATCAGACCGGCGGCTTTCCGAGCCTGGCCGTAAGTTTTAGCGGCGTCACAATTCAGAATGGGGTCAATACTACTCCCGGTGTTTGCGGAACTTTCTTTGAAACGGGCGGCGGCATTGATTTCTTTCTAACCGGCACCGCCAACGTCATGTCAATGGCTACCAGCACGGTGCAGAACAATACCGCCGGCGCCTGCGCCGCGAGTCACGGCGGCGGCGTAAACGTAGACAGCGCTAACGCTGCTACTGTCGGCGGCCCCAGCGCCGGCACGGTCACGTTTACCACTGTCACCGTTACCAAGAACTCGGCTCTTCACGAAGGTGGCGGTCTGAACCTCGCAGCGGACAAGCACGATGTCACCATGACCAATTGCGTCGTGGGTGGTCCACTAGCGGCTGACGCAAATCAAACGACCGATACGACCAGCACATCCAGTGCGGGCGGCGGAATTGATGTTGAGCATAGTTTTGGCGGCACAGTGCAGATTAGTGGCGGCTCGATCCAGAACAACAGCGCAATATCCGGCGGTGGCTTGGTGATCCGCAGCAACGAAAATGCCACCATCAGTAATGTAACCATCTCAAACAACACTTCCACGGGAGCCGGTGCCACTCATGGATCCGCGGGCGGCGGCGTGGCAATTGTCGAGCTTGGCGTCGCTGGCTTTACGCCGACGATCTCTTTTACCGGTTGCACCATTAGCAATAACCATGCTGATGTTAACAATGGCCAGGGCCCTGTGGGCGGCGGCGTTTATATGAGCTCGTTCTATGCGGCCTCGCTATCCAATTGCACCATCAGCGGTAATACCTCCGGCTCGGGCGCGGGGGTTTACAACGCCGGCAAAAACATTACGGACGCGCTTACTCTCGATACCGGCACAAGCGTCTCAACTAATGTTGCCGCTGGCCCGGGTGGTGGCGTTATGAACGCAAACTCCAACGCGGCCGCGATAGTTTTGAATGGTACCGCGGGAGCCGGGATAATTATCGACAACAACACTTCCGGCAGCGGCGGCGATGGCATCGAGCAGGAAGGCACTGCAGCCACAGCTATGACCTGTTCGGGCACCGTCAGTCTCAACAATAACGACAGCATCAACATCACCGCTGGAACGTTCACTTCTACTTCGGGCACGTTGAACCTCGGTGGCAATCTGACGGTTGCGACCGGTTCGACCTTCGCTCCCAACGCCGGCACTGTGAATTTCAACGGCACCGCTGCGCAGGCCATCAACGGCACGGCGACGAGCGAGAATTTCAACAACTTCATCGTCAACAAATCCGCGGGGACGTTGTCAGTTGGCGGCAGCACTACTTCGTTAAGCATCAGCGGGAACGTGACGCTCACCGCGGGAACGTTTGCGGCCGGCACAGCCACCACGATTGGGATGACCACCGGAAACTGGACCAACAACGGCGCTACCTTCACGCCGAACTCAAGCGTGGTCAGCTTTACCAATGCGGGCGGAGCTCAGGCCATAAACGGCTCGGCAGCGACGCAGACCTTCAACGGCATCACCGTCGCGAAAACTGCGCAGACTTTAAGCGTCGCCGGCAGCACTACGACGCTCAATCTTAACGGCACGATGCTGCTTACTTCAGGTACGTTTGCGGCAGGCACGGCGGCAAGCATCAACGTTGGTGGCGATTGGACCAATAACGGCGGAACATTTACGCCGGGTACCGGGCTGGTCACATTTAACGGCGGCGCCGGACAGAATCTGAACGGCACTGCAGTCACGCAAACGTTCAATAACTTTGGCGTGAACAAGGGCGGCGGCACGCTCACCGTTGGCGGTAGCACCACTACGCTAAACATCAATGGCGCGACGCTGACGGCGGGAACTTTCGCGGCCGGCACCGCAGCCAACATTAACGTGAGCGGCGACTGGACCAACAACGGCGGCGTGTTTACGCCGGGCACCGGCACGGTCAACTTCAACAACACCGGCGCGGCCCAGGCGCTGAATGGTTCGAATGCTTCGCAGACGTTCAATAATATTGCCGTCGCGAAGACCGCGCAGACCTTGAGCGGCGCCGGCAGTCTTACTAGCCTGACGCTCAATGGCAACATGACGCTGACGTCTGGAACCTTTGCGGCGGGCACGATAACCAGCATCCCGATTGGTGGTAACTGGACAAACAATGGCGGCACGTTCACGCCCGGCTCGAGCACCGTAACCTTCAACAGCACGACGGCAGCGCAGAATATTAACGGCACGGCTGCGACTCAGACGTTCAACAATCTAACCGTGAGCAAGAGCGGCCAAACGCTGACCGGCGGCGGCAGCACCACCACGCTCAACGTGAACGACTTCGCGATTACGGCAGGCACTTTTGCCGCCGGCACCATCACCACGATGAACGTCGCGGGCAACTGGGCCAACAGCGGCACGTTTACTCCCGGCGCTTCAAATACGGTGGTCTTCAACGGTAACAACAACACGCAAACTCTAACGGGCACAACCAGCTTTAATAACCTGACCTCGAACCACACCGGTACGGGCAGTGTGACGGCCAGCGGTAGTTCCCTTACCGTAACTGGTTTGTTCCGGATCCAGGCGGGCACATTCACGAGCAGCAGTACTTTCAATAATGTGCAAATCGATTCCGGTGCTACGCTTGCGGGAACGGCCGCGACGACGATGAACGTCTCCGGCAACTGGACTAACAACGGTGGCACGTTCACACCAAATGGCAACACCGTGAACTTCAACGGTGGTGCCGCGCAGGCGATCAACGGCACCGCGGCTTCGCAAACGTTCAATAACTTTATCGTGAACAAGGGCGGCGGCACGCTGAGCGCCGGCGGCAGTACTACAAGCATCACGACGAATGATCTGACCATGACGGCGGGAACCTTTACCGCGCCGGCAACACTCGACATCAACGGCAATACAGTGCTGACCGCGGGAACGCTAACCGCGGGAACTACGATCACTGCCGCAGGAAACTGGACCAACAACGGCGGGACGTTTACCGCCGGCGCGGGCACAGTCACGTTCGACGGCGGCGCGGGCCAGACGATCGGCGGGACAACTGCGACAACCTTCAATAACTTGACGAATAGCGATGCCGGCGGCATCAGCATGTCCTTCAATAACACCGTCAATGGCGTGCTCGCATTAACAAGCAGCGACATCACGGTCGCAGCTACCAGGACGCTGACACAACCGGTGGGCGGAAGCTCGACCGGTGGGTTCGACGTCAACGGCCAGGTGCAGCGCACCGGCTTCGTGACCGGCGGCGCGGCGCTGAGCTTTGGCAATCCCTTTGTTTCGATTCAGGTGACGGCGGGCACGGCCCCCGCCAACATCGTTGTGAATCTGGCGCGCTCGGTGCCAACGGGCGGGCAGGGATTCCCGACTGCAGTGCAACGCACTTACACGATTACGCCGAACACTTCAGCGTTCACGGCTACTGTCCGGCTGCACTACTTGCCGGCAGAGTTGAACGGCAATGATCCGACCACGTTGAATCTCTGGCGCTTTGATTCAACGTTGCCCGCACCCGGCTGGCGGCCAAACCCGGCAACGGCGCGCGACTGCGCCGCCGGCTGCACCACTAACAACTCGCAATTCTGGGCGGAGCGTAGCGGCGTTACTTCGTTCTCGCCGTGGACACTGAACTCCACCGTGTCGCCCACCGCCTCCGGCAGCGTTATCACCGGCCGCATCGTTGATAACGATGGCAATCCAGTTGCCGGCGCTGTGGTACGGCTCAACGGCGCACAGAACCGGAAGTTCATCACGGACGCGAACGGCTTCTATCGCTTCGACAATGTAGCGACTAACGGCTTCTACACGGTGACGCCGACGCGCGCTAACTACACCTTCAATCCTGCTACGCGTTCGTTCAGTCAAATCGGGGAATCGACGGAAGCAGCTTTCGGCGCAACGGTGGCGACCAGCAATCTCGTCAATCCACTAGACACGCCGGAGTACTTCGTGCGGCAACACTATGTCGACTTCCTCGGTCGCGAACCCGACGAAGCCGGCTTCAACTTCTGGAGCGATCAGATAATCTCGTGCGGCACGGACACAGACTGTGTTGCGCGTCGTCGCGAGAATGTTTCGGCGGCTTACTTCCTGTCGATAGAGTTCCAGAAGACGGGCGGTTTGGTTGACGGACTCTATCGCGCGAGTTATGGAGCGCGACCAAACTTTGCCGCCTTCATGCCTGACGTGCGCACGGTGGGACAGGGCGTGGTTGTCGGCCACGAAGGCTGGGAAGCGACGCTGCAAGCGAACAAGGAAGCGTTTGTAAACAGCTTCGTGAATCGTGCGGCCTTCCATGCGGCTTACGACGGGCTATCGAGCAGCGACTATGTCGATGCGTTGATATCGCACACGGGTGTCACGTTCACTGCGGCTGAAAGAGATGCTCTGGTCAGCGGCTTGAACAACCAAACCATGACACGCGGCGATGCGCTCAGGAGTATTGCGGAGAACCAACGGTTCTTGAACGCGAAGTTCAACGAAGCGTTTGTGATGATGGAATACTTCGGCTACCTGCGCCGCGATCCGGACGCGAATGGATTCGCCTTCTGGCTGCAGAAGTTGAACGACTTCAACGGCAACTTTGAACAAGCTGATATGGTCAAGGCGTTCATCGTGTCGGGTGAATTCCGCGATCGCTTCCCGCGGTAGAAGCAGGAACAGGAGGCAGGAAAAGGGGCGCTGCGAAATTGAAACTTCCCAGCGCCCCTCTGTCGTTTCTACTTTTGCTTTAGTGCCTTCGGGTTATTGGCTACTCAACCAACGCGGCTTTGCCGCCGCACAGTGCGGTAAGGCTTCGCCTTACCGTCAAGCCAATGTTATTTCTTTCTGAGGCTTCGCCTCAGAACACCGGAGGCGCAGCTCCCGATAAATCAAGATCTCTCAACGGTAAGGCAGAGCCTTACCGCACGGTGCGGCGGCTGAGCCGCAATCGCTCCCTCCCGCCTACTGTTCAAAGCCGTAAATGTGTTATAAAAGCCCGTCTCCTGATGCCCGATTGTAATTTGTCAGAGTGTATTAGTCTCTATTCCAAATCGCCTTGCAATGAAGTGTTGTTCCCAACGTCTGGGCCTGGCTCGACGCCTGCTGGCATTATCCGTTTCCTTTGCGGTAGTCCTCTCCAGTTATGCCTTCGCGCTCGCGTCACCCCGCCAGTCCGCGCCTGCTGAAGTAAGAACCCGCCAGGTCGATTCGCAAGCAGGTGAACTGCAACTGACGTCCGCCAGCGCGACGGCGACGAAAGCGGGTGTGCTGCTGCGTTGGAGCATTAACGCGGTCGCGGACAATCTCGGGTTCAACGTCTATCGTGTTCAGGACGGCCAGCGCACGCGGGCTAATCGAGATATTATTCCCGGCGCCTTGTTCGCTCCGGGCACGCCTGCTCTGCGGCGCGGTGGTTATTCTTTTTCCTGGTTTGATCGCGGCGGCAATGCGAGCGCAACTTACTTTATCGAGTCGGTGAATGTTAACGGCGTCGCTGCAAGTCATGGCGCTATCACTCCGGTCAAGGGCAAACCCGTTGCGGAGTTTGAACTCGGCACTGCCAACCTGAGCGCCACCGAAAGTACAGACACCTTTGTAAGAAACTATCCAGCCGAAGAGGCGCTGCAGCCCGCGGTTGCTGGCGGCACGCTTCAGGACCAATGGGCGATAGCCGGGCAGACGGCGCTGAAGATTGCGATCAAGAAAGACGGTTGGTATCGCGTAACCCAGCCGCAGATGGTGGCCGCGGGTTTCAATCCCACCGTTGACATCAGAAACCTGCGCTTGTATGTCGACGCTAATGAAGTAGCGATTAGTACGAATCAACTCACGGGACAATTTGGCAGCAGCGACTACATTGAATTCTACGGGCGCAGTCTCGATACGACGACGACCGACCAGCGCATCTACTACCTGACCGCCGGAACCGTTCCCGGCAAGCGCGTCAGCGGTGACATTCAACTCGACGGCGATCCCGGAGGGGCTATCCCGACGCCAACTCCTACTCCGATTCCGAATCCAGCGCCCTTGCCGACACCGACTCCGCAGTCGATTCAGCCTGTACCTGAGCCGATCGCCGCGCGCCCGTTGTTGCGCGATCCGATTTTTTCCTCGATAGTCAATTTAAGCTGGTTGATGGACACTAACCCCAAACCCGACAGCAACTGGGTACTCCTCGATCGTCCTGACGAATATTTGAACGATCGCTCGTCAGCAGTTTCAAGCCTCGCCAATACGCCTGACTCGCCGGCCCCAATCGTCAGCGCGAATTCGCCTAAGGCGGCCTCTTCAGTTGTTGCCGCGCCGGCGCTTGCCTCGCCAGCCGTGGAGCCTGCAACATCAACACCGAAACCAGCCGTGAAAGCTGGACGCCAGTCGCGCAAACGCGCGCGCGCGCGCCGCGGGATGAAACGCAAGGTCCAGCGCCAGCCGAAACAGGAGCATAGTCACGCTTTGTCTTCCGCTGGCTTTGCGCCGGCAAATTTTGCTTATACCACTCAGCTGAAGGAGCGTTTGGTC
>JANLYZ010000408.1:0-1911 GCA_031365905.1 Chloracidobacterium sp. | reverse complement strand
AATTCCTTCCGCGCCGAGCGCGATTAGCGGCAGTGTGACGGCATCGTCACCTGATAACACGCAAAAGTTTTCCGGACGCTCACGCAGTATCTCCATGATCTGCGACAGGTTTCCTGAAGCTTCCTTCACAGCCACGATGTTTTCGCAGTCTCGCGCCAGTCGCAGCACTGTTTGTGCCGCGATGTTTGACGAAGTGCGACCGGGAACGTTGTAAAGCATGACGGGCGTGTCTGGTATCGCTTCGGCGATCGCGCGGAAGTGTGCGTACAAACCTTCCTGCGTCGGCTTGTTGTACCAGGGCGCGACTTGCAGCATCGCATCGGCGCCGAGGTCGCGCGCGCGGAGCGAATACTCAATCGCCGACGCGGTTGCATTGCTGCCCGTGCCGGCAATCACACGAGCGCGACCGCGTGCGACTTCGATGGTGATCGCGATGACGCGCCTGTCTTCATCCTCAGTCATTGTAGCGCTCTCGCCCGTCGTGCCGCAGGGTACAAGCAAACGCACGCCGCCGTTTATCTGCCGCTCAACGAGCGCGCGCAAACGATCTTCGTCAATGGCACCGTCAGCCTTGAACGGAGTAACCAAGGCCGTTGCACAACCGCGCATCCAATCAACTTTCATTGTCATAAAGGCACCTCAAACTAAGTGATAAGTGACGAGTCTGGCATCACTCATCACTTCTAAGAATTTCATTCACAACCTCGGAAAATTCATAAACACCCTTGCGGCCCACAATCCAACGCGCGGCCAGTAGCGCGCCGGCAGCGAACCCTTCGCGTGAACGGGCCATGTGAGTCAGCGTGATCTGATCTGCTGCGGAGTCAAAGCCGACGCGATGCGTGCCGGGAATATGACCCGCTCGTATCGAAGCGATGGGAATATCCGCCTTGATGTGTTCCGCCATCAGGTCTTTCAGCTTTAGCGCTGTACCAGACGGCGCATCACGCTTGCGCGCGTGGTGTTCCTCTTCCATGAATGCCTGATACTGCTCGAAACCGCTCATCAGCCTGGCCGCCTCTGACACAATCCGGTAGAAGACATTTACGCCGATCGAAAAATTTGCGCCGTAGACGAGCGCGCCGTGGTGATCTTCAATCAACCGCCGTGCTTCCGCCTCGTTCCCCATCCAGCCAGTGGTTCCTTCAACCAATGGCACGCCCGCGCGCGCGCAAGCCTCAATGTTTCTGAGCACCGCCGCAGACACCGAGAAGTCTATCGCGATCTCATGACCGCCGAGCGCGGTAGCCAGTTGCGCAGCATCTTTTGCAGCATCTGCCGATGTTACTCTCAATCCAATCTCGTCGCCCGCAGCGCGCGACAGAGTTTCGACGAGCTTGCCCATGGCGCCATAACCAATCAAGGCCAGCTTCATCCCATGACTCCTTCGACTACTTTCCGCACCTCGACATCTCTCCGGAGCAGCGCGCGCACCAATTGCGCATAGATGCCAACGGCTCGCTCAAGCTCTCGCTTCTTTACGAACTCGTGTTCAGTGTGCGCGTTCAGAATAGATCCGGGACCAAGCAGCAGCGGCCTGCCCCAATTTGAAAGATAAGGAATGTCAGTTGTGAAACGAACTACGCATTGCTCAATCGCTTCGATCGTTTCCAGATTCACCGGTTCATGCTCTGAGTGATATTCGACCGCGGCCCGGCCGGCAATCGCAGCTTCAAGAATCTTTTTTACTGGCGCAACCGCGCTCACCAGACGGAGTTGCAACTCGGCATGAGCTTCCGCAGGAACAACATTCGGTCGGGTGCCGCCACGAATCACACCGATGTTGCAGGTAGTTTCACCCAACAC
Organism: Chloracidobacterium sp.; assembly: GCA_031365905.1. Taxonomy (GTDB): domain Bacteria; phylum Acidobacteriota; class Blastocatellia; order Pyrinomonadales; family Pyrinomonadaceae; genus PSRF01. Next base: position 105 of record JANLYZ010000408.1, on the reverse strand, counting down.
GTCGTCAACCGGCCATTCGCTCCTGCGAATGGCTTCGAGAATGTCCAAAAGTTTTTCGATCGCGGACTCGCCCTGCTCCGGATAAGCCGAATGCGCCGGCCGCCC
>JANLYZ010000405.1:0-2371 GCA_031365905.1 Chloracidobacterium sp. | reverse complement strand
AGACAATTCACTTTCGGAGTTTTCTTAATGCCCAAACCAAATCACATTGAAGCTTCATCAGGCGATGTGCTGTTACTTACCGGAACAATGAAAGGCGCGTTCGTGCTTCGTTCAGACAAGCAGCGCCAAAAGTGGGACGTTGGTGGTCCCTACTTCCCCGGCCGCGCGATCTATGCGCTCGCCTACGACGATCGCAACGGTCGCCAACGACTTTGGGCGGCAGTGAACAGTTCTTTCTGGGGTTCGTATTTGAGTTCGTCAGACGACTTTGGAAAAACGTGGACTGAGCCGGAGACTTACGGCGTGAAATTTCCCGAAGGATCGGATTCGGCAGTGAAACAGATCTGGCAGATTGCGATGGGACATCCGGATGAGCCGGACACTTTGTATTGCGGTGTTGAGCCGGCGGCGCTGTTCAAGTCGACTGACGCCGGCACGAGCTGGGCGCTCGTAAAAGGCCTCTACGATCATCCGCATCGTTCGCAATGGCAGCCGGGTGGCGGTGGTCTATGCCTGCATACGATTCTGCCCGATCCGTCAAACAGCAAACGTATGTTCATTGCCATCTCGACTGGCGGCGTCTATCGCACTGACGACGGCGGCGAGAATTGGCAGCCGCGCAATCAGGGCGTGCGCGCGCAGTTTCTGCCCGAAGGCCAGCAGTATCCGGAGTGGGGACAGTGCGTTCACAAGATCGCCAGTCATCCGGACAATCCCGAGCGCATGTTTTTGCAGAACCATTGGGGACTTTACAAGAGCGAGAATGGCGGCGACTCGTGGACCGACATCGCCAACGGCGTCCCCTCGGATTTCGGGTTCGCGATGGAAGTTGATCCGAACAGCGCCGACGTCTACATCATCCCGCTGGAGTCGGACGAATTTCGTTGCACGCCTGAAGGGAAGTTGCGGCTCTATCGCACGAAGAACGCGGGTGCATCGTGGGACGCGGTGGGCAATGGTTTACCGCAGGAGAACGCGATGGAGACAGTCTTACGCGACGGACTGTCGGCAGATAGTTTGCAGCCTACCGGAATTTATTTTGGCACACGCAGCGGGAAGCTGTTTGGGTCGGCCGATAGCGGCGCATCGTGGAATGCGATTCTCGAAAGTTTGCCGCCGGTCGTTTGTGTGAAGGCAGCGCAAGTGCAGTAAAATCCCCACAACAACGACAAATCAGAGCAGGAAAAAAACCAGATGAAAAATGTTCTCGTAACTTTCTTAGTCGGTCTGTCGCTTATTTCAATCACGGCGGTTGTCTCTGCGCAGGACAACAAGGAACACAAGCTGATCGAGTTTCATATGGCGCTCTTGAAGCATGGCCCGAAGTACGACGCCGCCGGCATGTCCAAGGATTTGTTGGCAGCGCATATCGCGAATGTAATGTCGTTGCTGGAAACCGGAAAAGCTGTGATCGCGGGCCCACTGGGCGACGATAGCGACATCGCCGGCATTTTTGTACTACGCGCGAAGTCTGCCGCGGAGGCTCTTGAGTGGACCGAAGCGGACCCGGCAGTGAAGGCCGGCTTCTTCAAAGCCGAGATGCATCCCTGGTGGTCGGAAGACGTAATGAAGAAACCGGCTGCGCCGCTGCAGATGACGACGGCTTATCTTGGCTTCTTGACGCGCGGGACAAAATGGACGCCGGAACAAACTCCGGCGACTGCCGAGTTGCAGAAAGCGCATTTGGCAAATATTAATCGTTTGGCGCAGATGAAAAAGCTGGTGGTTGCCGGCCCTTTCGGCGACGACACGACGCTGCGTGGCATCTTCGTTTTCAAGGTCGCGTCGCTTGCGGAAGCAAAGACGCTCGCTGAAACTGATCCAGCGGTCCAGGCGGGACGGCTGGCGATTGAGATGCATCCCTGGATGGTGCCCGATGGCATCTTGCCGTAGCGCAAACTTTAGTTTGCGGGCAAGCTAAACGGGGCCCCCGCGTGGGGTAGCAGCTTGCGTTACACATGATCACTTTCAACGTCACCGGATTCCTAACTGACTTCACGAATGGCCAGAGCCAGATCGTGGTAGACGCTCCGGCAGCAACTGTCGGGGAAGCGCTTGAGAGTTTGTGGCGCCGACACGTTGGCTTGCGCGATCGTGTGCTGAATGAACAGGGGCACCTCCGGCAACATGTAAATATTTTTCTCAATGACGACAACGTGCGGCGCAAGCAACTGCTCGAAACACCGCTGCCGGACAATTGCGAGATTACGATCCTGCCCGCCGTGAGCGGCGGCGCGACGTAAAGGTAGATTCAACCGCTTGGCGGTTTAGTGAAGAGGAACTTCGTCCACAACCCAGCCGTATAACCCAGCACTATGTATTGTCCCACCTGCGGTTCTGAGGAACGACAAATTAGCCAGTATTGCCGCGC
>JANLYZ010000380.1:0-3232 GCA_031365905.1 Chloracidobacterium sp. | reverse complement strand
CGCATCCGGATCGCTGTAGGTGAATCCCTTGCGCACCTCTTCCGGATCAAGCCCGCGCATTTTCACAATGTAATCGAGCGTCGATTCATCAGGCTCGATGATGCCGGTCGTTCCGCCGGCTTCGACTGACATATTAGTCAGCGTGGCGCGTTCATCCATTGGCCAGTTTTTGAGATCCTCGCCGGCAAACTCCAGCACTTTGCCGATGCCTTTGCTCGTCTTCATGTAGTCGCTCGCGAGAATGACCAGCATCACATCTTTCGCCGCGACGTCGCCGCGCTTCCGGCCCTTCAAAACGTAACGCACCGTCTCCGGCACCTTGATGCGAATGTCTTTCGCAAACCACGCATTCGCCATGTCCGTTGAGCCAACACCAAACGCAAAACAGCCAAGCACGCCGGCCATGCAGGTGTGCGAGTCGGTACCGATAACAATCTGTCCGGGCAGCGCCAGGTCTTCGACAACCGCGTTGTGGCAGATCGCCTCCGAGCCGCCTTCAGGATTTTCACCATAGAGCCGGATGCCCTGCTTCGCCGTGAATTCCGCCTGCGTGGTAGCGAGTCCGTCGGCCTTTTCCAGCAGTCCCATCTCGCGATGCTTCGCGGGCATCACCTTGCTCAGGAAAGTCAGATGATCGCGAAACGCAAAAACTGATTCCGGCTCCGTCACGCGCGCGTCCGAGCCCAGCGCCTGTTTTAAAAGCGACTCCGCCATCGGCGTTACATACTCATGGGAGAAGCGCACGTCCGCGACGGCAAACAACGCATCGCCCGGTTTCACTGCGGCCACGCCAACTTCACCGGCGCGCACAAACGCATGGCGCGCGATGATCTTTTCAACGATAGTCATGGGACGTGGTCTCTTGACTGAGCCACCCGCTGACGCAGGTGGTTCTGACAATGCGGGCGGCGTCACTTCGCCGGCCACGCGCGCTTTGTTGTAGTTGAAAAGCCCGCCGTATTCGACTATGTCGCTTGAAATCGGATCGAGACCGGCGGTGAACTCGCTGAGTGGAATCTCCTCGCCGCGCCGGATGCGAGCAATCAAGCTAAAATCCGTCGACGTAAGCAGCCCGATGTTTTGCGAGTTCTGTCCGTAGATTTTTTCGATGCTGTTGGCGATGACGAGTTGAATCCCTGCGGCCTTTTCAGCGTAAGGCGCCGTCTCGCGAGACGAGCCGCAGCCCTTCGATAATCCGGAGACGACTACCGCGAAGCCGCCATTCTTCACCTCATCTTTTTTCACGGCTGCTTCGCGCATGCCAACGTAAACGTACTGGCCCAGCGTTTCATCGTAGTAAAAGCAAACCCAACCGGGCGTGATCTCATCAGTCGAGATGTTGCTCATCAAAGGCAGGTCGTCATTGAGGAGACGCCCGGCGAGTTCTGCTTCCAGCCGCTCCGGCTCATCGCCTTCAGCTTCCAGTTGTTGACGGATAAGAGAAGTGTCGTCGGTTAGAAAAAGAATGCGGCCGGTGAATTTCAAGCGCTCGGGTAATTGCGAAGTCTTATCGGAAGTCATCAATACTCCTCAGTCAGGATTGCATTGTCTGAATTCTCATTATAACCTCGCGCCTGCCCAAGGCTCGAATCCAGAGCATTAATCACTTTGCCAGGAGGAGACAAATGCCAGTTAGAAAGAGTTCGAGTATCGCAACTCGTGGAAGCGTAATCGGAATGGGCGCCCCACCGGCGAGCCCGCCGCCCCCGCCAATGCCGTCAAGTTTTCCGAACGCACGGTCCAGCGGCTTGTTTTCGGCGCCTAAGGATGCCAGGTTCATTGATTGGACCGTGATGAACGGCGGCGTTGTCGGCCACTGGATTCGCGTCCGCGTTTTTAAGTGCCCGGTTGGAGCAGCAAAGATTCCGATTGCGGGACCAACCGCAGTCTTTCTTGACGCCACGGTTGCCGCGCACGAAGCAGTTTCACTGACTGGCGGCAAGCCTGACAGGCGCAGCGTTTATTATGAAGTTGTAGTTGAAGACGAAGACATGAGAATGCATCCGAGTGTGCAATTCTTCCGGAAGTATCCCACGGACGTGATCGCGGGAACGTTAATCACGCCCGGAGACTTCGCGCAAACAGTAACGTAGTAGCTCAGGCGCTAGGGGCTGGTGGTCGAGAGTTCATGCTTTAGCTTGCCGGTCAGCAAAGAACAAACTGAAGTTTGAACTCTGAACTACTTGACCGTGCGTAAAGGCTAATACCGAAGCCACTAATGAATGCGCTGCCGCGCGGGACCGACAGCAAAGCTCCGGCCTAGGCGTGGCCTTCTTCATACTGCATTGCGCCGACCACGTTGCCTTCCGTGTCTTCGAAGAAGATAAGCGTGCCGACGGCGGGAATGTGAAACTTCGGCATGACGATCTTGCCGCCGCTCGCTGCGACGACCTTGATCGTCTCGTCGATGTCGGCAACGCCAAGCGTACACTCAAAACCGTAAGTCGGTTTGCCGGCGACTACCTCGCGCCGACCCTGCAATGCGCCTTGGACGCCAGGGTCCGCGTCGGTTCCAGTTCTAATCAGGAAAAACCCGGGCGGCCCCCACGCGGTAAACTGCCAGCCGAAAGCCTGCTCATAGAATTTGCGCGCGCGGTTGACGTCGTCTGCATGAACCGCAAAGTGCTTGACGTTGTTTGGCATGTCTCTATACCTTGTGCGTTAAGTCAGACGTTATTGCGAGGTGCTAATATCATCATTCAGCATATAGAGCAAACATTTTTGAGTTTCCTCGGCGTACCCTCAGCGTTCTCTGCGACTCAGCGGTGAAATAGTTGGGCATACAATCACCGTCGAGATGCAGAGACCGCAAAGACAGCGCAGAGAAACGAAATCACAATCACGGGAGGCAAGCGAATCATGAAACGAGTAGTCGGTATTGGTGGCATCTTTATTAAGGCAAAAGATCCAGAGACGCTGCGCGCTTGGTATAAGAAACATTTGGGTCTGGAGCCTGACACTTACGGCGGCGTGGCTTTCCAATGTCCCGAAACTGAAGCCGAACGACAGAAGGCGCAGACAGCTTGGTCTTTGTTTCCGAGCGACACGAAGTATTTCGATCCAAGCACCGCTCCTTTTATGATCAACTATCGCGTTGAAAATCTCGCGGCGCTGCTCGAAGCGTTACGCAGCGAAGGTGTCAATGTGGATGAGCGAACTGAAGAACACGAATACGGGAAGTTTGGGTGGATTATGGATCCCGAAGGCAACCGCATCGAACTCTGGGAGCCGT
>JANLYZ010000358.1:0-3081 GCA_031365905.1 Chloracidobacterium sp. | reverse complement strand
CGCGCACAGCGACGATGCATTACTAAATGTACTGCGCACGGCGCGCGAGGTGACGAAGGGAAAAATTATTACGGTGTTTGGTTGTGGCGGTGATCGCGACGGTTCAAAGCGCGCGCCGATGGGCGAGGCGGCAGGCAGTTTCAGTGATGTAGTGATTCTGACTTCCGACAATCCACGCACGGAAGACCCGGAAAAGATACTGGAGGCGGTGGAAGTAGGGATTCAAAAGACGGGCAAGCCTTATCGAAAAATTGCAGACCGGCGCGAGGCGATTCATCAGGCGATTTCAGAAGCGCGCAGTAATGATCTGGTGTTGATTGCGGGCAAGGGCCACGAAGATTATCAGATCATCGGGCGCGAAGTTTTCCATTTTGACGACAAAGAGATCGCGCGCGAGGCGCTGGAAGCGCGAGGACGTTAGGCGGGCCGCCGCCGTCTATAATCCCAACTCATTCTTGACTTCGGTTAGAGGAACGGAAGGTTCGGCGTGTTCGAGTTTTTTAGCGGCGCGTAGATCGAGGAGGTCTTCGTAGTCATCCAGTAACTCACGAAGGGCAGTAAACTCCGCGTAGGGCAGAACGACGAATTCGTTCTTACCATTCTCCTTGAGAATTTCCGGATGGAGTTGAATCATGAAGCTACCTTAGCTATACGCGTCTTCGGTACAAAACCAAGGTCATACGGGAATGCCGTGCTACACCTTTTCTTCCGGATACAATCGCGACCAGATCCAATAGACAGGCAGCCCCATCAGGATCAAGGCGCTCCCGGCGAGCGGGGGATTGCGCGCTAGAATTCCCAAACCGGAGAGCAACTGGCCATGCATGATCAACCCCACACCGTTCGCGGCGTCATCACGAACCCCAAGCAATGTAGTTCCCAGTATCAAGGCCGTAGCTAACAAGAAAAGTATCGGAACAACTGGATAGCCCCAGGCGCGATAGGGACGTTCAGCGTCCGGCATTTTGCGTCGCAGAATAAACACGCCTGCCGTCACCAGTCCATAAAAAATCCAGAGACCGAAAATCGCGTAGTCCGTCAGGATGTCGAATGACGACGAGAACATGAGGACGAGTATGCAGGCCCAGACCGCCTGTATGACCAGCGCGCCGGTGGGAACATGCGTGCGCGGCGAAACCTTAGACAAGCTGCGCGGGAACAAACCATCGCGCGCCATCGCGTAAGGTACGCGCGCGCCGGTCAGTATTGAAGTATGAAGTGTGCCGAAGGTTGAAGACAAAAGAGCCGCGGCGATGAAACTGATCGCGAGTGGGCCGAGAAACTGTTTCGCAACCTCGGTCGCAACTGACGACTGGGTTGAGATGCTCGCGATATCTGTTGGCGAAAGCGTGTAGAAGTATGCAACGTTCGCGAGCAGGTAGAGCGCCATGATCAGAATCGTGCCGCCGATGAGCGCGCGCGGCAGATTTCGTCCAGGGTTCTGAACTTCACCGGCAACCAGCGTGACATTGTTCCAGCCGTCATACGCCCACAGCGCGCCGAGCATCGCGGCGATGAAACCGCCGAAGCCAAATCGCGCTGCCGCGCTGACGCCTTCACAGGTGCCGCCGACGTTACTCATTAACAGATGCGACCAGTCAGCGCTGCGCGCAAACAGAAACGCGCCGATGCCCACAAGCAACACGAGCGCGATCTTGATTCCAGACAAAAAGGTTGCGACGCCACCGCTGACCCTGACCGCCAGGCAATTAATTCCAGTAACGATAAGAATCGATGCGAGAGCGACGACTTGAAGTTTTCCGAAAGGAACCGGATGACCAAAGAGGGTCGTGGAAAAAAAGGCGCCGGTGAGCGTGCCGCCGATCATGATGTTCAGGAAGAGTGCGAACTGCACACCGAGCGCGGCCTGCGAACCGGCCTTGCCGATGAAGAACGACATCCAGCCAAAGAGAAATCCCCACGGTCGTCCGTAGGCCTCACGCATGAAGACATACTCGCCGCCCGCCTTTGGCATCATCGCCGCGAGTTCGGCGTAACTAAGCGCGCCGGCCAGCGAAAGCAATCCGGCGATCACGTAAACAAATAGAACCATCTTCGGCGTGCCGACGTTGCACGTCATCACGCGCGCTTTAAGGAAGACGCCGGTGCCGATGACGTTACCGACGACGACGGAGATGGCGGCGACTAATGTAAGACCGCGAATGAGCTCGGGGTGTTTCGGTAGGGATGTCATCTGGTTGCTGAATTCGAATTCTCAGTTGTTGGTCGCGCGCGGCGCATTATTGATCGCATCGAGTTCCGCGAGGAACTCTTCTCGCTGACTGGCGTCTTCATCTGTTCGCCTCGTTTTCTCATTAACGTAGCGTTCGCCTTTAAGATCGGAATCCTGGAGCGACTGAATCCAGGCCTTCAATTGCCTGGAACAACTTTCCGCTTTCAGTTTTGCAGCCTGAGCCTCCCCAATCAAGTTGCCAGACCACGGCAGATGCTCGAGTAAACAAAGCATTGAACGAGTCTCACCGGCAGAACCGCGCGAAATGTAAAGGAACATTAGCAACTCCTTGTTGGTGCCACGTTCGAATCCTTCGGCGATGTTGTTGGAGACTGAGACTGCGGCGCGTTCGAGCTGATCGCTGAGACTGTGGTGGGGAGCGAATTCGGGTTTCGCGGTGAGGGCGTAGATTGCAACGGCCAGATCGATTGCGGCGTTCCAAACTGACAGGTCTTCGAAGCGTTTGTATTTCATGCGGGAGACTCCTTACTTATTCGTTGAATTCAAGATTCCAAATTCAAGACTCCAAATTTCAAGACTCCAAATTTCAAGATTACAATCTTGAATCTTGAATCTGGCATTAAGAAACCGCCATAAGCCAATTGCAAATCATTCCGATTCAAAAGCAAACCCGGCCCTCACCAAACATCGTTCGTGATCAAATCCTCATACGTATCCCTTCGCCGGATCAGTTGTGCCTCACCGTCGTCATCAATCATCACTGCCGCCGGCAGCGGGCGGCCGTTGTAGTGAAACATCTGCGCCAGCGAGTACGCGCCGGAATTCAACAACGCCAGAACTTCGCCTGGCCGCACGTCCGCGGGGAGTTTTCGGTAATCAGGCAAACG
>JANLYZ010000326.1:0-5830 GCA_031365905.1 Chloracidobacterium sp. | reverse complement strand
GTGTATTGATCAATAACCCTGCCCTCATCTTCCGGCTCGCCCTCGCTCGTCTCAACCGCATCGTGCAATTCGGGATCAAACATTTCACCGACAGCATCGATTGGCTCAACTCCCGCCGCAGCCAGCGCGCTTTCAAAACTCGACGCCGTTTGCCGTACGCCCTCGGCGATTACTTCTGACGAACTGCCGCTCTCGGCGGCACCGGTTGCTCGGTTGAGATTGTCGAGCACCGGTAACAATGCGGCGATGAAGTTGGCCTTCTCGCGCTCGGCGCGCTCGTCCGCCGCGCGGTTCAAACGCTGCCGCGTCTCGTCAGTTTCACCTTGCAGTTGCTTCCGCAACTGTTCAAAACGCGCCTGCACTTCCAGCGTCTTTTGTTCAGCAGCTTTCGTGCGCGCTTCCAGCTCTTCCACGTAGCTGGGCTTCAGACTGGAAGACTCCGCCACGGGATCGCGATCAGGGTTCTCTTCGTCTACAAAGATCCGGCGTCGATCGGTGACGCGAATCTCCGGCTCATCGTCCCGCTTGCGTTTGTAATCCCTACCGAATAAATCCCTGGCCATGCAATTCCTTTTTACGAAACCTTGATCTCCACTCGCTGCGCTTTCCGTTCGGCCTGCGTGGGAAGGTGAACCTGAAGCACACCATCCTTGTAGTCGGCTCGGATATTGTTTTGATCGACGGCAGCCGGGACGCTAAACGTCCTCAGAAATTTGCCGCGCGGACATTCGCCCCGATGTCGCGTCACATCCTGCTCGCCTCGCTCGCCTCTTATTGTCAGCCGATTGTCGTCAATGCTGATATCAAGCGTCGCCCGATCGATGCCGGGCAAATCAACAGCGACCGTGTAGGCCCCATCCTTCTCCCAGACGTCAGCCGCGGGGTACCAGTCTGCGCCTTCAACCTCGTCGCTCGCGCTCGCTTCAGTTGCGCGCCGCTGCGACGCATCTTCAAATAACCGGTTCATTCGATCCTGCAACGACACCAGGTCGTGCAAGGGGTTCCACTGTGCCATAACTAGTCCTCGTGTCTTGTCAGAACCACCTGCGTAAGCGGGTGGTGGTATGGCGAACCTAACCGCCACCCGCTCACGCAGGTGGTTCTGACAAACGTCAAGCCGCCGCCGCTGCGACGTCCACTTTCAAGTCCATCTGGTCGCCATTTGCCGATGCCTTCACCGTGTGACCCGGCAGAACTTCGCCGCTCAACAGTTTTACTGCCAGCGGATTCTGTATCAACGTTTGAATCGCGCGCTTCAGCGGCCGAGCGCCGTAATTTGGATCGTAACCTTCGCGCGCCAGCAGTTGACGCGCCGAGTCGTCCAACACCAACTGGATATTTCTCTCCGCAAGCATCCCGAACAAACGCTCCAACTGCACGTCGATAATCTGGCCGATTTGTTCGCGCGAGAGTTGATGGAAAATGACTATGTCGTCAACGCGATTCAGAAACTCCGGCTTGAAGTGGTCGCGCAATTCCTGCAACACCGCCTCGCGTACTTCATGCGCGTCACCGCCGGCATCCTGAATCTCGCGCGAGCCGAGATTGGAAGTCATGATCAAAACCGTGTTCTTGAAGTCGACCAGCCGGCCCTTCGCATCCGTCAACCGCCCGTCGTCAAGAATCTGAAGCAACACATTGAACACGTCCGGGTGTGCCTTCTCGATCTCGTCAAACAACACTACCGCGTACGGTCGGCGCCGAATTGCCTCCGTAAGTTGCCCGCCCTCTTCGTAACCCACATAGCCGGGCGGCGCGCCGATCATGCGCGCGACCGCATGCTTCTCCATGTATTCAGACATGTCGAGCCGGATCATCGCGTGTTCATCGTCAAACAAAAACTCAGCGAGCGCGCGCGCTGTTTCAGTTTTACCTACACCCGTGGGACCAAGAAAAATGAAGGAGCCGACCGGCCGATTCGGATCCTGAAGCCCGGCGCGCGCGCGCCGTACCGCATCGGCAACTGCTTTCAATGCTTCGGCCTGTCCGATCACTCGCTTGCTGAGGCGCTCCTCCATCGTGACCAGCTTTTGCATTTCACCTTCAAGCATTTTGGAGACTGGAATGCCAGTCCACTTGGCAACCACTTCGGCAACGTCCTCTTCGTCAACTTCCTCTTTGAGCATCACGCCGTCAGTTTGTAGTGCCGCAAGCTGCTCCTGCTCGGCAGCGAAACGGCGTTCCAACTCCGGAATCTGGCCATACTGGATTTCAGAAGCGCGCGCCAGGTCGCCGGCGTTACGGACTTGATCGAGTTGCAGCTTGAGCTGTTCCAGTTCGGCCTTCGCCGTGCGCATGCGTTCAATTGCTTCTTTCTCCGACTGCCATTTCGCCTTCATCCCCGAAGATTTCTCCTGGAGATCGGCAATTCGCTTTTCGATTTCTTGCAGCCGGACCTTTGATCTTTCGTCTTCCTCGCGCTGCAATGCCTGCCGCTCGATCTCCAACTGGAGAATCTCGCGTTCAAGTTGATCGATCTCCTGCGGCAGCGAATCGATCTCAATTCGGAGACGCGAAGCTGCCTCATCGATCAAGTCAATCGCTTTGTCCGGGAGAAAACGATCCGTGATGTAACGATTTGACAGCGTGGCCGCGGCGACGATCGCTGAATCCTTGATGCGAACGCCGTGATGGACTTCATACTTCTCTTTGAGTCCACGCAGAATCGCGATCGTGTCTTCCACGCTCGGTTCGCCAACGTAGACCTGTTGAAAGCGACGCTCGAGCGCGGCATCTTTTTCAATGTACTTCTTGTACTCGTTCAGCGTGGTGGCGCCAACGCACCGCAGTTCGCCACGCGCCAGCGACGGCTTCAGCATGTTTGAAGCATCGATTGCACCTTCAGCCGCGCCGGCCCCGACCAGCGTATGAAGCTCATCGATGAACAGAATGATCTGTCCTTGGGCGTTTTCAATTTCTTTCAGCACGGCCTTAAGCCGATCTTCAAACTCACCACGATACTTCGCACCGGCCAGCATCGAACCGAGGTCGAGTCCGACCAGCCGCTTGTTCCTGAGCGTCTCGGGAACGTCACCAGATACGATGCGTTGCGCCAGTCCTTCAACGATCGCTGTCTTGCCCACGCCAGGCTCACCGATAAGCACCGGGTTGTTCTTTGTGCGCCGCGAAAGGACTTGAATGGTGCGTCGAATTTCATCGTCGCGACCAATCACCGGATCAAGTTTGCCTTTGCGCGCTAATTCCGTCAGGTCACGCGCATACTTCGACAGCGCCTGGTAATTCTGTTCGGCGTTTTGATCCGTAATGCGAGAACCGCCGCGCATCTGCTCGATCACTTTCAGCAGATCGTCGCGCTTCATGCCGTGCTGGCGCAGAATCTTGCCGGCCTCGCCGTCCTTCTCATTCACGACCGCCAACAGCAGATGCTCAGTCGAGTTAAACTCGTCCTGCATTTTGTCGGCGTGCTTTTGAGTGGCGGTGAAAATCTGACTAAGGCGCGGACTGAAATACTGTTGCCCACCCTCGACGCGTGGAAAGCGAGCAATCGCTGCCTGAACATCGTTAAGCACGACCTGAACATTCACGCCAAGTTTCCCCAGGATAGGTCGCACAATGCCTTCCGGCTGCTCAAGCATTACTGCGAGCAGGTGCTCCGGTTCGACTTGCTGATTTTGATTTCGCTCGGCGAGTTCGATGGCCGACTGGATGGCTTCCTGTCCTCGAAGAGTAAACTTATCTAAACGCATAAGGTGTTTTCTAACTAGTCTCGCTCGTGATGTTTATCGGGGCCAGGGTCCACTTATTCCGAACCCGGGCCCCGCTCGTTAACCTTAGATCAACCTGTGACGGCTTACTGACTGCCGGCAGCTTTCGACTTCTCGCCAGTCTCGGCCTTGGCCTCAATCGTCTTTGGCGAAGTCGTGTTTGACTCGCCGGCAATTTCAATCCGTCTCGCCTTCGTCTCTTCGCGTTTCGGCAGCGTCACGCGCAAGACGCCATTGCGATATTCGGCAGTTGCGCCGTCCGCGGAAACGGTTTGCGGCAAGGTGAATGACCGCGTGAAAGATCCGTAGGAGCGCTCCACCCGGTGGTAGTTATCAGATTCGTCCTTCTTTTCGAATTGGCGCTCCCCACGCAGCGTGATCACGTTGTTCTCGACTGACAACTCGAAATCTTCGCGCTTCATTCCGGGAAGCTCGGCTTCGAGCACAATGTGTTCCTTGTTCTCATAGATATCCACGCTGGGGTTCCAGGCACCGGCACCGATACCCTCTTCGCCGAAACCTCGAGTCAGGTTTGTCGAAAAGAGCCGGTTCACCTCTTCCTGCAAACTGCGCAGATCCCGAAAAGGGTCATAGCGAACAATAGTCATCTTACTTCTCCTCCTTAAATTACTTTACGCTCCGCAGAAGGATCGAAACCCACCCGTCCCTTGTGAGCGTGTGGCAATAATAATATTTGAGTCTAGGCCTGTCAAGTTCCCCAAATTGTGTAGAAATACTAAGAATTCATTGGGGTGACAAGCCTCTTCTGGAAGTAGTTTGCGAGCCGGCCCGAAAGTAATGGAGCTTATTTGAGGCCGAAAAACCTTTTGATGGAAGCCAGAAGCCCGGCGGATTGATCTTCATCTGCGGCCGAGAGGTCTTCGCTCGCAGCAAGGCCCTGGCGACGTTCGGCGATTATGTGGCTCAGAGACTCAACCAGGTCGGGATTGGTATCGAAGACCTGCTTCATCGCGGCGTGTCCGATTTCGAGCACCTCAGTCTCCTCGATGGCCACGATGTTTGCGGTGCGTGGTTCACCTGTGAACAGTGCCATCTCACCAAAGAAGGCCCCTTCACTCAGGGTGGCAACTGTGCGCGCCCGTCCGTTTTCGCTCACCTGCACACTGACTCGGCCGTTGTGAACGACGAACATTGACGACCCCGGATCGCCGGCGCGTATTACGGTTTCGCCGGGAGCAAAAACATGGCTGGTCGAGGCTTTGGCCAGCATCGTTGTCTCCTCAGCCGACAACGGCGCGAAGATATCGACCGCCCCAAGCCGTTCGACGATCGCACCGCCGTCACTGTCCGGTGTCTTCGACCTTCGTTCTACAAGCATCGTTCGCGTCGGATAGGCGAAGGTCAGGCCGGCGCGTCGGAATGCATACCAGATTCGCTGTCGCACTAAGGCGTCGGTATCGTTGTATTTCGCGTAGTCTTGGAGCCAGTACTTGACTTCATACTCGAGCCCGCTGTCGCCAATATTGCGGATGCGAACGATAGGCGTGACTTTTGGCGAAACGTTATCGGCTTCCCGCACCGCCTCTCGCACGACGTGAATCGTCTTCGCGGGCGAGTCTGTAAAAAGTGTATTGAAGAAAACGATCCGAGCGTTCAGGTTATCGCGCGGGCCAACTTCTATCGGCTCTTTCGCCGCGGTGGCGTTGCTGATCAGGACGATGTGATTCTGGAAGGTACGAATCTTGACGGCGCGCCAGCTGATTTCCTCCACCACTCCAGTATGCCGCTGCATGCCCACCGTGATCACGTCGCCAACCTGAAATGGCCGGTCGGCCTGTAGCGATATGCCGGCAAAAAAGTTACCCAAAGTATCTTGCAGCGCCAGACCGAGAATCACGCCAAAAATCGCAGATGTCGTGAATACCGCGCCCAGATTGGCGTCTGGAAATATGAGCGTGAAGATGAGAAAGAACAAGGCGGTAAAAGCGATGATGGAAAAGATATTTCGGACGAGCGTCGGCGCTTCAAACCCCCGCCGAAAACGAAAGACCAGATCAAAAATTAGCGCGTTGAGGGCGCGTACCAGGAGATAAGCAAGAATTGCGAAAGAGACCAGCCGCAGGACGCCAACGATCGTGTCCGCC
>JANLYZ010000324.1:0-3514 GCA_031365905.1 Chloracidobacterium sp. | reverse complement strand
CGCCGTCGCATTGTCCTTAGTTAAAGACCTGCGCGAATGGAGCGACGCTGAAAAGCGCGCTCTTGTGAGCATTATCCGCGCGAAATCCGGGGCGGACGAGAGCCGCTATTTGAAGCTGATGCAGAAACACGCACGCCTGCGGAGGGACATAATCAAGCTTGGATCCTAACTGCGGCTTCGCCGCCGCGCAGTGCGGTAAGGCTCTGCCTTACCGGCCAGGAACGCCTTATGATCAAGGAGGCTGCGCCTCCCGCTCTTTCTGAGGCATAGCCTCAGAAGAAAATAATGGGGTGTGATCGGAAAGGCACAGCCTTACCGCACGGTGGCGGCAAAGCCGCGTTCGTTAGGTCACTCACATAACCGCAGTCGGTTCTCCAAAATCTTATCCGCTGTCAGGTTTTCCAGTTTCTTAAAATATTCCGCGTCTCGGTCCAAAGCCTTTTCCGGAACCAGCCCCACAATTTCAGTGCTGAAAACGTCGATACCCAATTGCGCCGCTTCATTCTTAACTGCGTCATAGGCCTGGGCCATGCCGGTGGCTTCGTAGTTCACGAGGTTCATGGAAACCTGCGCCAGTCCGCGTGACGCTAACTCAAACCCGAGTGCCTTCACAAAAGGCAAACCACCCGAGCGCGCCCTCACAACCCCCGCGATCGCGCGCGCGACCGCGACGTCCTTCGTGTTGAGATTCACATTGAAAGCGATCAGAAAGGGCCTGACCCCAACGGCAATTGCGCCCGCACTTTCATGAACCGCGAGCGGGCCAACATCCGGCGCCCGACTCGGCTCGCTCGCGATCTGTTCGCGCAATAACTCGAGTGCACCACGCCGCACGTCTTCCAAATTCACCCGTTCAGGTTTGAGCGCCGCTCGTTCGTAAAAAAAGACCGGAATCGCGAGCTCGCGGGCGATGCGTTCCCCGGCGGCGTGCGCAAGCTTTACACAATCTTCCATCGTCACTCCGCTGATCGGAATAAACGGCAACACGTCGGTGGCGCCGAGCCGCGGATGTACGCCGCGGTGCTCCCGCATGTCGATCAGTTCCGCCGCCAGGCCAACTGCGCGCACCGCGGCTTCGACAACAAACTCCGGCGCGGCGACGAAAGTGATCACCGAACGGTTGTGATCCGGATCGATATGCCGATCGAGCACGCAGGCAGTCGGCACGGAGGAGATCGCGTCAGCCAGCCGAGCGACCGTTTCAGTCTTGCGCCCTTCGCTGAAGTTTGGTACACACTCCACCAGATTGCGGATTGCTGATTGCGGATTGCTGATTTGAGTGTTATCCATCCGGCTTTTAGCTTAACATCTGATTCAAGTTGCCGCTGAACCAAAATCAGCAATCCGCAATCTGCTATCCGCAATTGAAACATGGCCCAGGACCACTTCATCGAAAAGCATAAGACGGCGTGGCAGCGGCTGGAAGATCTGCTCCAGCTATTTGATCGTCGATCGCTTCACAAACTGCATCGTGAGGAAGTGCGCGAGTTGGGCAAGATCTATCGCCGCACTTCATCAGACCTGGCGGTGGCTCGCGCTGAGTCGCGCGATCCTCGTCTCATCAACTATCTAAACAGCCTGGTCATTCGCGCGCACGGCCGGATCTATCAGGCCGACGCGGAGGGTGGCTCGCGCATCAAAAACTTTTTCACGCAGGATTTCCCGCAGGCGTTTCGCCGCACCTGGCGCTACACGATGGCGTCGTTCAGCGTGTTTGCTTTGTTCTCTGTGATTGGCTTCCTGGGGACCAAATACGATCCGGAGTTTTCGGAGTTGTTGGGCGTGCCGCCGGCGTTTCGCGAAGTCTACATCGAAACAAAAACGCACTGGTGGGAGGATCTGAACCAAGCGAACCAGGTTGGCGCCAGTTCAATTTTCACGCACAACATTCAGGTAACGATCTACACGTTCGCTTTCGGCGCGTTGTTTGGCGTCGGCACGTTGTTTTACCTGGCATTCAACGGAGCGACGATCGCATCGGTGCTGGCGTTAACCTATCGCGCGGGCTTTGGCAACGACTTACTGACTTTCATGGTGGGCCACGGCGTAATCGAGCTCTCATGCATCTTCATCGCCGGCGGCGCCGGACTCTTGATCGGCAGCGCACTCATTATGCCTGGCGATTTGTCGCGCGCTGACGCACTCAAGAGCCGCGGCAAGGACGCCATTCGTTTGATGATGGGTGTGGCGGTGTTGCTGGTGGTGGCCGGCACGATCGAAGGATTCATCTCGCCCGCGCCGATTAGTCCAAAAATAAAATACGGCATCGGCGCGATTACCGGACTTGCCTTGTACTCATATCTTTTGCTCGCCGGGAGACCACCTGTCGAGCGCGTCAGTTCAGGCAGAGTTGATCGCTGAGCTTCAAGGTTCCAGCTACAAATCTTCGGGCTTGAGTCCGGTGTGTTTAGCAATTCGGGCCAACATCTTGGGACCAATCTCATCTTTGTCATGAAAGGCAAATACGACATCGGGATGGCCGGGGCGTGAAAGAATCTTGTGAGAACTGGACTCTCGCTTGATTATCCAGCCGAGACGAAGAAGCCCGGCGAGAACACGCTTAGCTTTAGCGGATGGCCATTGGCTCATGCAGCTGCAAAGGAAATGCTGACAAATTCAGGCGCGCCTTCACCATGCTCAAGCCGGTCCGCCAGAACTCGCAAAGCGAGAGCTTGGGTTTTGGCGAGGGCCTCCTCGGAGGTAGAACCATAAGCCAGCACGCCGGGGAGCTCGATAACTTCGGCTAACCAGCGCCCGTCAGTCTCTTGTTCGTACTCAACTGTGAAAGTCATTGGTATCACCTCTCTGGACATGCTATCACGAGATCATGCCTACGTGGACGAGCGACGGATTCATCCGGTTTCCATTACAGCAGCCCCCGTTCCTTAACCTGAAGATACTTTTCCAACAACGCCGGCGCCAGCGCGGCCGCGGTTACATCCAACGCCAGCCCGCCCTGTGATTCCACCAAACGCAACGCCGCTTCGCGCAGATACATAATTTCTTCAGCAACTGATTGTGTAAAAAGATCGCGCACATTTTCTGGTGCATTACTCACTACCGCGCGTAGATCGCGATCAGCAATCGTCACCACCAACGGCAGATGTCGCGGGCGCAACAATCGCAGCGCAGTCAACAACTCCTTCGAGCCTTCTTCGTCAACCAGATCCGTAATCACGATAACGAGCGAACGGCGTTTGCTATGGGCGGCGATGTATTCGAACGCGCGCGAGTAAGACGGCTCAATCATCTCCGGCTCGATGGCATAGAGCGCTTCGAGTGTGGCCTCAATGTGATCGTGGCCGCGGCTCGGCGGCACGAATGCTTTTATCTTGCGACCAAACACCAGCAGTCCGGCATTGTCGCCGGCACGCGCCGCTGCCGACATTAGCGCCAGCGCTGCGTGTACCGCCGAATCGAGTTTTGTCTCCTGCTCGATGCGCGCCGTCATCAGGCGCCCGCCATCGATTGCGATCAAAATCGTCTGATCGCGCTCGACCTGATACTGCCGCGT
>JANLYZ010000269.1:0-3909 GCA_031365905.1 Chloracidobacterium sp. | reverse complement strand
TTCTGGTCCTTCTGCTCGCCAGTCTCGCTCAGCATGTTGACCTCAACTTTGTAACGGCCGTTTTGAAAACCGGCTGGAGGCAAGGTGATCCAGAAGATAGCTGGGCGGCTGCCTTCAATGTCCAGCGTCTTCTCGGCGCCGGGAACCTGAGTGCCGGCCTTTTGTCCTTCGACATCGTCGAACAACACGCGAAACTTAGCCTGGACCTTGCCGCCGTTGTTTGCAATTACTGCGACTGAGTAAACCTTGTCACCGGGCTTGAAGGATTTGGCTTCGTTGTTGCCGGCCTCGTCGCTCGTGATCTTAAAGCTGCTGATGTTGGCGGTCGTCGCACTGCAAGCCAACACGAGGGCCAGCAGAATTCCCAGCGCCAGGGCGAAGTCCCAGTTGTTTTTGCGCATCTCTAATTCTCCCGTCAAATTTTTGTTGATGTGAATAGCGGCGCTAACGGTAGCCGAGTTGCAGTGAAGTAGCAACCGCCGCGATTGCTTGCAGTCCTATTGAGTTCTAGAAAATGGTTTCGGCGATGCCACGCGCGTTACCCAACGGGCCCGCACCGGAAACAACTTCCGTGGACCCTCTCAAACATGGCTCAATGGATTGGTCTACCTTTGCAGAATCTTGTCGTCTTACTCATCAAGCACTCGACAAAAATGTCTCACATCTGAGACACTGAGGAGTGAAGCTTGCCGTATTTCACCCCAACGCGCGGGACGCCATAAGAGACTTTCCCGAAGACGTAAGGCGTGAGTTCGGCAAGGTCATCTTTGATTTACAGAAAGGTGAGAAGCTTTCGATGCCACTATCGCGCCCGATGTCATCGGTTGCATCAGGAGTTGAGGAGTTGCGTGTAATGGATCGATCCGGCGCGTATCGAGTCTTCTATTACGCCAAGCTCACTGATTCAGTTTTGATCTTTCATGCTTTCGTAAAGAAGACCCAGAAGACGCCGCCTCATGAGATCGCTTTGGCGCAGAAAAGACTTAAGGAGATGCTCGATGAAGAAAGTTAGACCAGTAGTTGCGCGCAACGCGCGAGAACTCGCAAAGGTGTTGGGCCTGTCGCCAGCCGATGGAATGGAGATTGAGTTCCGAAGCGATCTAAACGACAAGATCATCGAAGTCGTCGCCAAAAAGAAGCTGACGCACTCTGACGTGGCGCGGCTCGCTCACACATCACGAACTCGCGTGACCGCTATCCTGAACCGCAACACGCACGACATTTCAACAGATCTCATGCTGCGTGTATTGGCCTCGCTAGGAGTGCAAGCGAAGCTCCAATTCAGGAGCGCCGCGTAACTCGATCTTTTCTCAGGGCCGGTCACGTGTGTATGGTCGGAACTAAGATCAGACTCACGAACAAAGACGATCCGCAATCCGGAATCTGAAATCGCCAATCGTTTAGTGCCCCCGCAGGGATTCGAACCCCGAACCAACAGATTATGAGTCTGCTGCTCTAACCGTTGAGCTACAGGGGCACAAGAACTTATGAGTGATGGTTAAGATTTCGCGTCAGCCGCTCTTCTACTTCATCGCGCAGCGTGCGTCTTCATAGAACCGAACCTCGTCAAAACGTGTAACGGAGTGTAGCACGCAGTCCTTTGCCGACTGCAAATTGTCCCTCAGCTCCTTGTGAAGATGGTCGAACGAAGTCATTGGATATGGATTGCCCGGAAGGATTCGCGAAGACAAACTCCGACTCGCTTTCGAGCGAATCGGGTCATCCAAGCGAATAAAGATCATATGAGGATAATTTGCCCAGACCGGCTGTGGTGAACTGAAAGCGGGCCAGAGGTGCGTGGTTTAGCTTTTCGGTCAAAGCCTCTGTGTTGGCTCTCCAGACGTGGGCGCCGTCTTGACCGGCGCCCTTCGTCTACTGTTAGGGTTGGCCCTCTGGCAGACCTTGTTGCCGCAATTTTTCTCTAGCTTTCTGAACACCGAGTTGTATGTCGTTTGGCGGAAGTGGCTTTAGATCGCCGGCCGCTTGTTTAGCGAGTCCCAGGGTAAGTGCATGAACTTGCGCGCTTGTGCGCGCAGTCGCGACACCTACGGCCAGCGCTTGCATGGTGGCGATGGACGGTCCGGGACGTGGCGTTTGACGTGTTAGCAAAGCACCGAGGTGCTGCGCAGCGGTGACGCGCGCTCCCATGTCCGGAATACTGCCATCTGCTCGACGGCAGAATTTGAGCAGGATGGTTTTTATGAGCGAAGTGTGATCAAAGACGATATGCGAAACCGCATTCGCTTCCGCCCATGGCGAGACAACAAACGCCGGCACGCGCAGGCCATATTGCCGGAAGGAAGGCCGGTCATCCGCCGCCGGCAGCGGCGCCACGTGATCGAAAAGTCCTCCATGTTCGTCGTAGACTACGACGAGCAACGTCTTATTCCATTTCGGGCTGTTGACTACAGCGTTGTATAGCTTCAAGACCAACTCCTGCCCAGCCATCATGTCCACCGGTGGATGATCGTCGTTCTCGTTCTTGTGAGAATTTGTAACCGGATCGCCAAAGTCAGGATCAATCCATGACACTGCGGCAAGCTTCCCGTTCGCGGCGTCTTCCAGAAAGCTGTTGCCGCCAAACGTGCTGTGCTTATCGAAGAACGAAAAATGGTTTGACTTTAAATGGAGCGGATTTCGATACTCGCTGTCGACCAGGCGCAAGGTAGCTGGGGATTTATGCGCGTACCAGCGCCACGAAATCTTTCCTGAGCTGAGATGCCTTACAAAGGACGGCAGATTGTAGAGCGGTATTTTCTTGTTGTCCTTTGAGCTTCCGCACTGTCCGGCAATTGAGTAAAGCCGGTTCGGCCAGGTCGCGCCATCCACGGAACAGAACCAGCGGTCGCAGATGCACGAGTCTTTCACGAGTTGATCGTAGACCTTAAGCGTGGCGCCGTTGTAGTAGTTCATCGGCAGATCAACTTCCTTGTCTTTCGGATAAGTGCGCGCGTAATTGCTGACAAAACCACCGTTGTTGTTTTGTAACTGCTCGGTTACGCACTGGCCCGAGTGACACGGATCCTGCTTTTCTCCGAAGGCGGTGTTCGTCCGCGGTTTCGGAGGATACGGTACGCCCTTGTAGTCGTTATGCATCAGCTTCGTTAGTCCATCGACATCGGTCCGTCCATTCTCAAGTGATAGATAGCCGAGAATGTGATCGAACGATCGGTTCTCCATCATCAGCACAACGATGTGCTCGATCTTATCGAGATTCGGGAGCATTGGATCAGGCGTCACAGCCACGAACGCCGCAGCGACCTTTGCCGCGACTTTCGCCTTGGGTGCAACGCTGGCAGGTTGCTTGGGTTTTTTGGACGACGCGACTGCAGGTTTCTTAGCGGACTTGCGTTTCCTCAAGCTGAGTTTGGCTTTTGCTGGCATATAATTGCCTCCTTCTCAAACGTAGAAGTCGTGTTGAATCGCCGCGCGCAGCTTGAGACGAGAGGTTTCAGGCGAACACGCAATGCGAGGGGTATCGCTGATAGGCTGCCCGCTCCTGGGATCGAAGCAAGTGAAAGGAGCAATACGAAAACTAATAGTCGGCGCATAGAGGACTCTAGGGCGATGGGCCATGTGAACGCGAGGAACGGGCGGACTGTATCATTGACTAGACCGTGAGACAAGAAAAAGGTTTAAGACACTACGAAATCATCCGAACGAATTTGTCGCTGTTTCGTGTGTTTCGTGGATCGAGTGCTCGTCTTTTTGAGCAGCGGCTTACGAAACGGCGCGGTCGGTAATCTCCAGGCCGCGGTCAATGATCGCGAAGGCCTCGCGCAACTCGGCTTCGGTGATACACAGCGGCGGGTTCGTGAAAAACGTGTTCCAGCGAACCAGAGTATACAAACCCGCTTCCCTGAAAAATTTACCGAGCGCGGCCATCTCGGGCGAGCTGCCATTGAAAGG
>JANLYZ010000244.1:0-14865 GCA_031365905.1 Chloracidobacterium sp. | reverse complement strand
GCGATTGCGCGCGCGGCCGCACGGTTATCGGGAGTTAATAACGCGGTCCGTTCGAGCGCTTCGTCGATGTACGGATGCTCGAAGAGCCCCAGACGAAACTTAATGCGCAAGATACGGCGGACCGCTTCGTCGATCGTGGCTTGGGATAGTTGTCTCTCCTTCAGCAGTTCGGGCCCCTGTTGATTGAAGAGCCGGCTGACCATCTCCATGTCCACACCGGCGTTTAGCGCGGCGCGCGCGGCATCTTTGTCGTTGGCAGCCAAGCCGTGGTTGATGAGTTCCTTGACAGACGTGTAGTCACTAACCACAAAGCCGTCAAACTTCCATTCGCCGCGCAGGACTCTAGTTAGGGTGAACGGATTGGCTGATGTGGGCACGCCGTTGAGATCGTTGAAGGCGCTCATCACCGTGCCCACGCCCGCATCGACAGCCGCTTTGAACGGCGGAAAGTAAACTTCACGCAAAGTGTTTTCCGACATGTCGGTGGTGTTGTAATCGCGCCCACCTTCCGTCGCGCCGTAAGCGACCCAGTGTTTGGCGCACGCGAGTATTTTGTTGCAGGCGCTGTAATCGCTACCTTGGAAGCCGCGCACGCGAGCCCGCGCGAATGCGGCGCCGAGAAACGGATCTTCGCCGGCGCCTTCAGTAATTCGACCCCAGCGCGGGTCGCGCGCAATGTCGAGCATCGGCGCGAAGGTCCAACGCAGGCCAGTTGCGTAAGCTTCCCTGGCGGCAATGCCGGTTGATTGTTCGGCCAATGCCGGGTCCCAACTGCTCGCCTCGGCCAGGGGAATCGGAAAGATGGTGCGGTAGCCATGAATCACATCGAAGCCAAACAACACCGGAATCTTCAGGCGCGATTCGTCCATCGCGATATGCTGAAGCTGGTTAGTATTCTTGGCGCCGCGAACGTTGAGCGTTGAGCCGAGTAGACCCTTACGAATTAGATCCGGGTGTTCGGGTCGAAACGTGCCATTACCTTCGCCGTCGAGTTGTTGTAGTTGGCCGAGTTTCTCAGCGAGGGTCATCTTTGCGAGCAGCGCGTTGATTTGCTTTTCGACATTTTTCGGGTGTTGCGAATGCGAGGGTGAGGTGTTCGCTACTAAGAAGATGCCAACGACGGTTAAGATTAGAGCCGAACGAATGGATTTGATTAGGTTCATTTTAGCAATGGTGCTCTAGTTGTAACTCTCTGTGGTGGCACAGAAGAAAAGCTATACTCGCACGTAACGCGAATTCGCCATGGACAATCAGTGTAAAACCGTGAACGTTGGTCGCGTAATGCGAACTTCAAAACGCCTGGCGCTGTTCGCTGTTGTCATCGGCTTGCCGATGGTTGCTACTGCGATCGTTTGCGCCCAAAAAAGTCAGCGACGTTCTAATCCGCCGCCGGCGCCAGTCCAATCTGAACAAACCGTTGCCCAACTGCGCGAAGCCGCATCATTGCTCGAAGGCGGCAGGGGCGCTGAAGCAGAACCGATTCTGCGCCGCCTCCTGCTCGGGAATCCCAACAACGCTGATGCGCACAACTTGCTGGGCATTGTCCTGGATCAAGCCGGCAAAACAAACGAAGCCGAGCGCGAATATAAGTCGGCGATTCGTCTCAATCCAGCGGGCGTTTCCGCGTTGGCCAATCTTGGGGTTCTGCTCGCGCGCACCAACCGCTCCGATGAAGCGATCAAAACTTTTGCAGCCGTATTGCACTTGGTTCCTGACCATCCTCAAGCAACATTGAATCTAGGTTTGCAATATTCGCTGCGCGGCGATGACGCGAGGGCTCTGCCAGTCTTGAAGCGCGC
Organism: Chloracidobacterium sp.; assembly: GCA_031365905.1. Taxonomy (GTDB): domain Bacteria; phylum Acidobacteriota; class Blastocatellia; order Pyrinomonadales; family Pyrinomonadaceae; genus PSRF01. The sequence continues at coordinate 13,066 of JANLYZ010000244.1, read as the reverse complement.
GGTCGCTCTCGGCCTCGACAACTATGACGTTCGCTATCACCTGGGCGTCAGCTTTTACAATCTGAGTCGCTACGACGAGGCCCAGCCCGTTATTGAATCAGCCATCGCGCTCGCGCCCAATGCCGCCGAGCCGCTTTACTACCTTGGCTTGATCTATTGGTCGCGCCAGCAAGACGAAACGGCCGCGGAATTGTGGGAGCGAGCTGTTCAGTTGAAACCAAACTTTCCGGAAGTGAACTTCATGCTGGGTGAAGCACTCAGAAAGAATCACCGTACTGAAGCGTCGATTGAATTCTACCGGCATGCACTGGATCAAGATCCGACTAAGCTTGTTTACTACGCTCGGCTCGGGGGCGCTTATTTGCAACTCGGCCAGGGGGATGAATCGCTCCAGGTTTTTAGTCGTGCCGCGCAACGCTTCCCGCGAATGCCTGAGGCCCACTACTTTGTCGGCATTGCCGCGCGGGCCCGCGCCGATTATGCGCGCGCGGAAACGGAGTTTCGCGAATCGTTGCGCTTGCAGCCACGAAATGCCGACGCGCTGGCACAACTGGGGTTCATCGTTGGCGAGCGCTCGCGCTACGCCGAAGCAGAAGAGCTATTGCGCCGAGCGATTGCAATAAACGACCAGCACTTTTATGCGAACTATGACCTGGGCCGACTGCTGGTTAAATCAAAACGCTACGAAGAGTCGCTGTCCATTCTCAAACATGCCGCAACTCTCAAGCCTAAGAACGCGAGCGTTCATTATCAAATGTTTATTGCCCTCTCGCGTTTGAAGCGAAAGGAAGATGCGCAAGCGGAGTTGGTAATCTTCAATCAGCTCGATGCCGCGCGGAAAACTCAACCTCATAGCGACGACACTGAACTCGAAAATCCTGAACCTCCCGCCGCGCCGCCGCCATACTAAATAGTAAGACAGACATTCCTGTCTGTCCCTTATCGCTCTTTTCATCGAACGAAGGGACAGGCAAGAATGCCTGTCCTACTCAAGAGCTAGAAACTGAAGCGCCCCTGAATCTCAACAACCCGGCCTGCTAGTCCGCGCTCGGCCTTGCCGAAGAGCGCGTTCTGTACCTGCGTGCTTGGACTATTGAAATTGAATGGTTGCAGATTCAGGAGATTGAAGATGTTGAAGAAGTTAGCCTTCACTTCAAACGATCTTCCTTCACCGATGATTCGCTCCAACCCAAACTTCTTACTGATAGCCATGTCGAAGTTACGGTAACGCGGCCCGCGGAAAGAGTTGCGGCCAATGCCGGGCAATTGAAAGCCTACCGGCGCTGCAGTGCTGAAGAAGGCTGGGCCACCGCCCGGAAAGTTGGTGCCATTGATGAACGCGTCGTTCGAGGTGTTATTGCCGGCACCGCCCCGGTAAAGTACTGGCCGCACCGGACAGATACTCGGTCCCCGCGTGCTGATGCATTGCCCGATCACCGGCGTCCACGGAAATCCAGTGTGCGCGGTAAGAATGCCGCTGACCTGCCAACCGCCCAACAGACTACCGACTGCATCGTGACGGTGCCTGAAAATTGGCAACTCCCAAAGGCCCGATGCGACAAAGTTATGACGAACGTCATAATCCGAAGGCCCTCTCTCCTGACGAACGTCGAGCGGGTAAGTTGGATTGGTGTTTGCCGTCGGGCCTTCGTAGGAGACGATGTCCATGCTCTTCGCAAAGCGATAAATCGCATCGAATTGCAGGCCGCCAGAGAAGCGCCGTGACAGCTGGGCGATCAAAGCGTTATAGCTCGCCGTGGTGTCAGGCGTGGGAAATAGCACGTTATCAAAAGTTCCCGGATCGGTATAAAGAAAGCGTTCGTTGACGAGTCTTACCAATTTCCGGCTTTGGCTGCCCTGATATCCTAGTGTCGCAATCAACTTGGCCGGGAGACTGTACTGCCCTTCGAGTGAATACGTGTACACGTAAGGCGTCGGCACCTTCGGTGGCGCGCCATAGATCTCAACCTGTGCTCCATTGGCCAAATTCGGGATGCCCCTTGAGTTAAACGTGATTCTGAGCGCAGGATTTGTGGGATAGCTAAACGGAGAATTGTTAGCCCCGAGCGCGTAGAGAATTTGTCCGCCGTTGAACGGCGTGCTGAAGTCGGAAGCTGATGTTCCGCAGCAAATCCGGTAACGAGCAAAGAAGGGCGGATTACCGCGCGTATTAGCGAATTCCAGTAGCGGAATGCGGTTGTACGCGATCCCGAAACCTCCGCGCAGCACGAACTTGTTTTCGCTTAGCAGCCCGTGAACCTTATCGCCAAAGCTGGGGCTGTAGGCAAAGCCGAGACGCGGTGCGAAGTTGTTTCGATCGGGCGGATAGAGTGATTTGGCGACTACGATTCGCGCGGCGGTTAACTCCGATCCCGTCGGACCGAGGATCAGGTTGCTTAGTATTCCATCTTTTTCAGTAAGTGGCGCGAAGTATTCCCAACGCAGGCCGAGATTGAGTGTTAGGTTTGGCCGCACCTTCCAGTCGTCTTGCGCAAAGAATGCGGTGGTCGAAGATCGGAACTTACGTTTTGACTGCGCCGGTCCGCCGCTACGAGGGTCGGCATTGATCTGATAGAACAACGGTGTGTCGTTGGCAAAGTTGAACAGCCCGGCGAAAGTGAAAAGCGGACGCGAACCTCCCGACAGGTCGTTGTTGTCCTGCTCCCAGCGATGCTCTCCGCCGAAACTCCACGCCTGGTTTTCGCGCACCCAACGGAACGTATCCTTGAGTTCGAAAGTATTCTCGGAAAAGATGCCGGGAGTTGTTTCAGCCCAGGGAGCGCCGAAACGTAATCGGTCAAAGGGTAGAGTTTCGATTTCAATTCGGGGAATCCCGAAGTTCGTTTCACTGGACGACTTGAGTTCGTCGTATGCGAAGCGCGTCGCATTGAAGCGTGCCTCGTTCGTCTTATTGGATGAGATGATGCGCGACCAGGTGACCATACCGAACAGGTTCTGCGGCGCCGTTCTGATATCGCCCATGGGACGGCTACGGCCCGCCGCATCACCACCGAGGCCCTTGAAGCGAGAGATGTAGGAGCTGAAGGTGAGCGTGTCTTTGTTATTCAGATTGAAGTCAAGGCGCGGATTAAACTGGTTGCCGCGGCTTTCCGTCGGAACTGAAAGTTGTGCGAGCTGGATATCGGGAATGCCATCCGGGCCGCCACCGCTCAGATCGCCGAAAGATATGTACTGGCCCTGAGCTCCGGCAATGCGACCAATGTCGAGGCCGCCCGCGAGTTGCGTGCAATTCCCGCCAAAGCCCGCGAAAGCACAGGTAGCAGGGATCACGCCAATAATTCGCGGCGCAATTCCCGGCGCATTTAAAATTCGCGCGGCAATACTATTTGGCCGCGCAGCTGTCACCGCCTGCCGAAACTGGGGCGTCTCCACCCAGGAGGTAACGGTATCGGTGTTGGCGCTGCGCAGGCCTTCATAGGAAAAGAAAAAGAACGCCTTATTTTTCCCGCCCCAGGTTGAGCGACCCCCCTCACCAAACCGTGGCAGATAGATCGGTCCGCCGACACTACCTCCAAACTGGTTGAGGTGCTGGTTGACTCGGATCCCCGAAACGCCAGGACCGCCGTATTTATTGACAGCATTCAATCCGGGACTGTTGTTCTTGAGGAAGAGACTGCCGTGATACGTGTTCGTACCATTTTGTGAAACCGTCAGGACTTGCGCACCTGAGTTGCGGCCATACTCGGCTGAGTAGACGTTCGCTATGACGCGCACTTCTTTGACCGATTCCTGATTCGGAGTAACTACAGCGGCTCCGCCATTAGTCAAACTGTTTACGCTGGTACCGTCGATTTGGAAATTGTTGGCAGTTATTCGCTGACCGTTCGCTGAGATTTGGGGTTGATTCTCCGTTTGGAAGATTGATCGGTTAGATCCGCCTGGCCCGGCAGTGTTGGGTAAACTGACGGCGCCGCCTGCGCCACCACGCGCGCTGTCGCCGAATACTCCCGGAGTCAATCTCAACAACTCGTAAGGGTCGCGCCCAACCTGCGGCAACGCGCGGACCTCCTGGTTCGTGATTGCCTTGTCAATATTCGCGTTCTCGGTCTCTAAGGTTTGACCCGTTTCCTCGGTCACGGTAACCGTCGCGCTTACGTCGCCAGGCTCAAGAGCGATGTCGAGTCCCTGCACCGCCTCGGCCTTGATCGCGACGTCACCAAAGACTTTCTGTTTGTAACCGGCTTTCTCAACTGTGAGTTTGTACTTTGCCGGCGCTAAACCTGACAGCCGGTAGAAGCCTTCGCCGCTCGTCGTGGTCTCCTGCGTTTTTCCAGTTTCGGTATTGGTGAGCGTTATCTTGGCTTCGGGTATCAGGCCGCCACCGGTGTCAGTCACGGTGCCTTGAATCCCTGCCTTGAACTGGGCGTTGACTGTCCCAATGGCAAACAAAAGGAAAAGCCCGCAGATTATGACGCGGACCAAACTGGACGTAGTTCGATTCATTGGAAGCCCCTCCCGAGGCTAACGGAAGTTTGGTGAATGACGTTTGTTACAAAAGCCGATGCCGCGGGCTGAATTCCTTTTGCGGGGGACTCACGAGCGACTACTCGCTTCTCATTACCCAATGGCCATCTGCATAGAAACTTCGAAATCCTACGTGGGGGAAGGGGTGTTTGTATGTGCGCCAGAACACTTAGTCTGGAGAAATTAATAGCACTTAAAAACAAAAACTTCAATATGTATTTCCCCTGCATAGTCTGATAAGCTGCGTGCCAAGAATTAGTAACTTCTTGAAGATTCCAATCGCAAAACCCTGCGATCACTGGCCGGGGGCCCGAGTCGTTCTCCGGCCAAGCGCTGCGGCAATCATGGCGCCGTCGTCACTTGAATCAGGGTCGGGGAGCGGTTCCGTCACCTTTGTGGTCAGAGTTCACGCGAGTGAGAAGAAGGGAAAGATAATCGATGAAACGTAGAACATTACTGCTTTGTCTGGTTGTGCTTGCTTTAATCGCAGGAGCCTGTGTTTCGGGCACGCAACAATCAAGCAACGGCCCACGAAAGAAGAAAGGCCCCAACGATCCGATCTTCATAGGCTTTTCCATGGACACCCTGAAAGAAGAGCGTTGGCAACGCGATAAAGAGTTAGTGGAACAGCATGCCAAGGAAGTTGGCGCGCAATTGGATGTTGAAGTGGCTCAGGGAAACGATACAACCCAGGTTCAGCAAGCGGACACGATGTTGACCAAAGGCGTCGACGTTCTAATCATAGCCCCGCATAACGGTGAGGTTTGGACCCAGATCATAGACAAGGCTCACCGCCAGGGCGTGCCGGTGATCAGCTACGATCGATTAATCAAGAATGTTGACGTCGAGCTCTATGTGTCGCATCAAGTGGTCAAGATGGGTGAGATGCAGGGGCAGTACGCACTCGACCATATGCCGAAGGGTAACTACGTTCTGATCGGTGGTTCACAAACGGACAACAATGCCTTGCTGCTTCGTCAGGGACAAATGAACATTTTGAAGCCGGCCATCGATCGCGGAGATATCAAGATCGTGGCCGATCAATTTGCCAAAGACTGGCTGGCAAGTGAGGCGCACCGGATCACCGAGGATGCGCTAACTAAAAGCGGCAACGACGTTCAGGCAATCGTCGCCTCGAATGATGGCACCGCCGGAGGTGCGGCCTCAGCTTTGCCACCGAACCTTGCCGAAAAGGTACTAATTACCGGACAGGATGCTCAACTCGATGCCTGCCAGCGAATCGTCGAGGGCCGGCAGACAATGACTGTCTATAAGTCGATCAAGCCGCTGGCCTACAGCGCCGTTGATTCAGCAATCAAGCTGGCCCGGGGAGAAAAGGTCGACACCCCCGACAAGATTAACAACGGCAAGATCGATGTGCCTTCCATCCTGCAGTCGCCCGTGTCCGTCGACAAGAGCAACATGATGCAGACCGTCGTTAAAGACGGCTACCACACGATGGAAGAAGTTTATAAGAATGTGCCTAAGGATCAATGGCCCAAGGCAACGGCCGGCAATTCGGCTGCCTTGCTGTTTGCGGCCGGCTTTTTCTTTGCTGCGGTTGCGCTGATACGTACTTAGGGAAATGATGACTATGAATCGCACTCCACTGCTGGAGATGCGCGCCATCACGAAAACCTTTCCCGGGGTAAAGGCTCTGGACGGCGTTTCGTTTGATCTCTACGCTGGCGAGATTCATGCGCTGGTGGGCGAAAACGGCGCCGGGAAGTCGACGCTGATGAAAGTGTTGGGCGGCGTCTATCCTCACCCGCAATATGGCGGAGAGATCCTGCTTGATGCTGAGGCGCGACACTTCGCCGGCATTCGCGATGCTGAGACCGCGGGCATCGCAGTTATCTTTCAGGAACTCTCACTCATCAAGGAACTGACTATTGGCGAAAACATTTTCCTTGGCCGGGAACCTCGCAAGCTTGGAGTAATTCGCTGGCAGGAACTCTATAGTCGCGCTCAAAAGCTGCTCGATGAAGTTCATTTGCGGCTTGATCCGCGAATGCAGATTGCGCGGCTTGGTATTGGCCAGCAACAGTTGGTGGAAATAGCGAAGGCGCTCTCTCACGAAGCACGCATCCTGGTTTTGGACGAACCCACCGCCGCGTTGACTGACGCGGAAGTGAAGACGCTGTTCGCGATTCTCAATAAGTTGCGAGCACGCGGGGTGGGCATGATCTACATCTCGCACAAGCTTCATGAGGTTTTTCAAATTAGTGATCGGATCACGGTTTTGCGCGATGGCCGAACGGTCGGCACCGAGCCCGCATCGGCTCTCAATGAATCGCAAGTGATTGCGCGGATGGTGGGCCGCGAAGTGGGAGACATTTTTCCCGTAGTTGACCATGAACGCGGCGATAAGGTTTTCGAAGTTCGCCATCTGACCGTCGAAGACCCCAACATCGCCGGCAAGAAACTGGTTGAGGATGTCAGCTTTGCGGTGCGGCGCGGTGAAGTGCTTGGCTTCGCCGGGTTGATGGGTGCCGGCCGTAGCGATCTGTTGATGGGCATTTTTGGAGCGCATGCTGGCCGTGTCTCGGGAGAGGTCCGGATTGAAGATAAGGTCGTGCATCTGAATAGCCCGGCGGAGGCAATCCGGCAGGGAATTGGTTTTGTAACCGAGGACCGAAAAAGGTTTGGGCTGGTCAACGATCAAACAGTGTTGAATAACATGACGCTGGCTGGTCTGAAAAAATTGTCGGGCAAGTTTATTACCGATGGAGATGCGGAAGCGGCGGCGGGTGAGCGCTCGATGAAAGACTTGCGCGTGAAGGCCAAGTCGTTATTCACGATCGTCGGCACACTATCCGGCGGCAACCAGCAAAAGGTTGTATTGGCGAAATGGTTGTTAACGAATCCGCGCGTGTTGTTTCTCGACGAACCAACTCGCGGCATAGATGTAGGCGCGAAACAGGAGATCTACGCGCAAATCAATCGACTGGCAAAAGCTGGGATCGCGATTGTGCTGGTCTCTTCAGAACTGTCTGAGGTGCTGGGCCTCGCCGATCGGGTGTTGGTTTTGTACGAAGGGCGTCTGACCGGCGAGTTCTCGCGAATGACGGCTACGCCCGAAAGCGTTATGTCCTGCGCGACAGGACACGCCCAGCGGGTAGCCTGAAATGTCCGATGAACTTCAACCCTATCGGGCCAACATGGTTTCTAAATGAGCACGACAAACGAACCCCACACGGACAGGCCGCCGGCAACATCTGATCTGACCACCGTCGCCGGTGCCGTCGAAATCACCCAGCAGGTAAAGATCGGGAAATTCAAGATTCCCACTGAGGCGCTGCGCGCCTACACGATGATGTTTGCGCTCGTGGTGATCTGGCTTTTCTTTCAGTGGGCGACAGTGGATGTCCGCAACCCTTATGGCCTTTTCCTTAGCGCCGTAAATTTTTCGAAACTGATGCAGCAGACGGCCGTAACCGGGGTGCTCGCCGTTGGCATGCTGATGGTCATCGTGTCCGGCAATATCGATCTGTCGGTTGGCTCATTGGTTGGCTTGGCCGGCGCTATTGCTGCTTTGAGTCAAGGCCACGGATTACTGTTTACGCTCGTCGCCGCAATTGTCGTTGGTGTGGGTGTGGGTGCTTTTCAGGGGGCGCTGGTCGCTTACGTTAACGTTCCTGCTTTCATCGTCACTCTTGGAGGCTTGCTGGCTTGGCCGGGAGTCAGCTTTTGGCTTACCAAAGGGGCGACGATCCCGGTTGAGATCCCGTTCTTCAGGTCGCTCGGTGCTGACATGGTTGCGCCGCAGGTCGGCTACGTCGTGGCCGCGCTCGCCATCGTTGCGATTATCTGGTTCAACTTACAACACAATCGCAGTCGACGTCGTCACAGTCTCAGTGCTCGCGGCACGTTCGCGACGCTCGCCAGCATTGTCTTGCCCGCCATCATCATCGTCGCTTTTGTTCTACTGATGAACTCGCAGGGTGGGGTGCCCATCCCGTTCATCATCATGTTCGCGGTTGCTATTATCGGAGCCTTCCTGACGCGCAACACTACGTTTGGCCGCTATCTTTACGCGATTGGCGGAAACCCGGACGCCGCCCGTTTGTCTGGCATCAATCTGCGTCGCCATATTCTTGCAGTGTTCGCGTTGATGGGTGCGCTGGTGGGAGTGGCCGCGATTCTTCATACCGCTCGTTTGTCCGCGGCGACGCCGGACGCCGGAAGGTTGATGGAGCTGGATGCCATCGCGGCCTGCGTGATCGGCGGGACCAGTTTGATGGGCGGGCGGGGTACGGTCTTTGGCGCAATCGTTGGAGCCTTGATCATGGCGAGTCTTGATAACGGCATGAATCTGGTGGGCGTACAGAGCTATGTGCAGCCGATAGTCAAAGGCGCAGTGCTGGTGGCGGCTGTGGGCCTCGACATGGCCGGGCGCAAGCGTGGCTGATCGTTTTGATAATTCGCAGAACGTCATAGCGCAAACAAAGACGCTGTCGTTAAGCCGACACTTTTTCTTCCTTTTCTGAATAAAAGACAGCGACAAAAATGATTCGCCTAATCGTCATCGCGACAATTCTGGTAGTTAGCTGCGCAGCTTTGTTCGGACAGGCAACTAACACGCTCGCCCCAGGCGCGCCAGGCCTTGATGCGCATTGGCCGAGTGCGGCGAAGAATGGCTTCGGAACCTCTAACACGTTGGCTTCGAAGGTTTGGTTTACGCTGAATAATGGCGTGATGACGGAGGTCTACTATCCGCGGCTTGATGTTCCGAACGTCCAGTCGCTGCAGCTGATCATTGTTGGCGGCAAGGTTGAAACTGAAAGCGAGGATACTAGTCATCGCCTCGAAGTGGTCGATTCGCACGCGCTCACGTTTCGCCAAATCAACCAGGCCAAGAGCGGCTCTTACACGATCACGAAGACCTATGTCACCGATCCCGAGCGCAGCACAGTCTTGATCGAAGTCGAGTTTGATAGTCAAACAGCAAACAAGCTTTACGTCTACTACGATCCTTCGCTGAACAATAGCGGCCTGCACGACTCTGCCTGGAGCGAACGCGATGCGCTGTTGACTGTTGACGGGGATAAAGCTTCGGCGTTGGTTTCGAGTACAGGATTCGCATCGGAGGATTGGTTTCGCAACCCAAAAGCATTGAGGCGTTCGGCGGACCGCGAAATTTCCAATGGCTACCTTGGCACGACTGACGGGCTCACCGAACTGAAGCGGAATTGGAATCGCCGCGGCTTCACGCCGTATCAACGTGCGGAGAATGGCAACGTCGTTCAGGTCGCGGCACTACGAGGCTTTGAGGGTCGCCGCGGGCGATTCACGATCGCCCTGGCATTTGGGAAAACGCCGCGCGAGGCTCTTCTGAATGCGCGCGCTTCATTGGCCAAGGGCTTTGCGCGCGCGCGTCGCGAATACGAAACAAGCTGGCATGCTTATCTGAAACCGCTGGCGCGCGTCGATGCCAAATATCAAACGCAGTTCAATATGTCCGCGATGGTCTTGAAGGCGCTCGAAGACAAAACTTATCGCGGCGCCGTGATCGCGTCACCATCGATTCCCTGGGGCGGTGGCCCAAACGCGAATGAGCCAACGATCAGCGGTTATCATGCGGTTTGGTCGCGCGATCTCTATCAAGTGGCGACGGCGTTTCTGGCAATGGGTGACCGCGCGAGCGCCAACCGCGCACTCGATTATCTTTTCAGAGTGCAACAGAAGGATGACGGGAGTTTCCCGCAAAATTCCTCGGTCGATGGTCGCCCGATCGGTGGCGGGTTGCAGATGGATCAAGTGGCGTTGCCAATTGTGCTCGCTTCTCAGTTGCAGCGTAACGATAGAACGACATGGCTGAAGCACATCAAGCCGGCAGCAGATTTCATTGTTCGTAAAGGCCCGGCAACCGGACAGGATCGTTGGGAAGAAAAATCCGGCTACTCGCCCGCCATTATCGCCGCCGAGATTGCCGGTCTAGTTTGCGCTGCTCGAATAGCTTCCCTTAATCACGATCAGTTAACTGCGAATGACTATCTGAAAGTTGCCGACGAATGGGCGCACAATGTCGAACGTTGGACGGTAACGAAGGGCCGGCAGGGCGACCGACGTTATTATTTGCGTATTACCGAAAACGATAATCCCGACGACGGCGCCAAACTAGAGATCAACAGCAGCAGCCGCATCGTCGATGAACGAGCAATTCTGGATGCCGGATTTCTGGAGCTGATCCGGCTTGGCATCAAGGCGCCGAACGACCAGTTGATTGCCGAAACCGTCGCCCAGATCGATCAGATGATTAAGGTGGAAACTCCCTCAGGTTCCGCCTGGTATCGTTACAATCACGACGCCTATGGCGAGCGCACTGACGGTAGCGACTACGATGGCCGCACGGGCGTGGGTCGCTTGTGGACTCTGCTCAACGGCGAACGTGGCGAATATGATATTGCCCGCGGCGACCTCGCGAGGGCTCGCAAGCGACTCGATGCGATGCTGGCTTTTGCAAACGATGGGATGATGATTCCCGAACAGGTCTGGGATCGCAGCGACAGTCCGCGGGCGGGGTTTCATTTTGGTGAAGGCACCGGCTCAGCCACACCGCTTGCCTGGTCGATGGCACAGTTCATCCGTCTCGCCATCAACATTAAACAAGGACATAATGTGGAGACTCCAAACGCAACCCGAGCACGATACCTGAAAGGTTCAGCAACCAATTGACCGTGAGCGCCAAAAATAAATCGGGCACGGCTGAATCCGACTTTGTCTTTGCCGCGGATCTTGGCGGCACGCACTTGCGTGTAGCCACAGTCGATCACGACGGGAAGATTTACTGTCGCCAGATGCAGCCAACGCCGCAAGCGGAGAAGCCCAACGAAATTGTGCGCGCGTTGATCGAGGCCATTCACAAATGCGAGCGCAGCACTTCGGAACAGGGCGGCGCCATCAGTGCGGTTTCAGTCGTCGTCCCCGGCACTGTTAACGTCGCTGAAGGTGTCGTAGTTAAAGCGCCAAACGTGTCTTGTCTCGATGGATTTCGTCTCGCGGCCGCGCTTGAAAGTGAACTCCCCTGGCCAGTGGTTCTGGAGAACGATGCCAACGCTGCCGCTATCGGCGAGATGTGGCGCGGCGCCGGGCGGGGTTACAAGACGCTCATTTGCGTGACCCTCGGCACCGGCGTTGGTGGTGGAATTATTCTTGACGGGAAACTATGGCGCGGCGTTGATGGTTCAGCCGCGGAGATCGGCCATATCGGTGTCGATCCGTTTGCAGGTGTTCCGTGCATGTGCGGCAGTCGCGGTTGTCTCGAAGTTTACGCTTCAGCAACCGCCATTGTGCGCATGACGCGCGAGGCGCGGCCGCGCTATCCAAATTCGATGTTGCACAATACTGAAGAGCTGACTTCAGAAAAAGTGTACCAGGCGGGCAAGGAAGGCGATGAACTGGCCATTGAAGTTTTTCGCCGCATGGGCGTTTACCTCGGAATTGGTCTGTCCAGTTTGATCAACATACTCAACCCGGAAATCATCGTAATTGGCGGCGGCCTGGCAAACGGCTGGGACTTGTTTGCAAAACACATGCAACAGCAGGTGATTGAGCGGGCCTTTCCGATCCCGGCACGGCGCGTCAAGATCGTTCCGGCTCAATGTGGCGACGATGCCGGTTTACTCGGCGCGGCGCGGCTGGCATTCAAAGACTAGTAATCAAATGAAACGATACCTCGCTATCATTTGTTGTCTCGCGGCCTGGGTGGCGTCAGCAACGGCGCAGGACATCACCAGGCTCGAGAAGATTGGCTCAGTTGTCAGTTTCACCAAGACTGAAAAGATCGTAGTCTTCAACTGCCAGGACAATTCGCAGGTTCAGTTAACAATTCTCGCTCCCGATCTGGTGCGCGTTCGCGCTTCCTTCGCGAAACCAATTCCCGCTAAAGATCATTCCTGGGCAATTGAAAAAACCGAATGGACCACACCGCGTTGGAGTTTGTCGGAAACGAGCGAGGCCGTTGTTGTAGCAACCGACGAGCTTGAAGTTCTCGTTCATCGGTCGCCTTTGCTTCTGGAATTTCGCGACGCGAGGACGCACCGAGTGATCAATCGCGACGAGCAGCCGATGGCCTACGACGCCCAAGGGCTGTTAAAGGAAACGTTGTTTGATCAGCGCGGGACTTTCGTCGCTGCCGCCAAGAAGCTCGGTTTTGCTGAGCATTTCTATGGGTTGGGAGAAAAGGCGGCGCGTCTCGACAAGCGTCGCAGCTCTTTTGTGAATTGGAATTCCGACACGCCCGGTTATCTCGAAGGCCGAGACCCGATCTATCAAACCGTGCCGTTCTACACCGGGCTCGAAGCCGGTAACGCCTACGGCATTTTTTTCGACAACAGCTATCGCAGCTACTTTGATTTCGGCAAGTCGTCGCAGCAACGTGTGTGGTTTGGCGCCGAAGGCGGCGAGTTGAACTACTACTTCTTCTACGGCCCTTCGCTCAAGAAAATTCTCAATCGTTATGCCGACCTCACCGGGCACATGCCCATGCCGCCCTTGTGGGCGCTTGGCAACCAGCAAAGCCGCTGGAGCTATTATCCTGACACGATGGCCGAAGAAGTTGTCAGCGAGTATCGCAAAC
>JANLYZ010000238.1:0-1528 GCA_031365905.1 Chloracidobacterium sp. | reverse complement strand
TTCTGATCAGCAAAAGAAAGTCGGCATGCTCTCCGGCGGTGAACGCAATCGCGTGCACCTCGCGAAGATGCTGAAGGAAGGCGCGAACGTTCTGCTGCTGGACGAACCGACAAACGATCTTGACGTAAACACGCTGCGCGCCCTGGAAGAGGCGCTGGAGAATTTCGCCGGCTGCGCGGTTGTCATCTCCCACGACCGTTGGTTTCTCGATCGCATCGCAACGCACATGCTCGCCTTTGAAGGCGACAGCAAGGTCGTTTGGTTTGAAGGAAACTATTCGGAGTATGAAGAAGACCGGAAAGCGCGACTTGGCGCCGCTGCCGATCAGCCGCACCGGATCAAGTATCGACAGCTCACTCGCGGGTAACGTTCGCTGACGGCTCTGCCGCCCGATGTGCGGAAGGCCTATGGCCTTCCGTCAGCCCCGGTTGATTTTCTTCGAGGCTACGCCGCTTCTCCAAGAATGCAGAAGTCGGGGCACAGCCCCAATCAAATTCAGCCCAGCATCGGAAGGCCATAGGCCTTCCGCACATCAGACGGCAGAGCCGTTATACGATGGTTAAGAAAAAACGCACGGTCAGCGGAAGTGACCAAGAGCCAGCGACAGGTGCGACCGAACCGCGCCCCGCGAGCAATCGCTCCAAAAACCTATTCGCTAGAACAAATCGCGGAATGTTGTTGGACGTTATAGTTTTCGTCCTCAACCTTTTCCTGATGCGTATCCTGACGCGGCAAGTCATGAATTTTTACCACGAGGTTTCTTTCGAGTCGCCGCTGGGACAACTGGCGGTCGGAAGCGTATGCGCAGCTATGTGGATATTGCCGGCCGCGGGCGCAGTCTTGAAACGCTGGGGCTTTCACGAGCGCCGCAACGCTCCAACACTTGACTCGGTCGAGAGTAACATCGGTGGCTGTCTATTCAATCCCCTGATGTATTTCTCCCTCAACCTTGTTATCACTGCAGCAGTGATAGCAAGCCTGGGGACTTTTATTTTCGGCAACCAACGAATGGACACAGGCCCGGTCTTCATCACGCTGACATTCGCCGGCCTCGGGCTCACAATAGTGCAAACGGTCCTCATATACCGCTACTTCTCGCCGCCGAAGAAGCCGCCGAAGTGGGACTTTCTTCGAACACCACAAAGTGAAACTCTCGGCGACATCTGTCTCTTCCTGAACATGATTTTATTTCAGGTAGGCTGGAACCTGCTGACGTTTTCGCCGCTGCCACATCCTTCAGGGGTAGGCGAATTTGTCGGCAGATTGTTCTTCCTGTGTTTCATCGCGCTCTTGATTTACTTCCCACCACGCATGTTTTATTTGGCGGAGGACATCCATCGACGCAGCGCCTGGCTGACAATGTTGCTGGCAAACTCTCCGGTCATTATTCGCGTCCTCATTGGCGTAGGCTCGAATTCGGCGAGCGGATGTTAAGGGCACCAGACCCGAAGACACGCGGATCATGCCAGACGGCAGAATCGCATGAAGTAATGCGGAGTTGATAACTGAATCGGCGCGTGCGAAAGGC
>JANLYZ010000235.1:0-30419 GCA_031365905.1 Chloracidobacterium sp. | reverse complement strand
CCGCTGTGCGGGCGACGGTGGCTGCAGAGACGAAGAACGCCACAATCAAGGGTGTTTCGAGCGAGAAAGAACACGGAGAAACCGTCTAAGAACTCGAATCGCTCGTGAACGGTCGTACTCGCGACCTGATGATCGACGGGGCCGGCACGGTCTACGTCGTCGAAGAGCAGCTCGATGTCGATAGGGCCCCGGCGCCGGTCCGCGCTGCCCTTCAAGCGCAAGGCACCGTCCGAACTCTGGAATCCGTGACGGAGAAAGGCAAGACGCACTACGAAGGCCAGGTGAGGATCAGGTCGGGCAAGAAGATCTCGCTGGAGCTCGAGGCGGACGGAACCCCGGTCAGAAAATAAGCCGGGTCTCGACTCGACGTATGGGTTCAGGTGGAGAAGAACGGCAAGAGTCGGAAGTCGTCATAGACGCCAACGGCAATCGAGCAGAAATGATCGAATCAGCCACCACGTTCGACAGGGTTCAGTTCCGCCGCCGCGCGTGGGACGATATGGAAAAAGTCCAGCGCACGTGAGAACTGCTGCCAGTTGTGGAAGGCGAGCAGACAGTCCGCTGGCCCCGATGCCTGCCTGCTCGACGGACATGATCGTTCCCCGCTTCGGCTCACGCACGAACCCGATGCGAGGCATCACGATCGAGTGGACGAAGATCACCCGTAAAACGTCCGGGACGCCCTCGAGCCCATGGGGCAGGACGAAGCGCCGCTGCACCCCCGACCCGATGAAAAAGTCGGCGGTTGGGAACAACGCACACTGGACCCCCCAGAGCAGCACGACAACGGAGAGCGAGTTGGCGGCGATCTGCAGCGCCCGTGGCCACGGGTGACGCGTTGCGACACCGACCAGGCCAGTCAGCCAGTTAGTTGTCGTGACGGCGAGCGAAAATGCGGCCCCGGCGACATACCAGCCTGCGGTCAGATCTTTTACCTAAACGCATTAACCACCTTCTGATTGCTGACCCCTGAGGTCTCCCATGACTGAGATTGATAAGAAACCAAAATCGCCGCGCCGCGCGCAAGACTTTTCCGCCGCGGATCGAGCTGCGATTATTCGCAGGCTGGAATTTAGCGCCAGCTTGAGCGACCGAACCGTTTCCGGGTTTGCTGAATGCTCGCTGGTGCTTGACGTTCGCCGCCGCCGCTTTGTTTACAGCGCCGGCGACCAGGCCGACGCTTTGTATGCCATCGTGAGCGGGCGCATCAAGCTTTGCCGCATCGAGCCCGACACTGATCGCGAAGCGGTGATAGATATTCTTCCCGAAGGCTCGCTCTTCGGTGAATCCGCGCTTTATTCAACGGCGGGCCGTCGCGAAAACTGCGCCGTCGCTTACGAGATCTGCACGCTGCTCCGAATTCCTTCCGAGCAGTTCAGGGCCGGCATGGCTAGTGAACCATCGCTTCATGAATATACCTTCCAGCTCATCGGTCACCGGCTGGAAAACGCAGAACGCCGGCTTGCGGATTTTGCCCTCAACGCAATTCCCGCCCGCCTGGACAGATTGCTCGCCGAGTTTTCCGACCGCTACGGCGTACGCGAATCAGAGGGCGTGTTGATCGATATTCCCCTACCCCACCGCGAGATTGCCTCCATCGTCGGCTCCACCCGCGAAAGCGTTACCGTGCGCTTGAACGCGATGCGCCGTGAAGGTACGATCGAATTCGTTAATCGACGAATTCTTGTGAAACGTCCCGAAGGGTTATTGCCCCCGACCAGTGAAGCCGCGATCTCCAACTAGATTTTCAATTCCATGAAGAAGTGTCCTACCTGCGGTAAACAGGTCGAGTGGCGGGATAACCCCTTTCGCCCGTTCTGTTCGGAACGCTGCAAGCTGCTCGATCTTGGCGCTTGGGTTAACGAAGAATATCGCGTGCCGGGGAAGGCTGTTCACGAGGAGCCCGTTGCAGACGATGAAGAAGACTCAAGTAGTAATTCAGCTTGAAAACTGCGCCGTTGCAGAACCCAGAGCGGTTGCGACCGGATGCCTCCCTTAACTAAACCTCGTCAATTTCCCTGACTTGTCTGCAAGGACAACGTGAAGGTAGCATCCGGTCGCTACCGCTCCCGGTTCTGCACTGAGGTCAGACTTTTATTATTAGACAGCGACGATGGCGAGCTTGTGTTTGTTGGCGAGGGCCATCATTTCGTCGCGATCAAACATCAACGTTTTCCCAGCGCTGATGCAGAGACAAGTCGCGCCGGCGGCAATCATCGTTTCGATCGTCGGTATGCCTACTACCGGCACGTCAAATCTCATATCCTGATCCGGCTTTGATAATTTCAAAACTGTCAGGGCGCCGGTGGTAAGCGACAACCGTTTTGGTCCTCCGCTGCGACCGAGTAGTTCTCCCGCTCGCCTGATCGTTTCGTCAGTGCCTTCCATCGCCTCAATCGCCACGCAGGCTTTACCGCGCACCACAATCGTTTGTCCGAGATCGAGTCGGGCCATTTCGCGCGCGATCTCCAGACCATAATCAATGTCGGCACGCTCGGCTGCGTTGGGTTTGCGGTTCGTCAAAGGTCCCGCAACGGGCAGGTGATCCTGGAGGAAGTAAGTGGAGTCGATCAGATCAATCCCTTCGCTGGCCAGCTCTGCGGCCACGGCTCCGATAAGCGAGTTGGTATTGCGACGCGGGAGCTTTAGCAGCATCTTCAACATGCGCGCGTCAGGCACAGCCCGGCTAAAAATCTGCACGTGCTTGACCTGTCCCGCCATGATTGCCTGCTCGACGCCTTCGCCTTTGAAGAAGCGAATCATTTTGCCGAGCTGGCCGATGCCCACCCAGGTTAGTCGTTCAACTTCGCGCTCGAGCTCGGGATCAGTTTCCTCGCGAATGGCCGCGACTGAAAGCGAGACGCCGGCGCGTCGTGCTCCTTCTACAACCATGAAGGGAAACCGACCGTTACCTGCGATTAAACCGTAGCGCATAAATTGTAGGGGCGGACCTGGTGTGTCCGCCCATTCGTTCCCACAAATTGTTGGGCGGACACGCAAGTCGCCTTTACCGCTATTGCTATTTAATGACGCCTCGCCTTGAGGACTTAATGAACTCGACCAATCCATCTACTTCCGCCGAGTCCTCAATTTCTTCAGCAATTTTTTCGAGCGCCTGTGAAGTGTTTAGTTTCGCGGAGAGCAGCAGGTGAAAGGCACGATGCAGCGACTGTATTACTTCAGCCGAATAGCCGCGTCGCTTCATGCCCGTAGTATTCAACCCATAGCAGCGCGCGTGATTGCCAACCGTCAAAGCAAATGGCAGCGCGTCTTTCACCACCACCGAGTAGCCGCCAACGTAAGCTTCCCGGCCGACACGACAGAACTGATGAACGCCTGAATACGCGCCGACATTCGCGTTGTCTTCAATGATTACGTGGCCCGCGAGCGTAGCGGCATTTGCCATGATCACGCCATTGCCGAGCAGGCAATCGTGTGCCACGTGTGCCTGGGCCATCAGCAAACAGTCGTCGCCAATCTGCGTCAGCATGCCGCCGCCGGCGGTGCCACGATGAATTGTCACAAACTCTCTGATTTGGTTGCGCCGGCCGATGCGCGTCTCTGAAGGTTCGCCCTTGTACTTCAAGTCCTGAGCCGGCAGTCCGATCGAAACGAACGGAAACACGCGCGTATCCTTGCCAATCACGGTGCGGCCATCAACTACGACGTGCGACTCCAGCCGCACGCCGTCTTTCAGTTCCACGTCATCACCGACAATCGAGAAGGGGCCGATGTAGCAACCGGTCCCGATGCGCGCCCGCGGACTGACAACTGCGGTAGGGTGAACGTTATTAGGTTTCGTGGCTACAGACATATAGCAATAGGAGTCAGAGGTCAGAAGTCAGTAAGAAAGGTGAATCGGTTCTCGAACTCCGACTTCTGATCTCCGACCCCTTTTCTTATACCGCCGAACCGCGATCCGCAATGATGCTCATGATGTCGGCATCGGCAACCAGTTGGCCTTCGACCTTGGCTTCCCCGCGCATTCGCTGCACACGCGATCCGATGCGCAAGGCGGTCACCTCAAGTCGCAATGTATCGCCAGGCACCACCGGCTTGCGGAAACGTGCCTCCCGGATGCCGGTAAAGAGAACCAGCTTCGAGTCGCGATCCTCAATTTCCCGCAGTGCCAACACTGCTCCCACCTGTGCCAGCGCTTCAACTACAAGCACACCGGGCATCACAGGCGCGCCGGGAAAATGACCCTGAAAAAAAGGCTCGTTGATGCTGACCTGTTTAATACCAACGATAAATTCTCGCGGCACCAATTCGATAATTCGGTCAACTAGAAGAAAAGGGAAACGATGTGGCAGGAGTTCCTGTATGGCTTGAGAGTCGAGAATAGTTTCCATGATGTGGAATAAAGAGACGCGGGACGCGGCTTCAACTTGCCGCGCCCGCGTCTTTGAATGAGCGTTTCCTCAGACAGCTACGGTGTCGGCCTTGTCACTGCAGCGGTTGCCGGATTCTTGCTGTTGAAGTCGTTGATGAAAGCGCGGGTGATATCGAGCGCGTCGGCCGCGTAAACCAGCGGCACCTGGCTGCCATCGATGATCACGTTGATGTTGTGCGCCTTGGCGTAAACTTCCAACGCCTTGCCAATGTCATCCTGAAGCGGCGTAAAGACTTCCTTCCGGCGCTTATCGTAAGCCACCTGAGCATCTTCGCCCTTCCGTTGCAAGTCTTTCTTCATCTGGTCCAATTGGTCCTGCTTTGTTTGCAGGGTCCTGGGATCAGCCACCGCCGCAGTCTTGGTGATATCTTCGGTCAGCGCCTGCATTTTCTGCTGCAATTGCTGCAACTCAGTCTGGCGTGGTTGAAATTCACGATTCAACGCGTTCACTACCGTACCGAAGCGCGCGATGCCGGTTTTGGCGTCGAGAAATGCGTCGGAGTAAATCAACGCGATCTTGCTTTCCGGCACGGCAACGGCGGTTTGGGGCGCAGTCTGCGCAATTATTGGTGACACACACAGGGTGAGCACGAATGCAAAGGCGACTATTAGTCGATCTATCTTCATAACTTTCTTGTATTGCTCCTTCAAAAATAAATGGCGGTCAGTCAACCCAATTTAGTTGTTCAGACCGCGATTGTGGTTGGCTCTTGGTGATCAAAAGGTGCGCCCCACGCTGAAACGAAAGACTCTCTTTTTCTCATTAAAGGTGAATGGAGAACCGTTGATAAACTGGTCTCTCCTGGCTTTGGGATTATACGCAAGGATTAGGCGAAAAGGCACGTTGATGACCGGCACCTGCACCCTCACTTCCATTCCCAGGCTGGCCCGGTAGTCACCAAAGTTGGAGAAGATGCTTTGTGACAGACGAACCGCCGTGTTGGTTTGTACCTGGCCGCGCAAAAATACCTGTTGGAAACCATAAGGCAACCCGGTAAAGGGATCATACCCACCCGGGGTACGGGCGTTATCTACTTCGGTGGTGGTTGCCAAGTTATTGCCATGCAAGACTAAACCCGGGATCCCAAATTGGTTGGCGATGATTGCGAGATCTGTGTTGGCATTGCACGCAGCCAACACCGATAGATTTGCAGCGGCAAAACCGTTTGGCGATCTGGAACACTGAACCAGACCTATGGAACTGAGAAAGGGTTGGTCGTCAAGAAAGTTGCTGCTGAAAAACTGATCTCTCTTGCTGCGGATATTGAACGCAGAGCCGATATCCGCGAAGGCCGCCAACTGTACGGTGTTACCGATAACGGGGATGCGATACTCAAAATTGCCTAGCAACTGCGTATCGGCGCCAATTGGTGTAAATGAATTTGAGATGCGCGCGACATTTGTGCCCGTAATCCCTGTAAATGTGCCGACGGCCGTTGCCGTTGCCGGCAACCCGACGATGACATCAGGAGTTCCGGACGGGTTGGCGGCAACTACGACATTCTTCGAAGTGACAAACGTTTCCAGCGGCGCAAACGGGCTAATGGAGCGAACGTTGTAACCGCGGATAGTGTATTCGTCGCCGAGAAAGAATCTCTCGAAGATTGGCACACCATCAACGAAGGCCAGGGAGTTTGAGTTCCTTACCTTCGCAGAAGTTGCGAAACTGCCGACTGTTCCGGCCAGGATGCGAAAACCAAAGACGTCGGGATGCTCCGACTTCTTATTGCGCATCGGCCTAAACTGCGTGTAGGAAAGCGTGGGCTGGTAAGTGCGAACATCACCGCCGAGTCCGGCAAGAGCCACTTGAAAAGAAATTTCCTTGCCCGAAGTTGGATCTATACTCGCGTTACGAGTGTCGTAAGCGAAACTCACCGTTCCCCGGCTGGTGATAATGTTGGGCTGGCAATAAATCACTGGAATGAATTTCGGGTTTGTTGAGGTGGTCGAATTGCCGCCCGTACCGCAAGTGCTTCCCTGGTTGACTGCCGGATCCTTTACGGTCGACGTCGAGAACTGATACGAAGCGCCAATGCGTGAAAACTGAGTGAAGCGTCGCTTGCGATAGAACTCTGAAAGCGGGGCGCTCGCGAAAAGAGAGCCGCCGAAAGAAGTGCGTGTGAAAAGATTTTCTTCGCTGACATTCAGGAAGTCGATCTGCGAGCCGGAAAGGCCCTGCTGCGCTGCCACATTCTGAGAAAGAAACGTTCCTTCACCGAAAAATTTCTGGGTATAACCAAACAACGAAAAGCCCGCCGTGATCGGGCGGTTCTTAACGTAGGGCTCGGTGAAAGAAAACTGGACGTACTTCTGTCGATTGCCTGCCGACATGTTGAGCGAGAGAATTTCCCCTCGTCCCAAAAGGTTGTTGGTCGAATACTCGAGGCCGAAGAAAGATCCGCCGATGCCGGAAAGGCCGCCGTTGAAAGATATCTGTTGCCGCCCGCGTTCTGACACTTTTAAGTTGAGGTCAACAGTGGCCTCTTCTTCGTTGGTCTTGAAGTCAGCGTCTTTGTCTTTGTCAATGGGATCGAAGTAACCAAGCTGGTTGAGCTTGATGATTGAGTATTCCCAGGCAGACTGGTTATAGATATCGCCTTCATTCAGCAACACCTCTCGGCGCAAAACGTTATCGCGCGTAAACGTGTTCCCGACAAACTCGAGGCGGCGCAAGGTAAACTGCTTGCCTTCCTCGATGGTGATCACAAAGTCGACGATGCCTTCGTCGGGTTTTTGTGGATTGTCTTTGAAGGTCGGGGTAGGTTCCGCAGTGTATTCGATGAAACCCTGCTGGCCGTAGTATTTTTTCAGGTTCTCAAATAGAGCCTTGCCAATCTTCTCACCGTTGGCGATGTCGCCCTTGCCCAAACCGATGACGGCTTTGATAGC
Source organism: Chloracidobacterium sp. (assembly GCA_031365905.1). Taxonomy (GTDB): domain Bacteria; phylum Acidobacteriota; class Blastocatellia; order Pyrinomonadales; family Pyrinomonadaceae; genus PSRF01. The sequence continues at coordinate 23,137 of JANLYZ010000235.1, read as the reverse complement.
CTCTTCCGAGAAAATCGAATTGCCCTCGATCTTCATCTCGCCAATCCGATAGATGCGTCCCTCCATGATTGGAACGGTGACGCGGAGTCCTTCATCAATCGAGGACAGAAACGGCAGCGGCAGAATGGGAAAGCCGGTACGCCTTTTACCTACGCCCTCAACTCTCGGCTCGCCATGGCGCGCCTGAAGATAACCTTTCGAGCGCATGTAGTTGTCCACGTGTCGCAGATCGAAATCCAACTTTTCGCGATCGAGGATGTCCATGCCTTTGAACCGGCTAATCAGTCCAGCCTCTTTTACATACTTCATCTGACTGCGAAGTTTCCCATCACTGAAGATCTGGTTTCCCTCAAACTGAATGTCAACGACGCGCACGCGCTCGCCTTCATTGATCAGGAACGTCAGCGCTGTGGAGGTGGCCGAAACTTCATCGGTCCTTTGCGTAATGGTAGCGTTAGGATGGCCCTTGGCAGCGAGCAGTTCCTTCAAAACGCGCATGGCGGCGCGGGCCTTCACCGGATCGTAGATGCTTTCCTTGGAAACGCCGACGCGCTTCTCGCGAAAGGCCTTGAGCACGTCTGACTCTGCCACACTCTTCAAGCCCTCAAACTGCAGGTCGCGAATGATCGGCAGCTCTTTGACTTCGAATATGACGTTCAAGCCACCGCGCGCGCCTTCTTCCGTGTAAACACGCGTGGCCGTCTTATCAAAAAACCCCAATGCCAGAATTGCCTGAAGATCGCGTTGGACTTGTTGTTCGTTGAAGGTATCGCCGGGACGGGTCTGGACGTAGTAAAGAATATCGTCTTGTCTAAGCCGGCGGTTGTTTAAAACGCTCACTGTCTCAACCAGGCGTTGATTCTGTTGGGCGTTGACCGGTCGGGGTGCGGAGATGGAATGCAGCAGGACTAATCCGCTCACAAGTATGAGCAAAAGCCCGCGATATAAGTGCATAAGCGCCTTTTCCCTCAGAGGTTCTTTACCGGATCTCGGACAACTTCGGGGAGCCAAAAACAGGTATAAAATTATCTTTTCGAAAAATAAAGGTAAAACTCGTTACTGGCTGAGCTTTCACGAACTCACTGACTTTGGAACGCTTTGATTCCGAAGTGCAACAGTCTCGTTGCCAAGACCTCCCAAAGCTTCTCCAGCAAAGTCGCGCATTATACCGAAACAGCGAGGCAAAAGTAAAAAGGCAAAGGAAAACAGGGCTGATTTGGACGACCGCCCGGTTTCTCGCCTTTGCCCTGATCTATTCACGCGTTTCGGAATCAGTCGTGGCAAACAGAAACGTCTCTAATGAATCAGAATTGCATCGTCGGGTGCTTCGACGCCGATCGGACGGTAGTTGAGGTCGTTGCCATCGAGAAACATTTCGATCATCGAAACGTCCCGGAGCTGGCCCTGAATCAGAGCTTCGGAAAGCGGATCCTCAACATACTTTTGCAGCGCGCGCCGCAGCGGTCGAGCTCCATACGAGCGATCCGCACAAGTCTTTTCCACGATCCACTTCTTCGCCTCGTCAGTTAGCCTGACTTCAAAACCGTGTCGCAACATCGTCTTGTTGATCTGGTCGACCTGGAGTTGTATGACGTCGAGCAGCTCATGATTCAGCAGCTCGTCAAAAATAATGATTTCATCCAGGCGGTTAATGAACTCGGGATTGAAAGTCTGGCGCACAGCCGACATGACCATCTCTTCCATTTTCTCCCGCGACGCGTCGTTGGTTCCCTGGAACCCCATGGTGGCCTTCTTTTGTATGAAGCGCGCGCCGATGTTTGAAGTCATGATGATGATCGCGTTCTTAAAATCAACGGTATTGCCGATGGCGTCCGTCAGAATCCCGTCTTCAAACACCTGGAGCAGGACGTTGAAGATATCCGGGTGCGCCTTCTCGATTTCATCAAACAACAAAACTGAATAAGGCGCGCGCTTGATCCGTTCGGTCAACTGGCCGCCTTCTTCATGTCCCACGTATCCGGGCGGAGATCCGATCAACTTCGAGACCGAATGTTTCTCCATGAACTCAGACATATCGAAGCGGATCATGGACCGCTCACTGCCAAACAAAACGTGCGCCAACGAACGCGCGACTTCTGTCTTGCCCACTCCGGTTGGTCCCAGGAAAAGGAACGAGCCGACGGGTCGCAGCGGATTCTTTAGTCCGGCGCGCGAGCGGCGAATGGCCCGCGCCAATGCCGAGATGGCGGGGCGCTGCGAAACAACGCGTTCGTGAAGTTCGAGTTCAATACGTAAAAGTTTTTGCGTCTCCCCTTCTTTCAGAGACGTTACCGGGATGCCCGTCCAGCGAGCGATGACTTCTTCGATGTCGTCGCAGGTCACTTCTCCGGACACAAGCGCATCATCTTCTGGCTCGTCAATACTCGAACCCAAAAGCCCGAGGCTGGGGTCTTGCGACCAGTCGCTGATCTGGCTCCAGTCCGAAAGGTTTCCCTGTTCGCGCCGAACGCGGAGCTTCACGCGCGCGCCGGCTTCGTCGATCACATCGATCGCTTTGTCCGGCAAAAATCTATCGGGAATGTAACGATGAGACTGGTAAACAGCCGCCTCCAGCGCTTCGTCGGTGTAACGAACCTGGTGGAAACTCTCGTAACGCTCGCGCACGCCATCGAGAATCTCAATCGCCTCTTCTTCGGTGGGTGGCGGGACTTTCACTGCCTGGAAACGCCGCTCGAGCGAACGATCCTTTTCAATCGACTTGCGAAACTCTCCCGGCGTGGTGGCGCCAATACACTGAAGTTCGCCGCGAGACAGTGCCGGCTTCAAAATGTTGGCAGCATCAAGTGAACCCTCGGCGGAACCGGCGCCGACTAAGGTGTGAAGCTCATCGATAAAAACGATGTACTGCGGGTTCTCTACCAACTCGCGCATGATTTGTTTCAAGCGCTCTTCAAACTGGCCGCGATACTTTGTGCCGGCAACTATCAACGAAAGATCGAGCGACAGGATGCGCTTGTTCTCGAGAAACGAAGGCACTTCACCATGAACGATCCTTTGCGCGAGTCCTTCAACGATCGCTGTCTTGCCCACGCCCGGTTCGCCAATCAACACCGGATTGTTTTTAGTGCGCCGGCAAAGTATCTGCACCACTCTTTCAATTTCCGCTTCGCGACCAATCAGTGGATCGAGTTTATCGTTGGCCGCATCTTCGGTCAGATCGCGGGAAAACTCTACGAGGTGTGGCGTGTCTTTCTTTTGCGAACTGCGCGAGTCCACACCCGACTGCCGCGCAATCTCATCGCGCACTGCATTCAGGCGTAACCCACGTTCGTAAAGAATCTCAGCCGCCATCGAACGATCTTCGCGCAGCAGGCCGAGCAATAGATGTTCCGTGCCGATGTGACGATGCTGTAGGCGATCGCTTTCTTCGTGGGCGTAGGCGAGCACTCGTTTTGTTTCCGGCGCCAGCGGCAGTTCGACTGACGTGGAAATTTTCTCGCGCAGCAGCGTGCGGCCTTCGATTTCCTTGCGAATTGACTCAATGGAAACCTGAGCGCGTGGGAAGAAGCGGCTGGTCAAGGTTTTGTCCTCGCGCATCAAGCCCAGCAACAGATGTTCGGGTTCAATTGCCGGAGCGCCAAACTGCGAGGCTTCGTAACGAGCGAAGAAGATTACCCGGCGCGCTTTTTCTGTGTAGCGTTCGAACATATTTTCAGTTGTCGAATCGGGTCTTATGATTGCCATGCCGGGCTAAGAACTGGCTCGCCCGGCAGTGGCCGCATTATAACCTAACCACGTTGGTGTCAAAAGGCTCCTATTGTTTCCCAGCAAGAAAAGTGGCAAGGAAGCAGCTATTTCAGACCGCGCGGTAAGGTAAACTGTTAATTTGCGTTGCTGGCGACAATCAAGCGGCCAGCTCTCAACCTGCGCAAACTAACAGTTTGCGTTACAAAACAAGGCTGGCTGGATTTAAGGCGGCGTGGCAGCCGGCTTGGAAAGGCGTCCCTCGCTCAACACCAGCGTGCGATCGCACATCTCTGCCAGGACGTGATTATGCGTCGCGACAATCACCACGGCCTGGTTGTTTCGAGCATAGGAAACAATTGAACGGGCTAGCTCATCGCCGGTCGTCAAGTCGAGATTACCGGTTGGTTCATCGGCTAGAACGATAGCCGGACGGTTTATTAAGGCGCGGCAAACCGCCACGCGCTGTTGCTCGCCACCGGAAAGATGTCCGGCCAGCGAATCCGAAACGCGACGATCGAGCCCGACTTCTGTCAGCGCTTCTACGGCGCGGCGTAGTGCCTCACGACGATTCACTCGGTTAATCCTGAGCGGCATACTCACGTTTTCAGCCGCAGTGAGATCCGGCAACAGATGGTGAAACTGAAAAACGAAACCCACGTGTTTATTGCGAAAGCGTGCCAGCGACGCCGGGCGGGCGCGATCAATTGCAAACGATCCCGCCTCAATGGTTCCGTGCTCCGTTGCTTCCAGGCCACCGAGCAGATGCAACAAGGTTGACTTGCCCGCGCCCGATGCTCCCATGATCGCCAACGCCTCTCCAGCGTTAACAAGAAGGGACGCGCCGCGCAGAACTTTAACTCGCTCGCCGCTCGGCGAATGAAAACTTTTCCGAAGATCGGTGACGGACAATCCTGATTTCATGGGGTATCGCGCAGCAGCTCCGCGGGTCGAATGCGCGCCGCCGCCCGCGCTGGATAAATCGTGGCAACGATACTCAGGACAAATGCCACCAACGCGGCCAGGGTCGTGTCACGCAGGTTTAGATGCAACGGCACGTTGCTGATGGAATAGACATCGGCAGGCAAACTGACAAGCTGATAATGATTCGCAACCAGAACTGCGATTGCTCCCAGCACCACCCCGCCAACGGCCCCGAGCATGCCGACTATCGCGCCCTCGATCACAAAAACGCTCATGATGCTGCGGGCCGTCGCGCCCATCGTGTTGAGGATGGCAATGTCGCGGCGTCGCTCCATTACAACCAGGATCAGCGTGGTAGTGAGGTTGAGCGCGGCGATGAAAATGATGAGCCCGATAATCACAACGCCGATGCGGCGTTCAAGCGCAAGGGCTGTAAACAACGGACGATTTGCTTCCTGCCAATCGACGGTTGTGTAGGAACTCCCCAGCAGTTGCTTCACGTTTGTTGCCGTCGACTTAACGTCATAGATGTTTGCGACCTGAACACCGACAACGGCCGCAGCGTGAGCTTCGCCAGAGAGAGCCGCGGCCGTATCGAGTGGTAAATAGATCCAGGTCGAGTCGTACTCAAAAAGTCCCAACCGAAAAATTCCCACCACGCGAACGTTGCGTTTTCTTTCATTTGCGGACGAAAGCCCGGCGCGCGTTCCAATGATCTGCGCCACGTCACCCACCTTCAGTCCATTGCGTGCCGCCAACTCAGAACCTAAAACCACGGGCGCTAAGTCGCCTGTCGCAGCGTTGCCGGAAAATACGTCGTTGATGGATCCGGCGACCAAAGTTCGACCAATGTCCGATTGTTCCGGAGCTGTGTTGTCAATCACACCTTGGCCAAGCTCGCGAGGCGTTGCTTGGCCGGCGCTATCGATACCGCGAAGCACCGCGTAAGCCGAGCCGCTCTTACTAATGATCACGGCGCCGTCGTAAGTTGTGCCAGTCGCCGCGACGACGCCGGGCACACCCGCGACTCGCGTGGCCACCTCCCTGTATTCCGGCATTGCCTGGCCGTCAGCGCGCATCACGGTGAGGTGTGCGGTCCCGCGCAGAATCTTGTCGCGCATCTCATCGCGAAAACCGTTTCCGAGCGCCAGCGCTACAATCAACGCGCCCACACCGACAGCTATTCCGATCACCGCGATGAGCGAAGTCACGCGCGCCAGCCGCCGCCTTTGCCGCGATCGCAGATGACGAAGAGCCAGGAAGATTTCGTAAGGCATACACTTGTAGATGTCAGAAGTCAGAGATCAGCCGTCAGACAAAAACTTGGTTTCTTCGTCTCTTGCTGACATCCGACCTCAGACCTCTGACCGCCGATCTGACCTCCGATCTACGCGCTGATCTGCGGACACTTCTTCACGTCTTCCGGTCTGTTGGCCGGCAGAAGTCTTTCCAGTTTTGGTAAGTCAGCAGCACCCGGTTCACCGCGCGGTCGCAGTTCGTAAATCGTGTCGGTTATCTTCAGAAAACTAAAACGCTCCTGAAGGTTGACGATCTCCGGAATCTCGTCGCGTTGCCAACCGCACGGCAGCCACCAACGCGGATCACTATCGACAAACACCCGCCGCCCTGCGCCTAAATATTTATCAATCAGCGGCACCAAATTCTTACCGGGCCAGCCGCCGCCCGTCCCGATCGTCTTCCAGTCGCCGGCGCCAATCGCTTTCCAGTAAGTGACGGCAATGGTTTGTGATCCTGAAATCATGACCGCATCGCGCGGCACATTCGCAAGCTGGTCGCGATACTCTTTGGTCATCGTGCGACGCTCGAAGAATCGTTGGCTGGCCGGCCGAACCATGAGACTGAAGACGACTGCCAGCATCAGGGCCGCGGCCGCGCAGGTTGCGAAAGCGAGTCGGGCGCTTTTGAGTCGACGAGTCAGAACCCGGATTAGAAAGTGTGCAGACAGCGGGGCAATCGCCGGCAAGCCGGTTAAGAAGTAGCGCCAGTTAACCGCGGTGCCATAGTTAAAAAACAGCAGCAGGTCACAAAAGAGACCCATCAAGCCCAGCAACAACAAAGGCGAGAGCCTTCGCCCACGCCACGCATTCCAGAGCGCGAAGGGCAGCGAGACGAATACAAGCGGCGCGCTGACAAAGAAGTAACCGAGGTAGGGTTTGAGACTATGCAGCGAAACTGGATGCCGCGCGTTTTCCAGCAACATCGATTCGCGCCAACCATACCAAATCGAACGATAGTGGGCGTCAGTGATAAACCAAAACGCAAACCAACTCGTCGCGCAGAGAAAAAATACCAGACACGAAATAACAACGATGCAAACTTGTCGCCGGTGAAATTTCCAGCCGCAAACAAATGGCGCCACCGCCAACCACGGCCCATAGAAGCCCATCGTCTCTCGCAGGTTGACACCGAGGCCCAACAGCAGCGCGCCAATCATAATCAGCGAAACGCGCTCCTGCTGGATTCCGCGATAGTGGATCAGCAAAGCAACCGACAGCAGCAACACTGACGGAACGTCTGTCATCACTTGTCCGCCGTAAAGCACAAACACTGGCGAGAAAACGACGAAAAGCGCCGCGAGCGTCGCCGTGTGAAGAGACTTCGAAAAGTCGCGCGCTAAAGTCCAACACGCAATCACCGCCAGCGGCGCTTGCGCCACGACTGCGTACTTGAAAATCAGATAAGCGCTTTCCGGCTGAACCTTGAAAAGCGCGTGGGCGATTTCATAGAGCGCATGATTACCGAAGATGAAAAGATTGCGGCCGAGCGCCATCGACGACGGGTAACCTGCCAGCGACAGCATCGTGTAGTCCAGGCCGTCCCAGTCGCCGATAAAGGGATCGACAAACGTGAGAACGAGAGCCAGGCCAATCGCGGCGGGCACAAACCACCAGGGCCACGCGCGCCAGAAAGATAGCGACGCCGGGGCAGCTTGAGCCGGCGCCGCGCTTGCCTGGCGTTTGCAAGTTTCTTCAGAAGTTGCCGGCGTGTTTGTCGTTGGGTGTGTCTGCTTCAACGAGTTTCGGTGTCGGCCGCAGGTTCCGGCCGCTTAACCATCTTTACGCGATTGCCCTGCGCATTGTACTCAACTTCGTCCATGATGTTGTAGATAAGCAACACGCCGCGGCCGGATGACTTGAAGAGATTGGCGGGATCGCAGGGATCAGGAATGGTCTGCACGTCGAAACCTTCGCCTTCATCTTCGATCGTAAAACACGCTTCCTTCGGCGAGAGTTCAGCGCCGACGCGCACCAGCTTGGTAGGATCGTTTTTGTTGCCATGCTTTACGGCGTTCACAAACGCTTCATCAAGCGCGATGAAGAGGTTTGACTTCTCGGGAGCGATCACACCCAGCTTGGCAACGCGTTCGAGCAGGTATTGCAACACGCCATTCATTAGCGTCAGATCGCTTGGAAGTTCAAACTCAATCTTCTCATGGGTGTGCGAGAGCACGCTGGGATCGTCCACATAGCGCAGCTTGTAAGAGAGCGTCTGTTCGACGATGGCGCGCAATTCGTCCTGGTTATAAGGAAAGCGCAGGTAGTTTGCTGCAACCATCCTGAAGGCCTTGACGATTGTTGGTTCGGCATCATTCGGAACAACCCGTGTCAGCAGGTGGCGACGCGGCTGATTGTTTCCAGCTTCACCCGCAGTTTCCGGCTTGTCATCGGCTGGAGCATCTTCGGTGAGATCGCTGATGATGAGATCAAACTGGTCCAGGTCGTTGCGGTTAAGAGCTTCCTCGCGGTCGCCAGTTACGACCGCCTCATGACCCAGACTGCCGAGCGCGTTTTCGAGTATGGCACGCAGCTCGTCGTTATTGTCGACGATGAGGATTCTACGTTTCTGCATCCCGCTCCAATCTGCCGGTGCCCGCTTTTGAACCTTCCGGTGTTAGTCCGAGGAGAGAATCGAAAGCGATCTTACGCTGCGCTTCCAATGAACTTACGATAACTCGAGCTGCTGCGTTCGGAATATATCATGTAAGCGCGGGCGACCGAAGACTGACAACCGCCTGTCCCAAGTCCGAGGTCCAGGGTCCAAGGTCCAACATCTCGACTTTGGACTTTGGACTTTGGACTTTAGACTGTTCCGCTCATGGCCAAACCCGGCAAACTGCAAACGTCGCTCGAATACGCGCTCGCACGGACAATCCTCTCCGCGCTCAGTGTTCTGCCGCGTCCGTTGGCGATAGGGATTGGCCTGACAATTGGCCGGCTTGCTTACGTTCTGCCGGGGAATCTACGACGCACCGGCAAACGCAATCTCAAGATCGCATTTCCGGAAATGGCGGAGTTGGAACGAAAACGACTGCTGCGCGGTTGCTTCGCAAGTCTCGGTCGCTTGCTTGGTGAGTTTAGTCAACTTCCGAAGGCCACACCGGAATCACTGCGGAAGATTATCGAGTATGACGAGGTAGGGCTGGCCCACCTGCGCGAGGCGGAGCGAAATAAGCGCGGCGTGATTTTTTTGACGGGACACCTGGGCGTTTGGGAGTTGCATAGTTTCGGTTGGTCCGCGCTTGAGTATCCGCTAAGTTTTTTGGTGCGCCCGCTCGACAATCCGCGCATTGAAGAAATGATCGAATCGGTGCGGACGCGTTTTGGTAATCGTGCGATAGATAAACAAAGCGCTGCGCGGCAGTCTCTGCGCGTGCTGCGTGAAGGCGGCACGCTCGGTATCCTGTCTGATCTCAACACGCAAACTCGCGAAGGAGTGTTTGTTCCGTTCTTCGGAAAACTCGCCTGTACCACGGCCGGCATCGCTACGCTCGCGTTGAAGACTGACGCCGTGGTGATTCCCACCTGCGCTGTTTGGAACAAGGAACGCAAGCGCTACTTTTTTCACGGCGACCCGCCGGTAGAACTAATCAGAACCGGCGACCACGCAAAGGATCTCGAAGTGAATACAGCGAACTTCGCCGCGGCGGTTGAGCGCATGGTTCGTCTCTATCCGGATCAGTGGCTCTGGATTCACAAACGCTGGAAGACGCGACCGCCGGGCGAACCGGAAATTTACTAGAAGGCAGAAGGCACAAAGCAGTAGGCAGAAAAAAGGGTACGAGCTCTTGTTTTTCGTCCTTCTGCTTTCTGCCGACTGCCTTCTGCCTACTGCCTTCTGCGTGCTCCTCGGCTATACTCACCTGAACCCATGCAAGCTTCCGCCGAACAAGAATTCAAGGGTGCGCGTCCTCCCGATGAAACCATCGCGCGAGCTTACAAGTTTGCCGACCTCTCTTCGTATCCGCTTACGAAAAGGTTCCTGATTCGCGCCGCCGATCTCGCGTTTTTCCTATTGATCAAGTTGATTGGCCGCACGATTCGTTGGCAAGTTGAGGGCTGGGAAAACTGGGGAGCCGCGACGCGTGAGGGCCAGGTGCCGATCTACACCTTCTGGCACAATCGCGTATTTCTGGCGACTTACTTCTGGCAGAAGCGCCGCATCGTAGTGATGACCTCGCAAAGTTTCGACGGCGAATACATCGCGAGGTTCATCCAAAGGTTTGGCTACGGCGCCGCGCGCGGCTCGAGTACCCGCGGCGCGGTCGGCGCGATCATAGAAATGGCGCGGCTGATGCGTGCCGGCTCCCCAACCGCGTTTACAATCGATGGGCCAAAGGGACCGCGTTACGTCGCTAAGATGGGCGCGGTGTTGCTCGCAAAAAAAACGGGACAACCGATCCTGCCGTTTACCATCACCGCGCAAAAGTTTTGGGAAGCGAAACGAAGTTGGGACGGCTTCCAGGTTCCTTTTCCTTTTTCACGCGCGCGCGTGGACATTGCACCGCCCATCTACGTCGCTCCCGACACTAACGATGAACAACTCGAAGCGAAGCGAAATGAGCTACAAGCGGCGCTCGATGAGATCAATCGCAGCGGGGAGATCAGGGCAAACGATAGCCGAAGAAGTTTATTGCTTAAGGATTAACGCGGATAATAATACGAATCCGATGAACACTTCTTAAACTGAGTATTACCTTTTGATCGATCCGCGTTAATCCTTGTAAATCTGCGGCTGATTTGTATGACACCAGATTCTCAAACAGAGCCAAAAGTGAGCCCGTTTCGCGCCGGTTACGTCGCCTTCATTGGTAGACCAAACGCCGGCAAGTCGACGTTATTGAATCAACTTGTCGGCCAGAAGATCGCTGCTGTCTCCGACAAACCGCAGACTACGCGCTTCAGAATTCAGGGCGTCATCACCAAGCCTGTGGGTCAAATTGTTTTGGTTGACACGCCCGGCGTTCACAAACCCGGCTACGAAATGAACCGGCGCATGATGGCGACCGTACAGGACGCGCTAATGGGCGTGGATCTCGTCTGCCTGATTCGCGATGCTTCAGTCTCAACCGGGGCGGGTGATAAGTTTGTGCTGGAGCTAATCCAGCATTCGAAGAAGCCCGCCCTGCTGCTGCTAAACAAGATCGACAAACTAAAAGACAAGACCGCGCTTTTGCCGCTGCTCGACTGGTACGGATATGAATACGACTGGGCTGAGCTGATTCCAATATCTGCCTTGCGCGGCAACGTCGTTGACGTCTTGCCGCCGCAGATGATCAAACATTTGCCCCCAGGTGAGCCGCTCTTCGGCGAAGACGATTTCACCGACCAGTCAGTGCGCACGATGGTTGCAGAAATCGTACGCGAGAAAATTTTGCAAACCACTCAGGATGAAATTCCTTACGTGACTGCCGTCGTGGTGGAAAAATGGGACGAAGAACGCGAAGACTTTACGCGCATTCACTGCGCGATTTTTGTTGAGCGCGGTTCGCAGAAAAAGATCGTGATCGGCAAAGGCGCCGCGCGCTTGAAAGAGATCGGCATCGAGGCGCGGCAGGACATCGAAAGTCTGCTTGGTCATCGCTGTCACCTGGAATTGTTCGTAAAAGTTGAAAAGGACTGGCGCGATAAACAGCATCTCCTGGATGACATGGGCATTTCGTCGTAGTTCAGACGCTTCGGAAAGACGTTCATCATGAAAAAGTTTTCAGCAATTGCCTTCCTCCTGGTTTCGTTGCTGCTCAGATTTTCTCCCGCCTCAGCCCAGGACTTTCCCTGGAACGACTTCAAGCGGCACACCCTAAGCGACATCATCAAAGACAACATCGCCACGGAAAGAGCGTCGATGAAAGATGTCAAAACGAAGAATCAGATCATCATCGATGCCGATCCCCTGCCCTCTGTAGTTCGCGTGACCTACACAGGAAAGACGAAGCCACTTTCAAAAGACCGGAAGAATTATCTCAAGCTTTGGCTCCAATCTTTCAATAGGAACAAAGACTTCAACAACATTTACGATGTCGAAATGCTGGCAGCCGAAGACTCCTCTCAATATTGGCTGCTCGTTCAAAAACAATTGATTCCCGCCTTTGAAAAGGAGATAAGCGAAGGCCAGCCGGTCGATTTATATCTCATCCGCATGGGTGGCTTCTTGACCGACAAGGGATGGGACTGGATGTTTATCGTCGAAGAATTCAAGAAGCCCGAGTCCGGCAACGCGCCGAGTTTTCCCTGGAACGACTTTGAGCGCCGCACTCTTCAAGAGTTGGTGAAGGTCAACATCGCCGAAAACGCCGATGATCTGAAACGTTATCCCGACAAAGGACAACTGGTGCTTCGGGGAAAAATAATGCCCTCGGTAGTGCGAGCGGTTTACACCGGCGAGTCCCGGCCAATCGGCAGCGAGCGAAAGAAGTTTATCGAACTCTGGGCTGGCAGTTATTCGACTCCCGACTACGGCAGCTTCTTCGAGTCAGAGTTTCTGTTTAAGGAAGGAACTGACGAGTACTGGCTTCCAGTTCAAAAACAAGTCGCGTCCTACTTCAGCAAAGAGCTAACCAAGGGCGAAGCCATCGACTTGTATCTAATCCGCCCCGGTGGGTTGAGAGTAAAAGATAAGGCCGATTGGGTATTCCTTGTCGAGGAGTTTCTGAAACCGAAAGAGAAAGAGTGGCCGAACCCATGAGCGCGGAGCGAGCACGATTGTGGTACGCGCTCGTTGTTGAGTGCGATGCAGTCGCCCGTGAGGCGGTCGAGTATGCGTTGATGGAGGCCGGCGCATTAGGCTCCGAAACCCGCGAAGACGTAAGTGGCTCTCTGCGCGTGACCGCCTATTTTGAACAGCCACCTAACCGTGAGCGCGTGCGTGCCGAGTTAGCCGAGGCGTTTCGAATCTATCAACTGCCGTCGTCTTCAGTCAGTGAGATGTCTGTTCGCGAAGTCGCTGACGAGGATTGGCTCGGTGAATGGAAGAAGAGCTGGCAGCCGGTTGAAGTGGGTGAGCGATTCATCATCGCGCCGCCGTGGTCGGAGATTTCTGACAAGCATAACCGGCTGGTAATTCGCATTGAGCCGGGTATGGCTTTCGGAACGGGAACGCACGAGACGACGCGCCTCTGCCTTGTGGCAATTGAGAAGTATTTTGCCGGCGGCAGTTTTCTCGACGTAGGAACGGGAACTGGAATCCTCGCGATAGCCGCTGCGAAACTTTTTCCCGAAGCACGCATTGAAGCCTGCGACACCGACGCGGAAGCGGTTGCGATAGCAAGCGAGAACGCGCGCCTAAACGGTGTCGCTGAGCGAATTAACTTTTGCGTCGGTACGGTTGAAGAGACTACGGCTTCGGCTGATTTCGTTTGCGCAAACTTGACGGCTGACGTGATCATCCCGTTCTTACCCGCGCTTGTTTCGATCACCTGCTGGCATCTGGTGCTTTCAGGAATTTTGGACACCCAGACCGACGACGTGAAAGAGCAACTCCTGAAATGCGGTGTGAGCGAGCCCTGCGAAACAATGCAGGATGGCGAATGGATCGCGCTGATTATGTAGGACAGACAGTCCTGTCTGTCCCTTCTTAAGTTACTTCTCTTTTTCTGATTGGACAGGCAGGAATGCCTGTCCTACCAATATGACCCGTCGCAGATTCTACGCGCCGCCGAGCGCCTTCGATGCAAAGCTCCATAGCGTCACGCTTGCTGCTGACGAAGCGCGCCATCTGCGCGAGGTGCTGCGCCTGAAGGTTGGTGACGACGTTAACGTTTTCAACGGCGCCGGAAAGGAATTTCACTGCCGCATCGAATCAAGCCGCCGCGATACGGCTGAGCTCAGCGTCGTCAGTGAAGTGGATCCAGCGCGGCCAGAGTCACCGCTTCAACTAACGCTCGCCGTGGCGTTGCTCAAAGGCGAGAAGTTTGATCTGGTCGTGCAAAAAGCGACGGAGTTAGGCGTCTCAGAAATAGTGCCGGTAGTAACTAAGCTCGCCGACATTCGCCTGCGCGACGATTCTGACGCCGCGAAGCGCGTGGCCCGCTGGCAGCGAATTGCGCTTGAAGCCGCGAAGCAATCGGGCCGCGCCGTCGTGCCTCGTATAGCCACGCCGATTTCTGTTGCGACATTGCTTCGCGAAACCGATCCCGCGTCGCGGCGTGTCATGTTTTCGGAGCGCGATGGACAATCGCTAAAGGACGCGTCGGAATTGTTCACTTCGAAAGGCTCTGCGTTGACAGCGTTGGTTGGCTCAGAAGGCGGCTGGACTGATGAGGAACTCACGAACGCGCGCGACGCCGGCTGGAAGATCGTCACGCTTGGCGGACGCACGCTGCGAGCGGAGACTGCCGGAATCACTGTTGCCGTCTTGCTTCAGCACCTGGCCGGAGATTTGGCCTGACGACCAGGGCGACTTAGGCATGTACTTGGACAGCGGAGTGGAGAAACTCTGGCGCGAAGTCCGCACCATTTGGCCACGCTATCGTAAGCCATTCCGGATGCACCACGAACTTCTTAAAAAACTCTTTGTCCTTTAAGGGCTCGAACACCTCGCCGAATAGTTCGTCTCGAAGATCTACTTCCCCTTCGATACCGTCGCTGAATTTTATCCAGACGACGTAGTCCCTAATGTACTTTGCGTCTACGACCTTAATCATCAGTTTACTCCAGTGGCGCGATTCGCTTCAGAGGTTTTCGTTGTTGTGCCAATTCCCAATTCTCAAGCAACTCATCCCTGTGCAGTCTGCGCCACTCCAACACTAGTCTAAGAGCTCGATTCGGAAACTCTCCGGTCACCGTCTCGTCACGGATTGAAACCGTCACGGCATTATTCCCATAAAGCGCGTGAAAGTGGGGAGGGCTGTGGTCGTTATAAAACATGGTAATCACAATACCCAGGAATCGGCTGATTTCCGGCATTCTCGGATTCTACAGAAAACCATCTCAATATGCGTAGCCGAATGTCGGTGGATGCTCAACGCCGCGCCGACCGAACCAAACCGGCTTTCCTCCCGTTTCCAGCGAATTTCCCAGCCGCGCACGGAGCGCCGGCGCTGACTTGCGCCAAGTGGCGCGCATGCCTGATAATCCCAAGTGATGATTGGCCTGATACATACCAAGCCCCGCCCTGTTCTTTTAAGGAGAAAATAAAGAGTGAAAGCGGAATTACAGCAATTAGTCGCTCTACAAAAGCTGGATACCAGCATAAGAAAACTACAAACGGAACTAGAAGCCATACCACAAAGGCGCGCCGAGATTGAAGCAGAATTCGATCAGCGCGCCTTTGAAATTCGGGCTCTCGAAAACACTCGCGACGAGGCCAGGCACACGCGCACGCGACTGGAAACAGAAGTGGGCGAACAGCGACAGCGAGTTGAACGCGCCGAGCGAAATTTGATGTCGTCAAAGAAGCCGGACGAGTACACCGCGGCAATTCGCGAGGCTGACGCTGCCCGCAAGCAGATTGCCACGCTGGAGACACAAATCCTTGAGCAGATGGAGGCGCTCGAAACGGCCGAGACTTCGCTTAAAGAGCGCGCTGAAGAGGTTGCTTCTTTGAACTCCGATCGCGAAGCGCGGCTGCAGAGTTTCGATAACGAGACTAGCCAACACGCTGACAAGATAGCGATCAGCCGGGCCGAACGCGAACGCTTAGTTGCTGCTCTGCCCAAAGCAATGGGCGCGCAATACAACCGCACCGTTACGCGCATACGTGACGGAGTAGCGGTGGCGGAAGCTCGCAATGGCGCGTGTATGGCCTGCTTCATGGCGCTGCGCCCGCAGGCGATGGCCCAGGTGCGACGGGGAGAAGAGATAATCACCTGTGAAAATTGCAATCGCATTCTTTACTACACGCCGAAGGATTCAGCGCCGGCAAGCACCGCAGCGCCGCAGCCCAAGATGGCGCACACCTGAGGTTGATGGTTCTCGTAGAGCATCGAGCAAACTGTTAGTTTGCGTCCGACCAACAGCACTCCACATAGTTCACTTCCTGCCAACGCACGTTTTGCTTTGCGTTAGCCTTACCGCAAACTAACAGGCTGCATTACCAGAGATCGCTTAACCGGAGACTTGTGAATCATGAGAGTGCTAGTAACTGGCGGCGCCGGCTACATCGGCAGCGTCGTCACTGAAGAACTGTTAAAAGATGGCCATGCGGTTGTCGTTTACGACAGCCTCTACAAGGGCCATCGCGCGGCGGTGGTTAGCGGCGCTGATTTTGTGCAGGCCGATCTCGCCGACGCCGAAACCTTACGCAAGACTCTCTCGGCCAATCGAATCGAAGCGGTCGTCCATATGGCCGCCGATTCTCTAGTCGGCGAGTCCTGCGAGCAGCCGGCGAAGTATTACCAGAACAACGTAGTCAACGGCCTGGCGCTGCTCGATGCGATGCGCGAGACGAGTGTCAGCATGATTGTTTTTTCCTCGACCGCAGCGACTTACGGCGAACCAGAAGAGCAGCCGATAGAAGAGACCGCTCCGAACCAGCCAACCAATCCCTACGGTCAGTCCAAGCTTGCGTTCGAACAGGCGATGCGCTGGTACGCGCAGGCTTACGGCCTGCGCTTCGCCGCGTTGCGCTACTTCAACGCGGCGGGCGCGAGCGAAAAGTGCGGCGAAGATCATGCGCACGAAACGCACATCATCCCCATCGCGCTGCAAGCGGCAGCGGGCACACGCGAATTCGTGGAAGTTTATGGTGACGACTATCCAACGCCTGACGGCACCTGCGTGCGCGATTACATTCACGTGATCGATCTCGCGCGGGCGCATATTCTCGCGTTGAAATCGCTCGCCGATGGTGGCGGTGGAATCTATAACCTCGGCTGCGGCGGCGCCGGGTACAGCGTTAATCAGGTGCTGGAAACAGCGCGCGTAGTTACCGGAAAAAGCATTCCTGCTCGGGTGAGTCCGAGACGCGCCGGAGACCCGGCAGTTTTGATCGCGAGTTCAGAAAAGATAAAGCGTGAGCTTGGCTGGCAGCCGGCGTTTCAAGATCTGCGCGTGATCATCGAGTCAGCCTGGCGCTGGATGCAGTCGCATCCGAATGGATACAAGTAATTGTCAGAACCACAGGCGTAAGCGGGTGGCCGTGTGTCGCCGCGCCGCTCCCTAACGGAGGCGTTCTGACAAAACCCGCGTCTACTTCAGATTCGATGCCCCACAATATCAAACGTAAACTTCACCGCGTCACGAACGCGAATCATGCCATGAAACGCTGAGGTGGCTTTAACTTTGAAGTCGGTCCGGCTAATGCTGAATTCACCCGTCGCACGCAAGTCGTTCCCGCTCACGGAAACCTTCGCGGGGAGCACGATCGGACGCGTCACACCATGAAACGTTAGATTGCCGGCGATCTTCAGGTCGTATTGTCCAGCCCCAACCGACTCGCCTTTCACGCCAGTACTTCTGAAAACAATCTCCGGATACTTCGCCGGTTCAAGCACGATATCGCGCAGCTCACGATTTATGATCTGTTTTTGCGCCGCAGTGAAGGCGTCGCTTGTTTCCTCCATCGAGTCAGTCCTGACAGTTAGCTGCAACGAACAGGCAGTTAATGACTCGGCATTAAGCTGCGCCTCACCGCTAAACTCGCGCGCGGCGACCAGATGTTCATGACCCTTGAACCACAGCAAACCGCCGCGTTGCGCATGGGCAATGAATTTGCTTTGGTTGGCATCGAGTGCGAAGCGGAGCGCAATATCTGTTTGTGCCGCAGACTGATTCGGTTTCACTTGCGGTATTGCTTCCCGAACGCTCAAGCTTATGACGCCGATAAGAATCGCCAGCGAGATTGCTGCTCGTGTGATCATTTGTAACCCTCCTTTTCGTGCCAGCACTCGGCCTTATCGATCCAACCTAACACGCGAATTTTGCAAATCAAATACTTTTTGGATAACTTGATAGTCAAATGGCCGATTCAAAGTTAGCTTCGAAAAAACCGGCGCGCGTAAAGCGCACGCCAGCAAAGAAAGGTGACGCGATCTCCGTCACGGAGTTTTTCAAACTTAAGCAACCGAAGGGCGACCTGCTGCTCGATGTAAAAGGTCAGGCCGTCTCGTTGACCAGTCTCGAGCGCGTCTACTGGCCAGACGAGAAGATTACGAAGTTTGATCTGCTGTGTTATTACCTGCGCGTCAGCGAATTCATGCTGCCGTTTCTTGTGAACCGGCCGGCAATCCTCCAGCGCTGGCCGCGCGGCGTTAATGCGCCGATGTTTTTTCAACAAGACCTTGAGAGTGCGCCCGCCTTCATCAAAACAGTGCGGCTCACAAATAGAGATGGACGCGAACTCGACTACGCTGTTTACACCACCACCGCCTCCCTGCTCCATTTCGTAAACCTGGGCACGATTGAACAACATCCGTGGCATTCAACCGTGTCCAAACTCGATAAGCCAGATTGGGTTGCTATCGATCTCGATCCCAAACAAGCGCCGTGGGAAAACGTGCTGCAAGTGGCGCTGATTACGAAAAAAGTCTGCGACGAAATCGGGCTCAATGCCTTTCCCAAAACATCCGGCTCATCGGGAATACACATCTATCTGCCGTTGAAGCCAACGAATGAGTATGACAGTGTCGCGGAGTTTTCGCGGCTGCTCGCAAGTGAGGTAGCGCGGCGCGCGCCGAAGATTGCGACAGTGGAAAGAACGATCGCGAAGCGCAAGAAGGAACAGGTTTACGTTGACTGGATGCAGAATGCGCGTGGGAAAAGTTTGGCGGCTGTTTTCACGGCGCGGGCGAAAGCGAAAGCTACCGTTTCAATGCCGCTCACCTGGAAACAAATTGAGCAGGGCGTGAAGATTTCCGACTTTACAGTCAAAAACGTTCCCGCCCTGCTCAAGAAAAATCCCTGGTCCGATTTTTTCGATCAGCGCCAGAGGCTGAAGCTTGCGTAACGCAAACTGTTAGTTTGCGACGGCATGCCATTCCTTAAGACGCAATCTAACAGATTGCGTTACGGCTAGTCCTTGATCTTCACGCCTGCCGAGAAGCGCAAACCATCTTCTCGCCTGTGACTGAAGAAGACCGGCAGGTAGTCAACCTGTCCGGCGCGGATGTCGATATGTTTACTCGCCCTGATGTCCAGCCCGCCACCCAGCGCCATCGCGAATGCCGTCTCGCTGGTGTCGGGACAACTGAAATCGTGGTTGCGGAACTTGGCCTGGTAACGCGCCAATCCAAACAATGCATGAGCATACGGGATGAACGGCGACGAGTTACGGAAGTTGTAGCGCGGCCCAAACAGCAACGTGTAACGCGTAACTCGCGCGTGGAAGTTGCGCCCAGTTAAAGCGTCGAGGAAATCCGTATTGGCAAAAGTGACCGCGAAGTTTGTAACCAGTCCAATATGCGGAGTGACATTGGCGACTACTTCGCCGGTGCCACCGTTATATGGAATTCGTTTGGAAACAAAGTCGACGCGTCGAGTTGAGCCGTTTGGGTTGATAGCCACGCCGCGGGCGTCGAGACGATCGGCGCCATTGTTGGCACGTTCGTGAGCGTAGCCAATGAAGAATTCCCAATGGGAATAATCAGTTTGGGCAAAACCCGCTGGGGCACAGACGAGCAGGATCGCGAATAGCAAAAGCAGCTTACGCATAGGCGGTAGTCCTCCTTGATGATTTCTCATCAACACTTTTTCTAACAAGAGACTGTGGTGATAAGAAAAATAGGAATCCGCACGTGTTTCCAATTTTTCCTGTTGATTACCCGTTTATTTGCAAGGGGGCACTCTTTTATCATGGACGCGAACCGGCAAGCAAGAACAAATGTGGTTACTGGGACCGCGGGCGTTCCGCCCGCAATGAGCGCGAAGCGCGAAATCGGATTCGAGAGAAATACTGCTGAAAAGCTGCGCGCCTGCATGTTGGCAGGCTTGCTCATGGCCTCGTCACTCTTCCCGGTCGCGGCGCAGCAGGCCACCAAGACAGCCGCGCGCGTTTTGCCAAAGACGTCGCCAGCGCCTCCAGCCGGTCGTCCGAAACCTGTTGATTCCAACGACGTGCAACAACTGCTGACTGCCGGCCAGACCGCGCACGATCAGGGACGCTTCGATGAAGCGATCAAAAACTACAATCGTGTGATCGCCTTATCCGCGAACCAACCGCGCATTGCAGCGATTGCAAACCTCATGATCGGCAACGCCTACATGGCACAGGGAAGATTCGGCAACGCTGAAGTCGCGTTCGAGCGTGCGGTGACGCTCGATCCCTCGAGCGCTGAAAGCTATAACAACCTTGGTGAAGCGCTGGGTGAGTTGAAACAATATCCGCGCGCGCTCGAAGCTTTCAATAAAGCAATCAGCCTCGATCCAAAACTACTCAAGGCCAAATACAATCAGGCCGTCAGCTACGATCGCCTGGGCAACTTTCGTTATTCGGAATTTGTGTTTCGTAGTTTGATCAAGAGCAACCCCACGTACTCGCTTTCCTACGACGGTCTCGCCGTCACGCTTTCGAAAGCTGGACGCGCGAAAGAGGCAATCGCCTTTCATGAGAAGGCGATCTCACTCGACCCCCAGGAACCTTCCTACTACTTCAACTGTGCGATTAGTTATCTAATGATGGGAAATACAGCGAAGGCACTCGAGCAGGAAGAAAAACTGAAAGCGCTCGACCCCGTCATCGCGGACCGTCTCGCCAGCGTGATCGTGAAACACCAGATGTAGGGGAACACCGCAGTTTTTTGAGTTCGGTCCGCTTGCAAGTTTTTAGGCAACGAGCCGAATCGACCAATTCCTCCCGCCATTCAACGAGCCTGCGCAGCAGGCGGTAGAATCCTAGCCCCTGGCGAGGCTTTGCGAGCCTGGGGAAAGGTAACCAACCAAAACAATGAGCCTGCGCAGCAGGCGACAGAGGTGAAGAGATGTCATATACGAATCTCCTTTATCACATCGTCTACGCGACAAAAGAACGCGCACCACTAATTACAAACATCCTGCGTCCCAGATTGCACGAATATCTCGGAGGTATTGTTCATGGTTTGGGAAGCATTCCGATAGAGATCAATGGAGTGTCAGACCATGTGCATCTGCTGGTTAGATTACGTCCGACAATTTCAGTGTCAGAATTCTTGAGCAAGTTGAAATCAAACTCGTCATTGGGCGAAACGACAAACCAAAGGCCGCTTTGCCTGGCAGACTCGCTATGGTGCTTTCACCGTAAGCGAGTCGCAAGTCGAGCATGTGCGTCTCTATATTCGCAACCAGCAGAAGCATCACCAAAAGATGACTTTCGAAGAGGAGTACAAAGCCTTGCTAAGGGCACATCACATCGATTTTGACGAAGCGCATCTTTGGAGTTGATTCTGTCGCCAGCTTCGCAGGCTCAAATGCCTTTTCACATGCTAACCCCCACGCTCCGCTTCGCTGCGCGTGGGGCTAACACTCTGCCCGGCTGCTTCGCAGCCTCGTTGAGAGCCCTATTGGAATTGAGGAACATCGCCGACCGCCTCGCCAGCGTGAGCGTGAAGCACCAGATGAGAGCTAAGAGAGTGGCCGGAGTTTAGTCGACGGTAGCGGCTCCGGCTGTGGTCGCCGCCGGTTGCAGATGATGCAGTTCGCTGGCGTCGATCAGGTTGAGTCCCTTCTCGCGCACGTTCTTGAAGCCCGGAATAATCTCTTCCGCGAATGGCGTCATGCCGTTCGGATTTCGCTTGTGGCCGGTGAAGTCCAAATAAAGATGCTTCTTCGTGAAGCGATCGGGCACGCCGGCAAAGCGCGCGATTGGATATTTGATTACGTCGCCAAACAGTCGCTTGCCCATCTTGCTGTAATAGATGGGCACGCCGAGTGAAAATTTAGCATTCAAGCCAACAAAACCACCCTTCCAAAATTCCAGGTTGTAGCGCCAGCAGGTAAAGAAGAATTCCCACTGCAAGTCAGTCATCTCGATCAGCTTCGCGCTTTCCTTCTTCTGCATGCGCGTATCTTCGAGCGGCACAAAGAAGGTCGGCACAAACGTGCCTTTGGCGTGGCGCAAGTCGTAAAGCAGATCGAGTGATTGCTTCGTGTCTTCCGCAGTTTCGCCGGGCAGGCCGAGGATGAAGGTGCACATCGGAAAGATGTTGTGCCGGTTCAGGGTTTCGATTCCCTTCAGCACCACATCGCGCCACTGATGGGCCTTGTAGGGATACGCCTTCCCTTTCATGTAGGTATCGAAGAGGCGCGCGCTGCCGGTCTCGAGGCCTATGATTGGATCGGCCGCGCGGTGGTCCGGATGCGACGAGAGCGGATGCTGCACGTGCGAATAGGGAACGATCAAAGGCGCGAGTCGCTCAACGATCGATGGATCCTTAACGACCGGAGCAATCGTGATGTGCGAAGTCTGAATCAGTTTGATTCCGGGGACCGCGACAATGCTCTTGAAAAGCTCTTCCAGCGCCGGCACGTTGGTTTGGAAGTTTGGCAACTGCTCGTAAAGAAACATGTCTTCGGAAGCGAGCAACACGCTATCTGCGCCTTCGGCCGCATTTACCTTCACGCTTTCGATAATGTGTTCCAGCGGAAACGAGCGTCCGACCTTGGTTGCTGGTCCGCAGAACTGGCAGCCCCGTCCGCAACCGCGCGTGATCTCAACCACGCCGAAAGTTGAACGATGCCGCACCACCGGAATTTCTTCAACGGTCGCTTGCATGTCCTTTGGCACTTTAATGATTCGCGGCAGCGACGGATCGCCGGCCATGATGCGCTTGAAGATGTCGTTGAAAACGCGCTCGACCTCGCCATCGATCAAGTAGTCGATCTTAAACTCGTCAAGACGATTCGCTTTTTCCAACTGCCAGGCGCCGGGACCGCCCACCACAATCTTCGGCTTATACTTTTTGACAACGGGATGCGTCACGATCCTGAGGAACTCAGCCGCGTTGAGCGGCATCAGGTTTTCGCCAAAGAGCTTCGCGTAAATTTCGGTCGCGTAAGAAATGCCGAGCGGGTTGTGCGCGTGAATGGCCAGCACCTTCGTCTCCGGCCCAATAAACTTTTCCAGGTTATCGCAGTAGCAAGTGACCACGTCCTCGTCTGGGTATTCCCGCAGCAGCAACGTCTCGACCATGCGCAGGCCGTTGGGCACAAACTTGGCGCGGCCGTCCGGCCACGATTCGTTTGCAAACGAAACTTTATTGAAGATTGTGTTGCTGAGTTTGACGGGGACCGCAGCGGACATCATCTGTTGCCAGACGCTGTGTTTCCACT
Source organism: Chloracidobacterium sp. (assembly GCA_031365905.1). Taxonomy (GTDB): domain Bacteria; phylum Acidobacteriota; class Blastocatellia; order Pyrinomonadales; family Pyrinomonadaceae; genus PSRF01. Next base: position 32 of record JANLYZ010000235.1, on the reverse strand, counting down.
CGCTCGCTTCGGTGGACGACGCGGTTAGAACA
>JANLYZ010000224.1:0-12783 GCA_031365905.1 Chloracidobacterium sp. | reverse complement strand
TTAACTTGTCGGAATACCTTGCGAAGGCTGCTCGGTTGACCAAAGCGGCGGCGTCTTCGCTTCCTCCGCGCCGGCATCGGTCGGACAGGCGTCCTCGAGCGCAAGCGCCAGCACTTCATCAATCGTCTCGACCAGATTGATGCAGAGCGCATTGCGAACTTCCTCGGGAACCTCCGGCAGATCCTTCTCGTTGTCTTTCGGCATTATGATCGTGTCGATCCCAAAACGATGAGCGGCAAGCAACTTCTCTTTTAGGCCGCCAATAGGCAGCACGCGGCCGCGCAACGTTATCTCTCCGGTCATCGCGACATTCTTGCGGATAGGTGCGCGCGTAAGAGCCGAGGCCATCGCGGTCGCCAAAGTGATTCCTGCTGATGGACCATCTTTGGGAATCGCACCCTCGGGAATATGAATGTGGAGATCGCGCTTACGGATTAGGTCAATGCTCATGCCCAGCCGCTCAGCTCGCGCTTTGATGCAGGTTAACGCGGCCTGCGCCGATTCCTGCATCACGTCCCCAAGTTTGCCGGTCAGCATCACGCCACCTCGGCCTTTAGTCAGAGTCGCTTCGATCTGTAAAACTTCGCCTCCAATTTCAGTCCAGGCCAGCCCGGTCGCGAGGCCCACTTCGCTTTCGGCCGCCACGCCTTGCTGCCGAAACTTGATCGGCCCAAGCATGCCGCGCACCCGCTCTGCATCAACTACGTCTTTGTAATCGTCCGCGACGTTTTCAGAAACGAAACGACGCGCGATCTTGCGGCAACACGATCCGATCTCGCGTTCGAGATTGCGAACGCCAGCTTCGCGCGTGAAGTGGCGGATGATTTCAAGCAGACCTTCATCGGTAAAATCAAGCTGCTCAGGTTTCAGTCCATTGCCTTCAGCTTGCTTCGGCACCAGATGTCGCTTGGCGATTTCGAGCTTCTCGCGTTCGGTGTAACCGGAGAGACGCAAAATCTCAAGCCGATCCTGCAGCGCCGGCGGAATCGTATGCAGCACGTTCGAGGTGGCGATGAAAAATACTTTCGAGAGATCGTATTCGACGTCGAGATAGTGATCCTGGAACGTATGGTTTTGTTCTGGATCTAGAACCTCGAGCAACGCCGAGCTCGGGTCGCCGCGAAAATCGGCGCCGAGTTTATCTACTTCGTCGAGCAACAGCACGGGATTAACTGTTCCCGCCTTCTTCATCATTTGAATTATTTGACCGGGCAGCGCGCCAATGTAGGTGCGGCGATGCCCGCGAATTTCAGCTTCATCGCGAACGCCACCGAGCGAGAGGCGCACAAACTTGCGACCCGTAGCGCGCGCGATCGATTTACCCAAGCTCGTCTTGCCAACTCCCGGCGGCCCTACAAAGCAGAGAATCGAACCCTTCGGATTCTTGACCAACTGACGAACGGCAAGATACTCGAGAATTCGTTCTTTGATCTTTTCCAAGCCGAAGTGATCTTCGTCGAGAACCTCTTCAGCCTTGACGAGATCCTTAATTTCCTTGCTCTTCTGTTTCCAGGGCACACTGACCAGCCAGTCGATGTAAGTGCGCGAGACTGTGCCCTCGGCAGACATCGGCGGCATGGCCTCGAGACGATGCAGTTCCTGCATCGCTTTCGTCTTCGCCTCTTCGGTCATGCCGACTTCTTCGATCTTTTTCTTCAGATCTTCGAGTTCGGCCTTCTCGTCTTTTCGTCCCAGCTCTTTGTGAATCGCCTTGATCTGCTCGTTGAGGTAATACTCTTTTTGCGCCTTTTCCATCTGGCGCTTCACGCGCGTTTGAATCGAGCGATCGAGTTGCCGCTTCTCAATTTCGATTTCCAACAATTCAATCAGGCGTTGCAGCCGGGCTTGTGAAGAAAACAACTCGAGCAGTCCCTGCTTGTCCTCAACCGAAATGCGCAACTGCGAAGCGAGCGCATCCGCGAGGTGTGAAGGGTTCTGATTTCTCAGCGCGGTTTGCAAAGCATCCGTCTGGCTCTCGGGCGCCAAGCGCAAATGTTGTTCGACAAGTTGAGCAATTTTTTGTATCAGGGCATCAAGCCGCGTGCCTTCTTCGTTCACAACCGGCGCGCGCTTAACCAGAGCCATGAACGCGCCGTCGGTATTTTCAACGCGCACAGTGGTGGCGCGTTCGCGTCCTTCGACCACAACCTTTATCTGTCCGTTGTCCTGTTTCTGCGATTGCAGTATGCGGCCCAGCGTGCCGACGCCGTAGATCTGTTCCGGCGAAGGCTCATCAATGGTGGCATCGTGCTGAGTGGCCAGGAAAATGGTGCGGTCAGCGGCGAGCGCTTGCTCGAGAGCGCGCACGGATCCGGCGCGCCCAATCTTGAAAGCTACCTTGGTGAAGGGAAAAATGACGACGTCGCGGATTGGCACCATCGGATACCAGGCCACGTCGGCAGGAGCACGATCTGAATATTCTTCCATAAATTCTGGTTTAAAATTTTTCGCCGACTGTTGCAATAAGGGCGAGCCGCTGAAACTGCCGTCTCGCCCCATGAATTAGACGCCTAATTGTAAATCATTTCCCAAGTGTACACCACTTTGGGGAAAGGAGATGACAAACCCCAGTTTGTTGCCAATGATAAGCGCTAAGAGCAGATTGAGAGCGAGGACAAACTGATGTTCGCCGAATGCTGGGTCACGCCGCCGCGCCATCGATGCCCGCCAGGCCTTCACCTGGAATCGCGCGCCGTCGTTCCACCATTTCGCTGGTAATGACAAACTCCTTGACCCGCTTTTGCGAAGGTAGCGTGTACATTGCATCCAAAAGCAACTCTTCCAGGATCATCATTAACCCGCGCGCGCCGACTTTTCGCTCGACGGCCTGTTTGGCAACTGCCTTCAAAGAGTCTTCAGTGACCTTCAACTTCACATTGTCAAAGTCAAACTTCTTCTGATACTGCCTGACGAGCGCATTCTTCGGTTCAGTCAAGATTTTGATCAGCGCACCTTCATCGAGTTCGTGAAGCACGCCGCAAACGGGCAGGCGTCCAACAAACTCCGGAATCAAGCCGAACCGGATCAGGTCTTCCGGTTGCACCGCGGCCAGCGCTTCGGCATGACGATGGCTTCCGCTCTTAACTTCGGCCTGAAAGCCGAGCGACTTGTTACGCAGCCGGCGCCCGATGACTTTCTCGAGACCAACGAACGCGCCGCCACAGATGAAAAGAATATTCGCGGTATCGATTGGGAAGAATTCCTGATGTGGATGTTTGCGTCCGCCCTGCGGCGGCACGTTGGCAATCGTGCCTTCGAGAATTTTCAACAGTGCCTGCTGCACGCCTTCGCCCGAAACGTCGCGCGTGATCGAAGGGTTCTCATCCTTGCGACAGATCTTATCGACCTCGTCAATATAGATAATGCCCTGTTGCGCGCGTTCGACGTCGCCGTTCGCGGCCTGCAACAGTTTGAGAATTATGTTTTCCACATCTTCGCCAACATAACCGGCTTCGGTTAGGGTAGTGGCGTCAACGATCGTAAACGGCACGCTCAGCATCCGCGCGAGCGTTTGCGCCAGCAGCGTCTTGCCGGTTCCCGTGGGGCCAATCAACAGGATGTTCGCTTTTTGTATTTCTACTTCCGAACGTCTCTTGCCCAGCTCGATACGTTTGTAGTGTTGGTAAACAGCGACAGCCAAACGCTTCTTGGTTTCGTCCTGCCCGATAACATACTCGTCAAGAAAATTTTTGATTTCACCGGGCTTTGGTAGCGGTGGGCGAGTGGCTACGGATTCGGCCTGCTGATCGTCGGTAATGATCTCATTGCAGATATCAATGCACTCATTACAAATGTAGACGGTGGGGCCGGCAATCAGTTTCTTAACTTCATTTTGCGACTTGCCGCAGAATGAACAGCGCAGGGTGTCGTCGGTTCGTCTAACCATGGGTGTAGGGGATCTCCTTCGAGCTTCTGGCGAACCTGTTTACTTGGTGATAAGCGCGGAGTTTCGGGAGACTTCCGGGCCGCTGACGATCTGGCGATAGTGCTCGATGCACTCGTTACAGATAAATGCACTCTTGCCAATCATTCGTTTGGGAACACCAGGCCCACGCTGCGGCGTCCCGGTAACGATGTTTGCGACCTCGCCCTTCGATCGACCGCAAAAAGAGCAGCTAAACCCGCGTGCTTTCATTTTCGCAATCATTGATGTTTCTCCAGCCAGGGCCCGCTATTCGCGGTGCGCGATTACCTCGTCTATTAAACCATATTCCTTGGCTTGGGCGGCAGACATAATTTTGTCGCGCTCTACGTCGCGCTCGACAGTTTCAAAATCCTGACCAGTGTGCTTGGCGATTATTTGCGAAGTGAGTTCGCGCATGCGCAGTATTTCTTCCGCTTGGATTCGGATGTCGGTGGCCTGACCTTGTGACCCTCCGGTAGGCTGGTGAATGAGTATGCGCGAGTTTGGCAGAGCGAAACGCTTGCCCTTAGCGCCGGCCGTCAGCAGCAGCGCTCCCATCGAGGCACATTGGCCAACGCAAATGGTGGTGACGTCCGGACGTATGAACTGCATGGTGTCATAAATAGCCATGCCTGCGGTGATGGAGCCGCCCGGCGAATTGATATAGATATTGATATCTTTTTCCGGATCCTCGGCTTCGAGAAAGAGAAGCTGCGCCACGATCAAGTTCGCGATCTGATCGTCGATGGGCGTGCCGAGAAAAATAATATTGTCTTTAAGGAGTCGGGAGAAAATGTCGAAGGCGCGTTCACCGCGCGACGTTTGCTCGACGACCATTGGTACGAGGGCCATAAAGATATAAACCTTTCGAAGCCAGAATACAGAAGTCAGGAGTCAGAAATTAGAAGAAACCGTGACGCCTGATTCATTCTGAATTCTGACTCCTGACTTCTGTCTCCTCAGATTTTTCGCTCCACTCTGCCTCAGTGACTTTCGCGTTTTCTACTAAAAGATCGAGCGCTTTACGATTGCGCAACCTGTTCGCGATGCTACGTTCGCCCCCTTCCTTTGTCAAGACGGTACGCACTTGCTCTATTGACTGTTGCGAGTTGCGCGCGATGGTCTCGATCTCCGTTTCGATCTCTTCCGGCGACGCATCGATCTTCTCTTCCAGGGCTATCTGGTCCAACAGCAACGAGCCGCGCACATCCTGCTCCGCTTGCGTCTTCAACTCTTCGCGCGCGCCCTCCCAATTGACGTTCTGGTTGCGCGGATCGACGCCGCGACCGATCATGTCGCGCACCACACCCTCCAGTCGATAACTGGTTTGATGTTCGACTAAGCTTTGTGGCACTTCAAACTGATGACCTTCGATAAGTTTCTGCACGAGGTCCGCGCGCAGGCGATGATCGGCTTCCTGCGTCGCCTGGTTTTCCATGTTCTCGCGAATCTTCGTGCGCAAAGTCGCAACGGAATCAAACTCTTCACCCAGGCTGCGCGCCCATTCATCGTCAACTTCCGGAAGTTCTTTGACGCGCACCGCCGTTATCTTTGCGGTGTATTCTACTTTCTTTCCGGCCAGCCCTTGCGTGCGGTAGTCCTCGGGATAGTCGACCAAAAAAATCTTCTCGTCGTCAGCCTTCACGCCAATCAAGTTGTCGGTAAACTCCTGCTGCACACCTTTGCCGCCAAGCGAGACCTCGACATCGTCCTGCTTGATATTTTCCTCGTCGGGCAGATCGATGAACTTTCCCTCAATATTAACAGTGACCGTGTCGCCCAGCGCGGCAGCCCGATCCTCGACGGGCTGCATGGCCGCCGACGTTTCTCGCAAGGCTTCCAGCATTTCATCCACATTGGTGTCCGTTACCGGACGAGTCTGCCGGACAATTTCGATGCCTTTGTAGTTTTGCAGTTCAATTTTGGGCAGGACTTCGACATTCACCTTCACGGCGAGCGGCTCTTCACCAAACTTCTCCAGCGCCTCGGCGTTGTCGAGTTGAACGTCAGGTTCGCCAATCGCATTCGGCGCATGTTCTTTGATCGCTTCGTCGACAGCCTCGGGGACTAACTCCTGCAGTGTCTGGGCGCGAATCTCACTTTTATAACGGGTGCGCACCACGGCACGTGGCGCGTGGCCCGGGCGAAAGCCCGGCACGCTCGCCTGTTTCGCATAGCGATCGCTAATGCGATCGTAAGTCTGACGCACGGTCGCTGTGTCAATCTCGATCTTGATCTCCTTACGCGTTGGGGAGACATCTGCAACTTCAGTCTTCATTAAACGTCAAGCCCGTTGTGACGCTTCGACATCCAACGGGCATCCTTCCTTTGAATTTCTTTTCTCTGCCTACTGCATTCTGCTTACTGATTTTGGTGCGAAAGGGGGGACTCGAACCCCCACACCTTTCGGTACCAGATCCTAAGTCTGGCGCGTCTGCCAATTCCGCCACTTTCGCGCTGACCTCTCATCGCTACATTCACGAGGCGCGAAAGAGAATATCACGCGCAAGTTGAGTTCGTCACAAGGCGAGGAACCTGAAGGTTATGCGTGGCTATCCGCAGATTGCACAGATTTCGCAGATTTCAATGCTGCAAAGATGGTTCGCCGCTCTCTTAGTGTTTTGAAATTCTTATCGGTGTAATCCGCGTAATCTGCGGAGATAAGATTTGCTTTCACGCGACGCGGTAGGTCGTTTTCGCATGCCCGAGGAAGTCTTTACCAGTCTCTTTGGTAATGAGGCCCGAGTGTTCCAATTCAAAGTAAGCGCGCTGAATCTCGCCTTTATCGACGGAGAGTCTTTGCGCGAGCACGGCTGGTGCGGGGAGCGCTTCGCCGGGGGCAACGGCCTTGGCACTTATCTGCGCTTCAATCTGTTGGCGTACTTGCAGGTAGACGGGGCCTTTAGACAAGTCCTGGAGTTCAATGTTCATTTGTGAATCACTATGTACTAGAAATCCGGTTCAAACTCAAACGCACATGCAAGGCCTTAGTGGGTTCACTTAACTGAATTAGAGGACAGTACAGAACCGAGCGCGGTAGCGCCGGATGCCGGAGTCAACTGGATCAACTATCGGGTGATCTCTTGGTAGAGAACTAGCGAACTTTCGTAAATCATCCACCGCATACGAATTATCAGCCGATGTTCATTCCAGCATCCGGCGCTACCGCGCTCGGTTCTGTAGTCCTCTGATTTTCCAAATTGACTCACTCCCAGCGGGCCAGAACAAATCGCGCAAGTTACAGTGTCCGCGTCACCTTGGACAACGAACGCGGTTGATCAGCGTCCAGGCCTTTAGCGTCCGCCAACAAAGCCGCGAATAGTTGTCCCGGAATTATATAAGGAATGGGCGCGACAAACTCATCAATGTCTTTCGGCATGATGATCGCGCGCGTGCATTCGCTCGCCGCCTCCAGATCGCTCGTTATCGCCAGCGTGTCTGCATGCAATTCTCGCAAGCGCGCCATCAAGCTTTTTACGCCCGGGAACATTACGCCCGGCGGCGCGAAAAGAATTACCGGAAAATGTCGTTCTACCATCGCCAGCGGTCCATGAAGAAAATCCGCGGACGAAAAACGCTCGGCGACGACGTAACAAGTTTCCATCAACTTCAATGCCAGCTCGTATGCGTTCGCATACGCGAGTCCGCGCCCGACGACGACGCAATTCTCCATGAACACGTAACGCTGTACGAGCTCGAGTATGGCCGGCTCTTGTTCAAGCGCACGGGCCGCGAGGTTTGGGATTGTTTCGTAAGACCAGGTGGGCGCTCGCTTGGCGAGCTGCGCCGCCAGCATATAAAAGAGCAGCATCTGGCCGGTGAAGGTTTTAGTCGCGGCAACTGAGCGCTCACGACCGCCATGCATTAACAAAGTCTCGTCTACAAGTTTCACCATTGACGACGACGGCTCATTGGTAATGCCGACTGTAAACGCGCCGCCGGCCCGTGCGTTTTCCAGCACTTGATTGATGTCTTCACCTTCGCCCGACTGCGAGACGCCCACAACCAGCGCATGTTTAAGGTTTAGTTTGGCGCCGTAGATGGTGTGGACTGACGGAGCTGAAAGCGAAACGGGAATGCCGGTCGTGATCTCCAGCAGGTAGCGGCCAAACAGCGCGGCGTTGTCCGAGCTGCCGCGCGCCACCAACACGATCAGATCGATCTCGCGCGACTGAAGAAAATCTCCCAGGCGCACAATCTTCGCACGCTCGGCGTGGATGGTGCGCTCGAGCGCCGCAGGCTGCTCAGCAATTTCTCGAAGCATTAACGACAAGGAGTGATCCTTTCAGTCAGAACCACTTGCGTAAGCGGGTGGCTTTGCAGTGTTGTTCGATCGACGGCCACCCGCTTACGCAGGTGGTTCTGACAAGCATTGTATTCCCCGAAGATTTAGGTTAAATACTCGTTCCAATTCCTAGCGTCACTTTAACACGAAGCGAAGAAGTGCATGTCTGATTCCCCCATGACGAACCCCGCGAGAACCGACCGGCTGATCTCCCTCGATGTCTTCCGCGGCATCACGATCGCCGGCATGGTGATCGTCAACAATCCCGGCACGTGGGCGAGTATCCACTGGCCGCTGGACCACGCCGAATGGAACGGCTGGACGCCCACAGATCTCATTTTTCCGTTTTTCCTTTTCATAGTTGGGGTGGCCATTCCGCTGGCCTTCGGCTGGCGCATCGAAAGCGGCGGCAGCAAGCGCGACCTCTACTGGAAAGTCGTTAAGCGAACTTTGATAATTTTTGCGCTCGGCGAGTTTCTAGCCATTCCAATAAATACAGCACAAGCTCCCTACGTTCATTTTGATACCATACGGTTTACCGGCGTGCTGCAACGCATCGCAGTTTGTTACCTCTTCGCCGCCCTTATTTTTCTGAAGACTAAACTCAGAACTCAGGTCATTATCGCAATCGCGCTACTAGTGATCTATTGGTTGCTGATGACACGATTGCATGCTCCTGGATTTGCCACTGGCGATCTTACGAAGGAGGGAAGTCTGGCTTCGTTTGTCGACCGCACTGTCCTGAGGCAGCACATCTGGAGGCAGGGCAAGATTTACGATCCGGAAGGAATACTCAGCACCATACCCGCCATCGCGACAACGCTATTCGGAGTTCTAAGTGGACAATGGCTGCGCACCACGAAGTCGGCGTACGAAAAGGTCGCGGGGTTATTTGTGGTTGGCGCGGGTTGCGTAGTGATTGGCTGGTGCTGGAATCCGTTTTTCCCAATCAACAAATCGCTATGGACGAGTTCGTACGTTTTCTTTACCGGGGGACTCGCGCTCGAGTTTCTCGCGTTGTGCTTCTGGCTAATCGATATCAAGAAATATCGACGCTGGGCCAAGCCGTTCGTGGTGTTTGGCGTCAACGCAATAGTGCTTTTTGTCGGCACCGGCGTGATGGCGCGAGTGATGGGACTGATCAAACTGCCGTGGGGCGACCGGCAAATTTCGTTGCAAGGCTGGATCTTCCAAAAGATTTTTATTCCGTGGGCTTCGCCTATCAACGCGTCTTTGGCTTATGCGATTTGCTTTATTCTGCTTTGGCTAGGTCTGATGTGGATTCTCTACTCGCGCAAGATCTTCATCAAGGTCTGAAAAGCCATCCGCAGATTACACGGATTACGCAGATAAGACGATTAGAACCGCCAGGCCGGGCTGCTCCGACTTGTTAGCGAGTTCCAAATCGTTCTGTTCCTAATCTGCGTAATCGGCGTAATCTGCGGATTGATTTTTCTTACTTGCTGTATCCCGGCCCGCGCAGCACTCGTCCTGCCAACGCTGGAGTGCGCTTGCCGCCGTCCACGCTAACCCGACCGTTAACGATTACGTAGTTTATCCCTTCGGGATGTTGATTAGGCATCTCGAAGGTTGCGCGATCGCTGACTATTTTCGGATCGAAGATAGTTATGTCCGCGTAAGAGCCTGCTAGCAAGAAGCCGCGATCGCGCAGACCCACGCGCTTTGCGGGAAGCCCGGTCATCTTGTGAATAGCTTCCTCAAGCGTCAACTGATGTTCGTCTCGAACGTAGCGACCGAGGATTCGCGGATAACTTCCCCAGCCACGCGGATGTGACTTTGAACCCGCCAACGGGCCGTCGTTAGCACGGGCGCCACTGTCGGTGCAGAAGCTGACGAACGGCGCACGCATCGCCGCGCGCATGTCGTCTTCACTCATCATGAAATAGATGGCACCGGTTTGGCCGTGGTCGGCAAGAATCAAATCGAAGAGTGCATCGAGCGGGTCTTTGCCTTGTTCTTCAGCAATCTGTGCCAGGCGTTTCCCCTGCAGAGATTCCAGATCACGATTGACGACCGACCCGATCAGAACGCCGGAAGGACCGCCACTGCCGAGGTAAATGTTTTCCCACTCTTTCGCGTCAGTTGTTATCTCCATTTTGAGTTTTTGGCGAACCGCATCGTCCTTGAGTCGCGACAACATCTTTTCAGTGCCGCCTTCAAGCGCCCACGGCGGCAAGCAAGCGCTCAACGAAGTGCTGCCGGCGATGTAGGGATAAATATCGGCAGTGATGTCGAGACCCTCGGCACGCGCGCGCGTGATCTTCCGGAGCACTTCCGGCATGCGGCCCCAGTTCTTTTTGTATGCAGTCTTAAGATGCCAAATCTCAACCGGAATTTTAGCGTCGCGCGCGATCTGGAAAACTTCGGCCAGCGATTCGTCGAGCGCGTTGGCTTCGCTGCGTTGATGAGTCGCATAGATTCCGCCGTATTGCCGCGCGACCTTTGCGAGTTCCACGATCTCGTCAGTCTTCGCGAAACGTGCCGGCACGTATTGCAGTGAAGTAGACAAACCGAACGCGCCGTCCTTCATCGCGGCGGCGACTAGCTGCTTCATCTGTTCCAACTCGGCGGCGGTTGGCGGCCGATTGTCGAACCCGACAACGTATTCGCGCACCTGCGTGGCGCCGACGAAGGTCGCGAGATTGACGCCTGTGCCTTGCTTCTCGAGTCGCTTGAAATATTCGCCGAGCGTGCGCCAATCGATCGTCAAGTTATAGCGCCGATTGAAATCCTCCTGCTCTTTTATGAGCCGGTCGTTGATTGGCGCGATTGATTCTCCCTCGCCGGTCACCTCGGTCGTCACGCCCATCATGATCTTGCTCATCGCGCGCGGGTCGATGAGCAAATAAGTTTCCGATTGCCCGAGCATGTCGATGAAGCCTGGCGCTACCACCATTTCCGCGGCCTCAATTTCACGGGCAGCACTCGCATTTTTCAGCTTACCAATCGCCGCGATGCGCTCACCTTTGATGGCAACATCAGCGCGATAAGCCGTTCGGCCCGAGCCGTCGATGACGAGTCCATTTCTGATTAGTAAATCGTATTTGGGCGCGGAAGCTGTTTGCGCGTTGGGAACAAAACAGAAGAGAATCATGGTTGCGAGGCTCAGGGAGAGCGAAACTCTGATTAGCATTATTTCACCGCGGCGTTGGATTAAGTGGAGCGCTGCATCGTAATGATTACTCGCCCCAAGATCAATCAGAACCGGAGCGACAGCGACCGGCCAAAGGTTGAACCTCCTGTGTCAATTGAAAGACTTTCACTAACGCAAATTTGAGCGTTGACTCTTTGGCCGGTCGCTACCGCTCCCGGTTCTGATCACAATGTTGCTAGAATCCAACGCCGTGAACAGAGAACCAATAACACTGAAACGAATTGCCGAAGTGACCGGCGGCAAGTTGAAGGGCGGCGGGAGCACAGTAGTAACAGACGTCAGCCACGATTCGCGTCGCGCTGGTTCCGGCTGTTTGTTTGTTGCGGTTCGCGGCGGATTGTTTGACTCGCACAAGTTTATTCCGCAGGTGATCGCACAAGGCGCAGTTGGCGTGATCTCTGAACTTGAGCCGAGCGCCGACGTGTTTCCAGGTGGGGAGCTTGGGCAAGTCGCTTGGATTCAAGTTGACGACGTGAGGTGCGCGATGGCCCTCGCGGCGGCGGAAGTTCATCACCATCCGTCGCGCGAGTTGGATCTCGTCGGCATCACCGGGACAAATGGAAAAACCACGACGGCCTACCTGGTCGCATCGATTTCGGAAGCTGCTGGTGAACTCGTCGCGATGACCGGCACGGTTGAATACCGCCTTGGCCGCGAACGTTTCAAAGCTGATCGAACCACTCCCGAAGCCACTGACATGCAACGCATGCTGCGCCAGGCGGTCGAGCTTGGCTGCAAGACTGCGGTGATGGAAGCTTCTTCACAGGCAATGGATTTTCATCGTTGCGACGCGCTCGAATACGCCGTCGCCGTCTTCTCGAATCTCACGCGCGATCATCTCGACTACCACAAAACGATGGAGAACTACTGGTACGCCAAGCAGCGTCTGTTTGATGGGCGCCTGGGAACACGACCGCGCGCTTCCGTTATCAATCTCGATGATCCTTATGGAGTTGAGCTCGCTGACCGACTAACGAAAGAAGGTTTGCGCGTAATCAGTTATGCCGTCAAAGCTGAAGCCGACATCACAGCAAAAGACGCGGAGTTTTCGCTAAACGGCATGCGGTTCAATTTGAAAACGCCGTGGGGAGACCGCGAGTTTCATTCCCCGCTCGTTGGCCCACCGCACATCTATAACACGCTTGCCGCCGTCGCGAGTGGGCTGGCGCTTGATTACCATCTCGACATCATCACCGGCGCGCTTGAGAAATGCACCGGCGCGCCCGGCCGTTTCGAACGCGTGCCGCATGACGGCGATTTCGCGGTGGTAGTTGATTACGCGCACAGCGACGATGCATTACTAAATGTACTGCGCACGGCGCGCGAGGTGACGAAGGGAAAAATTATTACGGTGTTTGGTTGTGGCGGTGATCGCGACGGTTCAAAGCGCGCGCCGATGGGCGAGGCGGCAGGCAGTTT
>JANLYZ010000145.1:0-2609 GCA_031365905.1 Chloracidobacterium sp. | reverse complement strand
CCGGCGAGAATCAGTCCGTTATTGCAACCAAAGGTCGAGATCATGATCGCCACGGCCATCAGGACCGTGCCCGGCCGGCCGAAGACAGCCTGCATCGTCGCCGTGGCGACACTGTTCGGCGGCTTCTGAATGCTTGCGAGCGGCAGGGTCACAACGTAAGCCGTGTTGGCTAGCAGATAAAGGGCGACGACGACGAGACACCCGATCAAGAGCGCGCGCGGCAAGTTGCGTCCGGGATCACGAATTTCGCTGCCGGTAAACGTGACGTTGTTCCAGGCCGACTGCGCGAAGAGCGGCCCCACCATTGCCAGGCCCAGCAACATCAGCAAGGCCGTGGTGCCGGTAGTTGTCAGACCGGGCTGAGTTGCCTGCGGGTTCCAGCCGTTTGCCAAAGGATGCCACCAGTCGGAAGTGTAGGCGGCGCTGGTTTTGTTCCAACCCAGCAACAGTCCAACCAGAATTAGCCCAACGAGCGCCGCCGTCTTCGTCAGCGTAAAAGTGTTTTGAATGATCTTGCCGGTCTTGAGGCCGCGCGTGTTCGTTACGGTCAACAACAAAATCAGGATGATCGCAACTAGTTGTGCAGTGGAGAGACTGATCGCGTAACCGCCAAAGAGATGCACGGGCGCGACAATGTAATTTGTTTCCGAAACCTGTGGCGCAAGTATGCCCATGAAGCGCGCAAAGGCAACCGCTACCGCGGCTATGGTGCCGGTTTGTATGACCAGCAACAGTGACCAGCCGAAAAGAAATCCCGCCGCTGGGCCATAAGCTTCGCGCAGGAAAACATACTGCCCGCCCGCGCGCGGCATCATCGCTGCCAGCTCGGCGCAGGATAAGGCGCCCGTGATCGTGAGCACGCCAGCCAGTCCCCACGCAACCAGTAACCAGCCAGGCGAACCGATCAACCGCACTGACTCCGCCGACGTAATAAAAATTCCAGAGCCGATCATCGACCCGACGACGATCATGCTGGCGTCCATCAGGCCCAGGCCGCGGACTAGCTTCGGAGAAGAGTTTTCAGCAGCGTCGCTCATAGGAAAACTTGAAATCGCTGAAGAAGACAAGCCGCGCCTAGTCCTAGTCAGTCGTGGCCGTTAGCGACGGCGAAGCCCTAAGGAAGGTCGTCTGCTGTGGTGACGAACAACCAAAATACGCACACTGTCATTGACGACGCGGAACAAAAAATGAAAAGGAAATCTCTCCAAATTCACGCGCCGAAGATCACGCTCTCTTATGTTGTAAGCCTCGGGCGATTCAGATGCTTTTTGGAAAAAGGTCCGCAACTCGGTATAGAAATCATCCGCGAGTTTTAGACCGGCGCGATTCTCGTAGTAGTCCATGATACGAGAGATGTCAGACGCGACCTGGCGATGAAACTCGAGACGCATCAGCCACGCCGGCTCTCAATATGGGCATCCAATTGCGCCAGTGAAATTGATTGATCGGAGCCAGCCTCAATCTCCGCATCGCGTCGCAAAGCTTCTGCAATGCCTTCATCTTCGTCCGACAAAATCGCTGGAAGGGATTCAAGCAGACTCGCTGCTAAACTCGCTCGTTGCTGCTCAGGTAGGTCTAGCGCGAGCTTCTCTACTTCTACGATGGTGGCCATATGAAAAGGATACTCTTGGAGGCTCGCTGGAGCAATAGTTTTGGCAATACGCAATCCATAATTTCGAGATGATTTGCCCGGCGCCAATTAAATCCATCGCTTTCATCAGAACCCTCCTGCTTGACACTCTGCGCGACGCCCAATAGTCTTGCCTGCTTGGATTCTGCGAAGTTTTTCGCCCAGTGAACCTCAAGGAAAAACGGATTTACATGATCAAGGAACAATTAATTGCTGCGATTACCGCCAAGCGCGCCCACGTGGGCGTTGTTGGCTTGGGCTATGTTGGGTTGCCGTTGCTGGCGGAGTTTGCCGGCTGCGGCTTTCAAGCAACCGGTTTTGAAGTGAACGAGAACAAGGCGGCGCAAATTAATGCGGGCGAGTCTTACATCGGTGATGTGAACTCAACTGTGATCAAGGATCTGGTCGCGAGCAAACGTCTGAGCGCCACTATCGATTTCAATCACTTGCAAGATTGCGACGCGGTTATCATCTGCGTCCCCACGCCGCTCAGGAAAACGAAGGAGCCAGACGTTTCATACATCCTCGCTGCGGCGGAAGAAATTAAACAGCGCCTGCACCGGGGACAGTTGATCATTCTCGAGTCAACCACTTATCCCGGCACAACTGACGAAGTGCTGCTGCCGATGTTTGAGGCAACCGGACTCACGCTCGACCAGGATTTCCTGCTGGCATTTTCTCCCGAGCGAGTTGATCCGGGCAATCCTGAATTCCAGACGCACAATATTCCGAAAGTAGTCGGCGGCGTCACGGCGGATTCCACTGAAGCCGCCGCTCATCTCTATTCGCAAATCGTCAAAGACGTTCATGCAGTCAGTTCAGCTCGGGTTGCTGAAACGGCCAAGCTGCTGGAAAACACATTTCGCGCAGTGAACATCGGCATGGCAAACGAGATGGCCAGGCTCTGTTACGCTCTGAACATCGACACCTGGGAAGTGATTCGCGCGGCTGCGACAAAGCCCTTTGGGTTCATGCCTTT
>JANLYZ010000133.1:0-9707 GCA_031365905.1 Chloracidobacterium sp. | reverse complement strand
ACGAGTTTTGTCGCTTCCTGCGGAACAGTCCTGAGCTTGCGCACCTGCCGATAATTCTGTTGAGCGCGCTCGAACGAAAAGACGCGAATCAAACTGCGGAACAGGCTGATGAGTTCCTGGCTAAACCCGTATCGGGCGAAGCGTTGATTGAGTGTATTGAGAAATTGCTTGCCGGAAAGAAGGAATAGATCAACGAGCCATCGAAGATGGCGGAAGATAGTAGCCCCGGGCGCAAGCCCGGGGAGAATCCAAAGAAACAATAGGAGCCCTCGAAGAGGGCGACAGAAATTGGGTATACATTCCCGAATCTCTGTCGCCCTCTTCGAGGGCTCGGATGGTTTTTGCTGAACTTGTTCCCCGGGCTTACGCCCGGGGCTACTATCTTCCGCCATCTTCGATGGCTGGAATCAAATCAGGCAGTTGAGGCGCTGGTGACTTCGATCAAAGGATCGATAGAAGTGAACGGTATGCCCTGCGCTTCGGCCACGGCTTGGTAGGTGCAGTGACCTGCGAAAGTGTTGACGCCGGCTTTCAATCCCGCATCGTTCTGGATCGCGTCAAGGAATCCCTGGTTGGCAAGCTTCAACGCGTAAGGCAGCGTCGCATTGGTCAGCGCAAACGTGGACGTGCGCGGCACCGCGCCGGGCATGTTAGCTACGCAGTAATGCAAAACCCCCTCAACGTAATAAGTCGGATCTGAATGCGTGGTTGGATGGGTTGTCTCGATGCAACCACCCTGGTCCACCGCGACGTCAACTATCACCGCGCCGTTTGGTACGTCCTTCAGCATGCTCCGCGTCACCAGCCGTGGGGCGGCTGCGCCGGGAACCAGCACCGCGCCCACGATCAGATCGGCGCTCGAGATCACGTCGTGAATCATGTAAGCGCTGGACGCGAGCGTCGAAATCTTGGATAGGAAAATGTCGTCAAGCTCGCGCAGGCGATCGAGATTGTTATCGATGATCGTGACGTGAGCGCCCATGCCAACCGCGATCTTCGCGGCGTTTGTTCCCACCACGCCACCGCCGATGATCACAACTCGCGCTGCCGGCACGCCCGGCACACCGCCAAGCAGAATACCGCGACCACCCGCCATCTTCTCGAGATAGTGTGCGCCAACCTGGATCGCCATGCGGCCCGCAACTTCCGACATCGGCGTAAGCAGCGGCAGCGTGCCTTTGCGATCGGTGATCGTTTCGTAAGCGATGCCGGTAACTTTGCGTTTCAGCAGTTGATCTGTCAGTTCGTGATCCGGCGCGAGGTGCAGGTAAGTGAAGAGCAACTGGCCTTCGCGCATGCGTGGATACTCCGGCGCAATCGGTTCCTTGACCTTCACGATCATGTCGGCCCCGGCCCAGATGTGGTCGGCGGAATCAATAATCTGCGCCCCGGCTTTTTGATAGAGGGCATCGTCAAAACCGGAACCTTCGCCGGCGCTTTTCTCAACCGTCACCTGATGACCTGCGTCAGTCAGAGCACGCACACCCGCGGGCGTTAAGCCAACTCTGTATTCGTTGTCTTTTATCTCTTTGGGTAAGCCAACAATCATTTGATCTCCAAATCTGCTGGGTTATACTAAGGTTCTCGGAGCAACGCACGAAATCCCGCCTGCTGAAAATGCTGATCCATCGTTAGCGCCTCGATCAGACCGCGCTCACGCATCACCACAAATGAGACGCAGTCGGTCATCCCCCACTCCTTGTCACTTCTGCGGCTGTACAGATCGAATGCATCGGCAAGAATTTCTGCTCTCATAGCAACTATCTCAACGAGCGGGTTCGATTGAAGGGCTGTGAGTACTTCTACAGCTTTCATGCGGAATCGCGTTGAGGAAAGGCCATCGGCAATCTCAACAAGAACTAGTTGAGTTGTTATCAACTGGCGTCGCTCTAATGCCAGCCTGTTCTCCCAAAGTCGAGCGCGGTCGTGCCATTCATCTCGCGAATTCAATCTCGCATAAACGCAAGCAGTGTCGAGAAAGACAGGTGCGGGTTTATCCGGCAAGATGCACTCAATCCTCTATTTTGCCATGAGCATAGAAGTCGTGGCGCTCGGCCAAATCTGTGACTCCCATATCAGTAGCGAGTTTCCCGATGACTTCCAGGGGATAAGGAATCTCCGCAGATACCTCGCCGTTACTCTCAGCCTTCTCGATAACTAGTAGATAGCGAGTGTTTAGCTCCAAGTCCACCGATTCCTGCAGACGAAGTACCTCGCCGTCGTAGATGGCATGCACAGTTTGTGACATTATTTTTTACCCCGGCGCAATCGTACCAAATTTCCTGGAGTGGTAGTCATAACACCCTTGGTCTCCGCGGACATTGTGGTCAGCCTGTTCAGGCTTCGCTCTTTGTTCGCAGCAGCAGTCGTTCAAATTTCTGCCGCATCAATCTGGGCGCGTTGCAGTTTACCGCTGTAGTCAACGTAAATCGATTTCCATTCAGAAAAAATATCGAGCACCTGCGTACCTGCTTCGCGATGTCCGTTTCCAGTCGCTTTCGTGCCGCCAAACGGCAGGTGTACTTCGGCGCCGATCGTCGAAGCGTTGACATAGAAGATGCCGGTGTACATGTCGTTCATGGCGCGGAAGGCGCGATTGACGTTGCTGGTATAAATCGCAGCGGACAGACCGTAGCGAACGCCGTTCGCGATCTCGACCGCTTCATCCAGCGACTTGGTCGGAATCACTGCCGTGACCGGGCCAAAGATTTCTTCCTGCGCGATGCGCATGTCCGGGGCAACATCGGTGAACACGGTTGGCTCAATAAAATAACCGCGCGCATAGTCGCCCTTCGTCAGCCGCTTGCCGCCGCAGGCGAGCGTGGCGCCGTCTTCATCCTGACCAATGTCGATGTAACCCATGATCTTCTTGACGGCATCGGCATTGATGACAGGGCCGACGTCTGTTTTCGGATCGGCGCCGTTGCCGATTCGCAAAGCTTTCGTTCGTTCCACCAGCTTCTGCGAAAACTGTTTATAGACTTTCTTGTGGACTACGAGCCGCGATGAAGCGGTGCAGCGTTGTCCGGAAGTTCCGAATGCTCCCCACAGCGCGCCTTCAATCGCGAGATCGATGTCGGCATCGTCCATGACGATGATGACGTTTTTGCCGCCCATCTCGAGCGAGCAGATCGCATTACGTTCAGCGCAAGCCGAGGCGACGATGCGACCGGTTTCCGTTGAGCCGGTGAACGAGATCAAACGTAGCGCCGGATGATTGGTGATTGGCGCGCCGGCATCTTCACCATAACCGGTGACCAGGTTCACAACTCCGGGCGGAATGCCCGCTTCTTCGCAAGCCTGAACCAGGTTGTATGTCGACAGCGGCGTGTCTTCGGCGGGTTTGATGACGACGGTGTTGCCACAGACGAGCGCCGGAATCAATTTCCACGAAGGGATCGCCATCGGGAAGTTCCACGGGGTAATTAGTCCGCAGAGACCAACCGGCTGTCGGACGCACATGGCAAACTTGTCTGGCATCTCAGCCGGAGTAGTAAAGCCGTGGAGCCGGCGTCCTTCACCGGCAGTGTAGTAAGTGCAGTCGATCGCCTCCTGCACGTCCCCGCCAGCTTCCTTCAGTACCTTGCCCATCTCGCGCGTCATGTCTCGCGTGAAGCGATCCTTGTTGCGGATCAAAATCTCGCCGAGGCGAAACAGAATTTCCGCGCGCTTGGGGGCAGGCATGCTGCGCCAGCCATCGAACGCGCTCTGCGCCGCGTTAACGGCGGCATTCACGTCGTCGCTGGTCGAAAGTTGGAAGCGGCCAATCACGTCTTCGGTGTTAGCCGGATTGATGTTTTCAAACACCTCACCGGATTCACTCGGAACCCACTTGCCGCCAATGTAGTTGTTGTAAGTTTTTACTGTTGCGCGCGAGGAAGTTCCGGCAGGCTGCTTCCGACTGCTTTTCGCGAGAGCTTTTTTTGCTTGGGCCATAAAAGTTTCAACGTCTTATTGGTAAGTAAACTGAATAATTCTGGTCGTCAACCGGCCTCTTTCGTAACGTGATGTTTGCAGCACGATGGGATCGCCGGATTTTAAGGCACCCAGCACGCGCTGAAAGTCAGCGAGCGTAGTAACCGGCAGACGATTTATGCGCGTGATGACATCGCCTTCTTTAAGCGCATCTTGTCCGCCAGCCCCGCGTACCTCAGCCGCGATCCCGCCCGGATCAACCTCCTTCACATAGAGACCGCGCACTCCAGCGAGATGCTTGTCCGTGATGAGTTGTTGCGTGAGTTCGCCCAGCGTGAGTCCCAGGTGCAAGCCACCCTTTGACACGGGTTCTTTTGCCGCTGGTTTAGGAGGAGTGGTGTCGTCGAGTTCGCTTAATTGCTGCAGATCCGGTCGCTCACCAAGCACTACGTTTGCGGTCATCTTTTCCAATTTTCCGTCGCGGTCGCGCAGGAAAGTGAACGTGGTCGACTCGCCTACCGGGGTGGCCGCAACTTTCTGAATTAGATCCTGAGCGCTCATTACCGGCTGCGCGTTGAACTCGACGATGATGTCATTCGTTTGCAAACCTGCTTTGGCAGCGGGCGTCGGTTGCCCGCCCTCACTCGGCCGGACGTCCATTACGATGGCGCCCTTTGCTTCTGGCAGACCATAGACGCGAGCGTATTCTTCTTTCACTGACTCGAGGGTAACGCCGAGATAACCGCGTCGCACCCTTCCTTGCGCGACAATCTGACGATAAACGAAACCCGCTTCGCCCGAGGGCAGCGCAAAGCCAATACCGTTGTAGTCTCCGGTAGACGTCGCAATCTGCGAATTGATGCCAATCACTTCGCCGCGCATGTTGACCAGTGGGCCGCCGCTGTTGCCACGATTGATGGCTGCGTCCGTTTGCAGGAAGCGCTGAAAGTTGGTGAAGGCCGGCGACTCTCGCTCCTTCTTGGAAATAATTCCGGCAGTCACCGTTTGGTCAAGGCCGAAAGGTGAACCGATTGCCAATACCCAATCACCAACCTGGGCCGCATTGGAGTCGCCGAGCGTGACGATCGGCAAGTCGTGCGGAGCATCGATCTTAACCACGGCGACGTCAGTTTCCTTGTCCACACCAACCACCTGACCGCGATATTTTTCGCCGGAAGCCAGGCCGACAATGATTCGCGACGACCCTTCAATCACATGCTCGTTTGTCAGGATGTAGCCTTTGGCACTGACGATAAAACCGCTGCCCACACCGCGCGCGGGGCGGCGTTGCTGCCGGCGAAACATGTCGAGCAGGGGATTGTTCGACGACTGATCGTCTTTGTCTTCGTTGTCTTTGTCGGCAGCGACGTCCGTTGAAGGTGTGATGGTCTCAATGTTTACGACAGCGGGCTCGACGCGCTTGGCAATCTCCACGAATGAAGCCGAGAGCGCCTCCGGTGCATGCGCAATCTGAGCCTCGTTTTGGGCTCCGGTGGGCCGGCCCGAAAGCATCGCCCCCAACCCGATTCCCGTCAGCAGACACGCGGCGCCGAGAGCAATTATCCAAACGCGGAGCTTCCGCAAAATGGCCCGTTCGTTAATGGTTGTTTGGTCTTTAGCAAGGTCGAACATGAAACACCACCTTCAGCAAAGCTGCAATTCAGGGCTTCGGTAAATGCCACCAAAAGGGTGACTACCAAAGCGCGATGGGAAGGGTTGAAGTATAACTAATGGCTGAGGCTTCGGCAAAAGAATGTCAGAACCACCTGCGTTAGCGGGTGGCGTGAGGTTACGAAGACCACCCGCTAACGCAGGTGGTTCTGACATTACGGCCTTAGAAAGACCTTCAAGATACCGTTCTTGGCGGCGCGTTCCATCGCATATACACCGCGCGCAAGCGGATATTCTTCGCTGATCAAACTATCAATATCTATAGCGCCCTTCTTCAACAGATCGAGCGCCGATGGAAATCGTCCACAGCGCGAACCGAGGATCGTGATCTCGTCGACCACAAGCCGCGCCTGGTTCACTTCATCCAACTGTCCCGGTCCTTGAAACGTAGACTTCAACACCAGCGTGCCGCGCGGTCGCAATAGTTCCAGCGCTCCTGCAAATCCCGAGGGCGAGCCGGACGCTTCAACCACCACATCAAACTCGCGCTTTCGTTTGGCGCCCGCCTGAGGCTTGGCCGTTTCGATACCGCGCCGCTCCGCGATTTTCAGTTTTTCAGCATGCTTGCCGATCAGGAGAACGCTGGCTCCGGTTAAGGCGATCGCTTGCGCGCAGAGCAGGCCGAGCTTGCCATCGCCGATCACCGCAACCCGGTGACCCGGTTTGATCGAAATTCGTTCCATGATGCCGCAGGCAGCCGCTAACGGTTCCGCAAAAACCGCGTGCTCATCAACAATATTGTCAGGAACGGCCAGAAGGTTTGCGAGCGGCAGTCGCAAGTAATCAGCATGCGCGCCGTCGCGGCCAACGATGCCGAGTACGGTGCGATTGGGGCAATGACGCGGGTCGCCCGACTTACAAAGCTTGCATTCTCCACAGCCGGCGTTGATCTCGCCGACAACTCGTTGGCCCAACAGTTTGTCTCCCGGAGATTCTTCAACGACGCCGACAAACTCGTGACCCAGTGTTCCCTTGAAGCCAGCGTAACCGCGCGCAATTTCGAGATCGGTATTGCAAATGCCGGAAAGGTGAACGCGCACCAGCGCCTCATCGCCTCGTTCTGGTTTGGCGACTTCCTTGACGGCCAGTTTCTTTTTCTCGACTCGCAGGGCCTTCATAAGAATAGAGATCAGCGATCAGAGGTCAGGCACAACATAAGAATGGAGGTCAGAGATTCGAGCCCAGAGGTCAGGAAGAACGGACATGTCGGCTGCGATTGGGTTTGCTTGCTGATAAGCGACTTCTGACTTCTGACTTCTGACTTCTGATCTCTGACTCCTGCTCTCTGACCTCTGTCCTTCAGAAGCTTCGGGTGCGCGTATAGATGTTCTGCGTGGTTAGCTCAATTGTCTGTTTAGAGCCGTCGATCGTTAGCGGCAACCGCCACTCGAGATTTTCTTCACCAGACAATTGCGCATGCAACCACCAACTGCCGGGGCTGACAACGACGGTTGCCTCCCCTTGCTTATTGAGTCGGGCTGAAACTGGAACGCGGTCCTTCATGCGTTCGTTTAGAAAGTCGTCGAAGCGCTTGCCGGCGCGACGTTCAGTAAAAAATTCGTGACGCGCGGCGACGATGTCGAAAGGATAAAGCTCGATAGCGATGTCGAGCGGCTCGGAACTATTGTCGTTTGGTGATCGCAACACAATCTGCAAGGTCGCTTCGCCGCTGCTTGTTTTCGAGTTTCCGGAATCCTGATGCGGCAGCTTGCTATAAATGAGCCAGCCCGAGGCGAAGAGCGCGACTACCAATGCCGCGCGAAGGAAAAGGGTAAGGAGGCGATACGGGATGCTTGTTGCTTTCACGACTCGAATGTAGTAACCGGTGCAAAGAAGAAGTGCAGAACCGGGAGCGGTAGCGACCGAATTCTGGATTCAATCGATAATACGCTCCCAGAAAAACTATTGAACAGTTAAGTGTAGGATCCGGTCGCTACCGCTCCCGGTTCTGCACTATTACAAAAACAGGGACAGGCAGGAATGCCTGTCCTACTTCTTCAAGCCTCGAACGTAAGTGACCAGCGCGTTGATTTCCGGTTCGGAAAGTTTTTTCCCAAAGGCGGGCATCTTGCCTTTGCCGTTCATTATTGAATTGAAGACGCGCTCGTCGCTCGCTTTGCCTTGCCATTCAGGATCGGTAAGGTCGCGCGTATGTTTGAGTTTCCCTTTAAATGTTTTGGCGCGCCCGTCTTTACCGTGGCATGACGCGCAACTTTTGCTATACGTCTCGGCTGCGCTTCTGCTCGTCATGGATTGACCGCCTCGCGCTCTGCTTGTCAACACGCAGAGCGTACCCACCAGCAAGAAAACTACTAAAAGATATTTCATGGATCGGCTTCTCCAATTTGCAACCGGAACAGCTACGCGGGGAGCGGCGAAACGTTTCCTGATTTCTAAGGGAAACTCAGAAGTCAGTTTATGATGAAAGCTATGATACCGAACAGCGAATGTTTTGTGTATCCGCAATTCACTGTTCACGGTACCGGTCCAGTTTGGAGTCAGCGAGAGGAATGCATTACAGAACCGAGCGCGGTAGCGCCGGATACTTGAGTAAACATCGGTAGTAAGCTAACAACTCTGCAACCTTTGAATACCGAGTTTGACTGTAGCATCCGGCGCTACCGCGCTCGGTTCTGTATTGAGTGGCGTCCAATCCCGCATTTGACCGGTCGACGATTCATCCCGATGCACAAATGCCAAAGTGAACCAGTACCCAATCCGCTTCGGAGTTGAAACGTTTCGGAATGCGAAGTAAGCTCAGGGCCGAATAACGTAACGCAAACTGTTAGTTTGCGTCGTCTGGCAACGGTCACGTTAGTGGCGACGAACCGCCCGCAAACTAACAGTTTGCGTTACACTAAAAGCTTGGAAATAGTCTCCGATAAATTTCGCGATGAGTGTGGCGTATTCGGTATCTACGGGCATGCCGACGCCGCGCGTCTGACTTATCTTGGTCTCTACGCCTTGCAGCACCGCGGCCAGGAGTCCTGTGGCATCACTGCATCAAACGGATCAGAGCTGCGACTGGAACGCGCGATGGGCCACGTCGCGGACGCGTTTGATCAAGCCACACTCGATCGCCTACCCGGTGCGAGCGCCATCGGCCACGTTCGCTATTCAACCGCCGGCGAAGTTTCAATTCGCGAAGCCCAACCTTTCCTGGTCACCTGCCAGCATGGACAGATTGCGGTTTGTCACAATGGCAACTTGCCCTTCGCTCGCGAGGAGCGACGCAAACTCGAAAGGGAAGGCGCAATCTTTTCAGCCACGTCCGACACTGAGGTAATCCTGCACGGCGTGGCACGCTCAAAAACCGGATCGGTCCGCGAGGCAATCCCTGAAGTCTTGCGAAACACCGAAGGCGCGTTCTCGATGCTGTTTCTGACGCCCACGGAATTGATCGCGATTCGCGATCCGCGCGGCTTTCGTCCCTTGGCGCTCGGGCGGCTGGGAGATGCATGGGTGGTCGCGTCGGAAACTTGCGCGTTTGATCTCATCGATGCGCAGTATGTCCGCGACGTAGAACCCGGCGAGATGCTGGTTATCGATCAGGACGGGCTGCGTTCGTCTCATCCGTTGCCGGAACAAAAGACTTCGATGTGTTTGTTCGAGCACGTTTATTTTGCGCGTCCGGATTCGCTCATCTACGGCCATTCAGTGAACGAGTCGCGCCACAAGATGGGGAAGCGCCTTGCTATCGAGCATCCCGCTGAGGCGGATCTGGTGGTGCCCGTGCCGGATTCCGGGACCGTTGCGGCGATTGGTTACGCGGCGCAGAGTGAAATCAATTTTCGCTTCGGCCTGGTGCGCAATCACTATGTTGGCCGCACTTTCATCGAGCCGCGCCAGTCGATCCGCTCCTTCGGCGTGCGTATAAAGTTGAATCCGGTGCGCCATTTGATCGCAGGCAAACGCATAGTGCTTATCGACGACTCGATTGTGCGTGGCACGACTTCCAAGAAGATTGTGCGGATGGTGCGGGAAGCAGGCGCGAAAGAAATTCATCTCCGGATCAGTTGCCCCCCGACGATCAGTCCCTGCTACTACGGAATCGACACCCCCAATAAAGCTGATTTGATTGCCGCGCAAATGTCGATTGACGAGATTTGCAAGTTCATCGA
>JANLYZ010000112.1:0-14791 GCA_031365905.1 Chloracidobacterium sp. | reverse complement strand
ACTGTGCATCCCAAGGCTCAAGCTCAAGTGAAGACCATCGCGCTGGGATCAGACCGCGCGGCGAAGATTTTGGCTGTCCGCGCCAGCATTGCGCGAATCGCCGCAATCGATCCATCTTGGGCTGAAGCCACCGTACTGGCGCGCGCGGTGGAAACGACCGTGCCGGCGATGCCGATGAACGACTGGGAACTCATGCAGGGTGCGCGCGAACGCGCGCTGGCCGTGCGCGATCAACTTCGCGCGCAACGACGCGAAGCCGATATTTACGTCGGACTCGAGGGCGGCTTTCATTCGATATCGATCGAAGGTGAATGGCACACATTTCTGCGCGGGTGGGCCTACGCGAGCGACGGCAAGACCGGAACGTTTGGCGCCACGCCTTCGATTAGTGTTCCTGCTTCGCTCGCGAAAAAAGTTATTGAAGGACGTCGCGAGCTGGGGTTGGTGATTGATGAAGTCGCCGGAATACAAGACGTGCGCAGCCGGCAGGGCGCCTGGGGCATTCTCTCTCGCGATCTGGTTACGCGCGCGATGAGTTTTGAAGTGGCGTTGATTGCGGCGTTCGCGCCGTTTTATAACAAGGAGATGTATTCTTAGTTTGGACGAGGGCGTCGCTCTCGTCGGCGAGCAATGCCCGCCTCTAAACGAGGGTAGATTAATTAATGGAAGAACTAATCGCACAGGTTAATGATGGCGACCCGACGCACCAGTCGCGTCCAAATGTCGGCTGGATCGAAGTGATCGCCGGTTCGATGTTTTCGGGAAAATCCGAAGAGCTTATTCGCCGACTCCGGCGGGCGAAGATTGCGCGGCAGAAGGTGCAGGTCTTTAAGCCGGAGATCGACTCGCGCTTTTCCGACGACCACATCGTTTCGCATTCGGAGATGCGGCACGAATCCGCGAACATTCGCAGCGCCGAGGAGGTGCTCGGGAAGGTTGAGCCGGACACGGAAGTGATTGGGATTGATGAAGGCCAGTTTTTCGACAATGATCTGGTGGACGTTGCCACGAAATTGGCGGGCCGCGGAGTGCGCGTGATCATTGCCGGACTCGATCAGGACTACACCGGCAAACCCTGGGAGCCGATGCCGCAACTGCTCGCGATCGCCGAATACATTACGAAGACCCACGCGATCTGCATGAAGTGTGGACAACCGGCCAACTACACACAGCGCACCTTTGAGTCAGATGAGCGCGTCGCGGTCGGCGGCGGAGATATGTATGAAGCTCGCTGCCGCAAATGTTT
Organism: Chloracidobacterium sp.; assembly: GCA_031365905.1. Taxonomy (GTDB): domain Bacteria; phylum Acidobacteriota; class Blastocatellia; order Pyrinomonadales; family Pyrinomonadaceae; genus PSRF01. The sequence goes on along the minus strand of JANLYZ010000112.1, from coordinate 13,545 downwards.
TGTCCCCCACACCGATGCGCCGACGGTGCATCCGGATTAGTTTCCAGCGATATCTGTTCCCAACTTGTAGGGGCACGGCACGCCGTGCCCGACTAAACGGCGGAAACCGTACGGGCACGGCATGCCCTGCCCCTACCGTTACCGGAAGCGGTCGCGATATTCGCTGGAAACAATAAACGACTTCACCATTTCTGCCAGTTCAAAGTTGCCGCCAAATTGGTTCAGCTTGTTAAGCCAGAATTGGTAGCCACTCTCATCTGGATCGCGGCGCAGATAGCCGAAGTATTCCATCATCACAAACATCTGGTTAGACTTCGCGCGGACGAAACCTTCGTTCTCGACTATCTGCCGCAACACCGCAGCGCGCGTAAGTGAATTGTTGTTTAGTCCGCTCACCAGCGCCGCTCGGTCACCATTGAAGCCGCCTTCGGTGTGATTGATCAGCGTGTCAACAAACGCATCGTTGCCGAGGTTGTCGTAAGCGGCGCGGAAAGCCGGACGCGTGACCCAGGCAGTAATGAACGCTTGTTTGTTCGCTTCCAACTGCTGCGCCCAATTGCCCGGTCCGACAACTACCTCACGCACAACCACTGCAGCGTCGGGCAGGAACTCGGCATAAGTTGGACGGCGGTCGAAGCTGGCTCGATAAAGTCCGTCAACCAGTCCGCCTGTTTGCTGGAACTCTATCGAGAGGAAATAAGAGGCGGAGACGTTGGTGCGCCGGCGATCGGCGCAGGCCACATCGCCGCCGCAAGACAAGATCTGATCGCTCCAGAAATTGAACCCGCTTTCATCAGGCTCGCGTCCTAGGAAATCAAGATAGTGTTGCCGCACGAAGTAGTCAGACGAGTCGATGTCGTTTCCGCCAACGGCTGAATCGCGCGTGGCGCTAAAACTTGCGTCGGTCACGTTGCCTAAGACCGAGAAAGACCGACTCGAGGGACTGAAGCGATAGTTTGAGCGCGAAGCGGTGACCGAATAGAAGTCGGCGGCCTCGACATTTTCGAAGCGGTAGTTGCCGTTGGTGTCAGTAATAGCCTTTCGCGAACTGGCTCCGCTGAGATTAACGGTGGTTCCGGCGAGCGGCGCTCCGTCGGAAGTTGTGATTGTCCCGTTGATCGTCGCAGCCGAACTGGTTGGCGCTCCCGAGCTTTGGCCGACAGCAAAGGGCGATAGCGAGGTTACCTTTGCGCAGAGCTGTTTGCTTGAAAAGTTCGCCACGCTCGTAGGTTCATCCACCCAAACGCCGGCCGGCTTATGCAGGACGCGCAAATGCTGGAAGGTGGTCGCGTTGGTAATGGCCGGCAGCGTGAAACAGACATTTACAGGTGGGGTGAAGACAGCGGTTGTTGAAATATCGAAAGCGGGGCTGAGGAAGGTATCGCCGGTAGGCGGTGCGGTCTGTGCGGCAGCATCTAGTTGGAGGAGGGAAGTGGTGCCGGCGGTCGCGACGGTGGGGAAGTTGAGCGCGAGATCGCCGAAGTTGTTCTGGACGTTTGTACCCGTGGCCGTGGGGCGCGTGATGGTTCCACGCGTTGTTGTAAGACAGACGCTATCGATTCCGATGAGAAAGAAATTGAGGCCGACTGCCTCGGCGAAACGTATGCGCACCGTTTGTCCGGCCAGACTGCTGAGGTCGTAAGACACGAGCGTGGGGCCCTTCACCAGAGGGTCGCCCACCTTGGTCTGGTACAACGGCAGTAGTACGTCGCCTGCCGCCACCGACTCGATGTTGGCGGTAGTCGTAATCACGTCGACGCGAAACTGTTGGTTGGCGTTTCCATTAACTGCATAGTCGAGCGAGTTCGGGGTAACGAAACCAACATGGGTGTTGTTGTAGTAAATGTAGAACGAAAGCGTAGCTGAGGCCCCGGCCGGAATCGTAACGTCCTGATACATCACTTGAGTGGAGGCGTTGGTTTGGTCGGTGACGGCAGCCCGAGAACCTTGCGGCGGAGCGGAGATCGAATGAGCACTCAGTGGCGTTACGGTGCCAGTGTAGTTGTACCAATTGCTCGTATAACCGGTAAGGGTTCTGGATGATACGGTCCAACCTGCCAGGGTAGTGGTTTCAAAGTCGCCATTGGTGACCGTGCATTGCGCCTGCGCCTGGGAGGGCCAGAGAAAAACTGACAGAGCAAGTAGCAGTGCGGCTTTCAATGAGAATCGAATGAATTTCTTCATGGGACGATTCCTTTCGCGGATTTCGGCTTAGCTTCTGGGCATTCACTGGTAATGACGGCGGACGCCGTTTCATTTCACAGATTCCAATGGCGGGTAGAGCCGGCGGGTGGGTTTGGGCCTTCCCTGTTCATTCGTTGCCGATGAGGAACTGCACCGCAGTCTTTCTTAGGTGACTCTGCGGTGCAGTAACTAGTGGTTGAACACCTTGCCTGGTTCCCTCATAAAGTTGGGAGGAGGGCCAGGCGATATCACAGGGCTTGGTTTCCGCTCTGCATCGCGCATACAATGCCGCCGCTGCAGCTTAAAGCGCGACATCCCAGTGATTGCTCCCCGGTGAACGGGCTCACAGTAATCAGTCGCCGCGCTAAAGTCCTTAAGAAAATATTAATATCCGCGTGACCAGCGAACGGGGGATATGTTTCGAGCACAGGGTCAGAAATACGAATTTGGGAGATTTCAACTCGACACTGCCGAGGGCGTGTTGCGACAGTCTGGTGAGATACTCCCGCTAACTCCCAAAGCGCTTCAGGCACTGGAGCTTCTGCTGCGAAACTGCGGGCGCGTCGTATCACGAGCGGAGATGCTGGAAGGTCTCTGGCCTGACACTCATGTTGAAGAGTCGAACCTCACAGTCACCATCTCTATTCTGCGCAAAGCGCTCGGCGATAGTGAAAACGGAACCACTTTCGTTGAGACAGTTCCAAAGCGTGGTTACCGCTTTGTCCCTCCGGTAAAAACCAGTCGCGATGACAAGCGCGGCCCGGACCATTTCGCGTCAATGCAGGTTCTACGACTGACGCACGACGGCCGCATCATGGACGTAGGCATTTCGCCGGACGCGCGCTTGCTCGCGTTTGTGCCAATCGAAGCCGGCAAGCACAGCTTGTGGATTTGGGATCTCAAGTCGGGTGAAAAGTGGCAACTAGTTCCACCTGATCCGGCGTTGCTATGGGGGCTCCGCTTCACGCACGATGGCGCGAGGCTCTTCTATGTTTGCACCCCACCGCACAGTACTATCAGCATCTTGCACCACATCTCCGTGCGCGGCGGGCCGTCGCAGAGGTTGGTGGTCAACTCTGATTCTCCTGCAACTCTGTCACCCACAGGCGATCGGATAGCGTTTGTGCGCAGCTTTCCGGGCCAACACCGGGACGTGCTGATCGTTGCAAACGCTGACGGATCTGCTGAACGAGAAGTAAGTTCGCGACATCACCCTGACAAGTTCTCGTTTTCAAGTCCATCATGGTCGCGCGATGGGAAACTGATCGCATTAGGGGCCAGCCGGAACAACGCGCTCGAGTTTGCCGTGCTCGGCGTTTCGCCGACGGGCGGTGAGCCTCTGGAGTTATCCGAATGGGATTGGAAGGACATGCGCGCGGTGGAGTGGAGCGAAGATGGGAGCGGCCTCTACTTTTCCGCCACGGCCAGTAATTCGAATTCGCTTCAGATATGGCGCTATTCGTGGCGCGATAACGGGAAGCGGCGCATCACCAACGATCCAAACAACTATGAAGAGCTTAGTGTGGCGGAGAAGGCCGAAGCACTGGTGACTATGCAAACCGATGCGCTCGCGAGCATCTGGACGGTGCCAACGGGCGGCGCACCACGACGCATCACCGCCCGCCGTACTGAAGGCTTCGAGGGGCTGGCGGTCGTCGTTGATAGGCGGATAGTTTACGCCTCTACCGAGAACCAGCAATCGAACTTGTTTAGCATGAACGCAGACGGCTCCGACTGCCGGCGCCTGACTCTCAATAGCGGCTTCTTCCCTTCGGCCTCGCGCGATGGCCGCCAGCTGGTTTATGTCTCCGCCCAGGGTGGGACGCTCCACATCTGGCGGATGGATGCGTATGGCACCAATCACAAGCGGTTGACGAATGGTGACGGAGAAAGCTATCCCAGCATTTCTCCCGACGGCAAGTGGGTCGTTTATACGCCGCTGGGCGAGGGACGTAACACGCTGCGTAAGATTTCCATTGATGGCGGCGCGCCTGTGCAGTTAACGGAGGACAGCTTGGCAATCAAACCGGTCATGTCGCCGGATGGCCAAATGATCGCATGTGTCTATCGCCGGACGGAGGCTGATAAGTGGAGCATAGCGGTGCTGCCCGCGAGCGGCGGCGAGCCGCTCATCACCTTTATTTTGCCGTATCCTTACAACCAGGTAATCCGTTGGTCGGCAGACAGTCAAGTGATTTTTTTCCTCGATCGGAAAAGCGGTGTCTATAACATCTGGCAACAACCGCTAGCCGGTGCCGCGCCGACCCAGGTAACTAACTTCACCGAGGACGCAGTGTTTTTTTACGACTGGCTGGGCGACGATGGTGGGTTGGTCGTCTCGCGCGGTACGAAGACGAGAGACATCGTGCTCATTAGAAACTTCGCGTGAGGGCCAAGCAAACCGCAATCCCTGAACGGCCTCAAAAGACACTGTTGACATCTCCGGGGCATCTGTCTAATCTCGGCTTGTTTTTCATCAACGCTTTTCCGTGTCGATGTTCCCAGTAAATGCTCTCGATAAATCTCTCCGGCAAACTAGTAAATTAATAGTCGAGTCTGCAAACCGAAACCAGCGATCGGCGTGGACATACTTAATCGCATTTCGGGCGGCCACTAATTCTGGAACTGAGGATCGCTGAAACGAATGAAATGGGAGATCTAACTCAAGCGCAGTTTGACAGCTTGCTCGGTTGGCTCGACGCTGACCGCAATGCTGCCGCGTCGAAGTATGAGCGGATTCAACTGCGGATGATACGAATCTTCGCTTGTCGCGGTTGCAACGAAGCAGAGTCGCTGGCGGACGAAACTATCGATCGAGTTGCGGCGAAAGTAGATTGGCTCATTGCAAACTACGTTGGCGATCCAACGCTCTATTTTTACGGCGTGGCCCAGAATGTTTTTAGGGAGTATCTGAGAAGAAAACCGCGAACCGATCCATCGCCGGGGCCCGCATCGGGGGCTGCCAAGTCCGACAGCGACGAGCGTTCCCATGTTTGCCTGGACAATTGCCTGGAACACTTGCCCCGGGAAAACACCAGCCTGGTCATGAGGTATTACGAAGGTGAGAAGCAGGCAAAGATCAGCAACCGCAAGCGGTTGGCTCAAGAGCTGGGGATCACGCTTGACGCGTTGCGAATTCGCGCTCATCGCATTCGCGGCGACCTGCGCAAATGTGTGCTGCATTGTTTGGAGCAGGCACCCGCTCAGTGTAACGAATTCGGGCCAAATGCATACTGATTAGAAGGTCGGGGGCGACCAGTAAGGAAATTTTCGTTAATGGCGCTAACTCGGAATGATCTGATCACAATCAGACAATATCTCCTGGGACAACTCGGCGAAGAGGGTCAGCAGGATATTGAACAGCGGCTGCTGAGAGAAGACGATCTGTTTCAGGAGCTGGAAATTGCGGAGGAAGAACTCATCGATGAATACGTCGATCAGGCATTGAGCACAGCCGAGCGCAAACAATTTGAAAGTTACTTTCTCTCAACTTCGGAACGCGAAAGTAAACTGGAATTCGCGACAGCACTTCACCGGTACCTTTCAAAAAAAACAGTTGAGAAAGATGCGACGGAGAGGTCTGTTTCGCCGTCGGAACTAACATGGCTGGAGCGAGTGCAAACTGCCTGGACCCGCCAAACTCAGTTGGTTCGCGTCGCGTTGTTTGCTGCCGCGGCCGTAATCATTGTTGGAGCGTTTTGGTTAGTTCGGCCTCATCGTTATGCGCCGCAGAGTTATGCGACAGTCACGCTCACGATGAGCACAAGCGATCGTGCTGCCGGTGGCCAAGCCACGAAGGTAAAGCTTCCGCTGGGCGCTGATGCGCTTAGGATCGAGATGAAGTTGCCGGAGGCATTGGATCAGGCGGCCCGTTATCGCGTTGAGTTGCTCAAAGATACTGGTGAGACCAGGAGTATCGAACGGGTGGGACAATATGATGAGTCAGTAGTCGTCGAGATTCCTGCGATCCAACTCGCTCGCGGTCAATACGCGCTCAATGTTTACCTGGTGAAATCCGATCAGACGGAGCACCGCATCAAAGGTAGTTACCTGCTTACGATCGAGTGATCACGCCGCCCGCTGATTTGCCACTGCCGACCGTCTATACCACCAGGCCATAGTTCCCCAGAGCAACACTACTGACAACGCGAAGCGAATTTGCTCAGTGCCGGTGAGCGAGCGGTCAGACGCGCGCTTGATGACCTGACGAAACTCCCCCTGCAAAGTAAACGCGGCCCAATAATACGGCGACCGCCACTGTGGTTCCTGGCGAATGCTGTTCTGCGCCGCGCGTAATGCGGCCGCCGGCGTCATCTGACCTTGCAGCATGTTGGAGTAGAAACGCTTCATCAGTTCAGACGTCGCCTCATCATCAACTTTCCAAAGGCTGGCTAGCACGCTGGACGCCCCGGCGTACATAAATCCGCGGGTGAGACCGATCAGGCCTTCGCCGCGAACATCTTTACCGAGACCGGTCCGGCAAGCGCTCAGGACAACCAGATCAACCGGCGCGTGCAGCGCATAGATGTCCTGCAATCCGACAAAACCATTTTGGGCTTTGCCTTTGCGATCCACCATGGAAAGAAACAGCCCGGAACTTTCCGGACGTTTCGGATCAAGAACGCCGTGGGTAGCGAAATGCAGAATTGCATACTTAGTTAGATCTAAGTGCGCCAGGTTTTCGCGTGTGGCATCAAAGCCCGTGACCATCAAACTGTCCGGCCCAGCCAAGGTGCGCAAATTAGCTAACTCACGTGCCGCATATATGAGCGGTTGGATCGACGAAGGATCCACGGAGTCTCCAGCCGGCTCGATATCGCGCAAGGCGTGTGACCAGGTTTCGTTTTCGGGCGTCTGTAAAGCGGCGATCTGCTCGTTAGTAGTAAGGCCCTTTTGTTGGGCATAGTTTGAGGCAAAAACGGGATCGCCGAAGGCCGCCAATAAGTTGGTGGGGGCGTGGCGTTGGCTCGTCTCCTGTCGCAACTCACCCAGAATCGAAGCGGAAGGGACGTTGATGACTTCGTAACTGGCTACCAGCGGTTCGCCTGAACGGTTGGGCGCGGTCAATAGTTGAAATGGAATGTAATTGAGGGCGCCATCAGCAACCACGATCACGCGTTGCTTGTTCAGTTCAGCAGCGACTGGCGACAAAATCAGCCCGCTTAATTCCTGTGCCGCTTGCGTTAACTCTGTTTCCTTCTGCGCATCGCCAGCCACCGTCAATAATTTATAGAGCTTCTGCGCGGCTTCAGTGATGCGTGCCTGGGCCGGAAGCTCGTAGCTATTGATCCCGTTTCGCGAGACGGCCCAAACGTAGCTATGTTCGACGCCGAGGCTATATTCCAGGAGCACCGTTTGATCGTCCGCAATAACCTGCTGCTGAATCTGATTCAAGTCCCAGGCGCGCGGCCTGCTCATCTGATCATAAGCAGGATAACGCGCGCGTATCGCGTCAGTAACTCCCTTGTATTTGGTTTCCAGCTCGTTCAGCTCGGCGGTTAAGACAGCAAGCTCTTCCTTCTTGTAGTCACGACCCAGGAGTGCCACCTTGTAATCTTCTTTCACGCGCAGCGATTGTCGCAGCGACTTCTCCTGTTCCGCGAGTTGCGGATCGAGTCCGGGCGCGAGGTTGGTTTGAGTCGCGCGCAGCAAATCAGTCAGCGAACGTGCCCGCGCCAATTCGCTGGTTTCGAAAGCCTTTAGAGCAAAACCCCGCTCGGGGTGCGCCTGGTGCTGTCGCATCAGACATTCAATGTAGCTTTCATAACGGTCGTGTACCGTTGCGGAGACAGCTGCGGTCAAATCGCTGCTGGTCGAAACGCGACGCATTTGCTCGGTAACATCGATCGATTGCCGCAAATATTCTTCTGCTGTCACTAGATTGTCAGCCCGCAGCTCCAGGTTTCCCAACGCATAGAGCACTGCCGACTCATTGACTACATCAGAGAGACGCCGAAAGGTTGCGAGGGCTGTTTGGTAATTTTCTCGGGCCTTAGTGAAGTTTCCGTGCCGTTGGTACACCTGGCCAATCAGCGCTTGAGTGCGCGCTACTTCCATAGTGTTTTTGGCTCTTGAGTAAGCATCGAGCGCAGCCTGGAAATGCTCAAGCGCCGCGGTGTGGTCGGCTAGCGCATCATAGGTTCGACCGAGGTAATCTTCACAAAAGGCTGTGAGGGTGACGTCTTTGTTCGCCTGGGCCTCGTCGCGAGCAGTTTCCAGGCTTTCAAGTGCCTGCTGGTAATGGCCGGAGAGATAAAGCGCGCGGCCAATAGACCATTTAAGAATGGATACTCCGCGTTGGTTTTTTATTTGGCTAAAGAGCTCCAAGCCCTCACGAAATTTATCGAGCGCTAATTCAGGCAGCCCGCTTTCAAGAAACGTGTCACCCAGGCCGTAGGCAATCTGGCCCATCTTGTAGGGTTCAGCTTTTTCATCAATCATAGATTGCACCTGGGTGTACAAAGCCAAAGCGTTTTGCCAGGCGCCCTTTCGGTGTTCGATGAGTGCAAGATAAATCAGGGCAGAGGCCTGCTCATCCACGTCATTCAGCTCGCGATAAATGCTGAGCGCGGCTTCCGTGCTTTTGCTGCATTCCACGAGGTTGTACTGCAGAATTTGGTAATGGCTAATAACCTCGAAGGTCTCTGCCATTCCGCGCTTGCGATTTATAGAGCGCCAGAGCTCGAGTGACTCCTGCGCCGTCTTGAGTGCAAGAACATGGTCACGATAGTTTTGACAGTCGCTGAGGATTAGTAAACCCTCAGCCTGTCCAGCGACATAGTTATGTTGCCTGCTTAGATCTATCGCTTCATTAGCCAGGGGTTCGGTGAGACGACACTGACTGAGGTAGTCGTAGCTCGAGGCCAGTCCATTCAAACTATCAATTTGGGTTTTCGCATCAGCCTGGGCCTCGGCCAGCTTTCTTGCTTCCTGAAATGTTGCTACCGCCTCCTGCGGAACAGACATTCTTATTTGAAAGCCGCCGACTCGAATCAAGGTGCGGGCCGCTTCAATCATCTGTCCAGCCTTGCGGAGTTCATCGGCCTGATTGCGAAGATCGGTCACCGCGCGTTGACGATCTTCAACACTCGTTACCCGGTGATCCTCCTCGATAAGTTGCGCGTCGTGTTCGTCCTGGGCGTGCACAACCACGGCCAAGGCTGAACATAAGACCAGTCCCAAGAATTGAAAGCGACGACTGCTCATCTGGTTAATCTCATGGCTTTCTCGGTTTCCGGGCCACCCCGCTTCGCGGTTTGGTTCTGGGTTCTCGAAAAGGCAAGCGCCGAGATGAAACAAACTTGTTCGGCGGATCAGCGAAATTCTTAATCACTGTAGCGGCGTAGAGTCCGAGAATCTTGCCCGGGTCGCCACCGAGAATCTTGCCTGGATCACCGCCGAGTATTGTGGCCAGTATTTTACCCGGGTCGCCGCCGAGAATCTTGCCTGGGTCGCCGCCGAGTATTTTGCCCAGTATTTTGCCCGGGTCGCCTGCGAGGATCTTGCCCGGATCCCCTCCGAGTATTTTGGCCAATATTTTGCCAGGGTCGCCTCCAAGGATCTTGCCGGGATCGCGACCGAGTATGCTGACCAGGTCGCGTCCAAACCGCCTTTTGCCTAGCGGCCGCCCTAGTTTTAGCAACTCCTCGTCAGATAGATCCCTCAGCCAATCCCTAATCGGCCAACTCACCCAAGGCGTCTTCCCTGGCCGAAGAGGCTTCGGTTTTCTATGTCGATCCCCTCTTAACTCGCGCTGCGTCTGATCGAAGTATTGGTTCAGAAAATCCCACCATGACCCTTTCTTATAATCTCTGGTAAAGCTGTAACCTTCGTAGTGGCGCTCGACCTCCGGCTCTGGACGCACCCAGGGGAAATAGATAGATAGTCCATTGGAGTACTGGTACGAGGGCCCATAGTAATCGGAATATCGAACCAGTTGGTTTGGTCCGCTCTGGAGCACTCTATTGATCCTGCGGCAAGCACTTCTAATGGCAACCTGAGGTCCGGACGTCTTCTTGCACTGCTCCAAGAGGCACTCACAGAGATCGCAAAGATCAGTGTAATTCTCGCCCCAGTAGCTTTGAGATTTTAGGTGGGCTAGCTGAATACAATTCTGCGTGACGGGATCCCTGAGTCCGTCGGTCAAGGCCAGAGACAAATTTCTAATGGGAGTTCTAAGTTTACCGACCTGACGGGTATCAAGATTGCAAATGCTCAGGTCAGCCGAGTAGCCGGCGAGCCAGAAGTCCTCGCTATTATAGAAGCTCAAGTCTTGAAGAGCTCTGAGAAGTTCTTTAACCAGAGCATTGGTGCCGCTCTTCGTTCTCTTGGAATCCCGTATTAATCTGAAAATCTTTTTTAGGAGCTGACGATAGGGCCAGCTGCCGGGAAGAGCGGAGCCTTGGGTGCCCATCATGTACTTTGCAGAGCCTGCCAGCTCATGAATCAACTCCACCGAGTTCATCGAACAACTGTGGAAACCAACCAGTTGAAATTTTTCGCCGTGCGCTTCAACTTTGGTACTGAAATTCTTGAGAATCCAACCCAGGTCTACGAGAGTGATCCCGGAATTGTCTCCAGGGTCTGGCAGGAAAGCGTCACTGCCCACCAGAACACCATGCCCCATGAGAAAGACCATGTAGTTGTTTGCCGGATAATAGGTCCTTGCATACTCAAGAAAATAGCGGAGCGTAAGTGCGGAAGGGAGTTGGGGCAGTTCAGGAATGTGGCAATCCTCAGCAAGATTGCGAACGTATGGATCAGGCCCGTCCCCAAGCATGGTTAACTTCCGACTCCTTCGCTTTCGCCATCGGTTCACATCGAAGATTCGCGCTTCCGTACCGTTACAATTGGGATCAAAGTACGCAAGGACCGTTGTGCCTTTCTGAAATCCGGCATCGGTAAGCTCTTTAAGTTGGGAAATCATGCCCCCCGATAAAGTACTTTCTCCAACAACATAAACCATTATGTTCCAGTCAGTTTTCCGCCTTGGCTTCAGGCGAGCAGCAACTTTTGTTGTTCTTGGCTTCGGCTCTTTGGTATTTTGCTGGGGCATTGAAATTTCCTCCAGAAGTTGGCAGACGCGGGTTTTAGTTGATCAGTGAAATCGCGCTAACTGATCCACCCTGAGACTGATCCAGTGGGTGGCGTTATTGACGAAGGATTTTGGATCCCGGAAAAACGAAAGCAATCGGAAGCTGGGACAGGCTATGCCTGAGCAGGTTTTGTGTCAATAAGAAATTATCCAGCGCGCCCTCCTTGCTTTGCTCGCGTCCTCTGTCAATACTCAATGACTGATAGTTCTGAAACGTTTCTCTCACAGGCCCATTGTCGTCGGCCTTCTTTCTGTGCGGAGCGCAAGAAGTCTTCTCGCCATCGTTCTACCCACCAGTTAGGTTTTTTTCGAGTTCTAACGCTCTTTCAGATCGGAGGGCGTCTCCCCACACCAGGCATAGTCCAAGGGGTTTAACTAACCAGGGGCTCCCCGTCAAGATCTTTCACTCAGTCTCGGGTGAGGTATACGGATGTGTCAGGCGACGTTCGGAAGAACGCAAAAACATCTCGCAACTGTCTCGCCCTGGGCAATTCTTTAGGAGACAAGACAATGAAGAAACAATCGTTTGTTCTAACCAGCGGGGTAGTTCTGTTGGCAGTAATCGGATCGTTGGGAATGTTGCTTGGTGCAAGCGGCTCAAGTGGCGGGCGAGGACGCGGGGATGGCGCCGTTGCAAGCGACTATCGTCTCTCCGGACCTTACACGCACAAAAACCTCTCAATCTTTCTGGTCCACGGCAAGAGCGTGATCAAGTCGAAGTCGTTTCTAACGCTCGAGGAAGCGCTAGTACAAAAGAAGGTAGTGGTTTACGAAACGAAGAGCGTTAACGAACTCTCTATTCAGAATTTTTCTGATCAGGATGTTTACGTCCAATCCGGCGACATCGTAAAAGGTGGACAACAGGACCGCATGATTGGAGTCGACCTGATTGTCCCGCCGCGCTCGGGCAAGTTGCCGATTTCGGCGTTTTGCGTGGAGCATGGCAGATGGAGCGGCCGCGGCAATGAACGCGCCACCGTCTTCAACAGTTCCTCTGATGCGGCTGCTACGAAAGAAATTAGACTGGCGGCGAAACGTTCGAATTCGCAGGGTGAGGTTTGGCAGAGCGTGACCGTGGCGCAGGACAAACTGAGTCGGAATGTTGGTTCGCGAGTTAACTCAACCGTATCAGAGTCGAGCCTCCAGCTCGCGGTTGAAAACAACAAGGTCCAGGCAACTGCCGACAGTTACGTGAAAGCGCTCGGCGGTATCGCGGACCGCAGCGACGACGTCATCGGTTATGTATTTGCGATTAACGGAAAAATGAACAGCGCGGACATCTACGGCTCAAATGTGCTCTTCCGAAAACTTTGGCCGAAGCTCCTCAAGGCCAACGCGATCGAAGCCATTGCCGAATTGCAGCCGGGCAAATTCAAGCCGGCGTCGCCGGAGAGTGTTTCCGGATTTCTTTCCGACTCGGAAAAGGCGAAAGGGTCGGACAAGGACATGAGCCCACGCGTGAACCTGATGACGCGCGAGGATGATGAGAACATTTTCTTTGAAACTCGCGACAAGAAGGAGAATGGCGCGTGGATTCATCGCAACTACATTAAGAAGAACTAGGCAGGAACAGGGGAACAGGGGAAAGGGGAAAAGGGGAACAAGGTAAAAGGGAAACCACTTCCGGTTATCCTTTCCCCCGTTTCCCGGTTCCCCTTTTCCCCCAGGGTTTCTAGTGGACGATCTTCGTGGAATACATCACGCCGTACATCTCATCCTGGTGTTTCGGGAAGCCGGCGCCGCTGCTCGAAAGCATTAAGTTCACCAATTGCAGTTGTCCGTTGTATTTTCGGTAGGCCTCCCATTGTAGTCGCCTGATGCCATCGGGTTTTTCAGGATTCACTTCGCGAAACTCAACACCCTTTAGCCCGTCGATCTCAAGCCACTTGACCTCATCAACCTCACCATTCTTCGCCCGCGACTTGGCTTGATCGTACATTGCCTTAATGCTTATTTCAGCCGGGAAGCTTTCATCCATCGGCGAGATGCTAACGATCAAGTTCGCAGCATCTGACCCGCCGGGAGATCGCCAGAGCAACATCTTCGACTCGTTGGAGTTTTCCTTCCAACTGCCCGGAACGCTCCACGACATCCCCTGCGCGTCCCACTTCGCCGTCGTGCCGCCAGCCAGCGCTTGAGTCTGGGCCGCAGTTGGCGAAGCCTTCTCCACCGGACCACCGCTATCGGACGTTGCCGTCTTGCCCGGCTCGCCGGAGTTCGACGGTTTTAGTTTATTGGATAGGTTGCAAAGCGAGAGCGCAAATCCG
>JANLYZ010000041.1:0-19572 GCA_031365905.1 Chloracidobacterium sp. | reverse complement strand
TCTCGAGGAGTCTGGCGATGAACCCGCGCGGGCGATGAAGCTGGCGCTGCTTGATGCCGGCAGGAAACCTGAAGAAGTTGACTACGTAAACCTGCACGGGACGTCGACGGTCCTTAACGATCGCATCGAAACGAGCGCGCTTAAGACTGCTTTGAACGGGCGCGCGATCACAACACCGATGTCCGCAACTAAATCGCAGATTGGACATCCGCAAGGCGCGAGTGGCGCTGCCGGTTTGTCGGCTGCATTGTGTGCGATGCACACGGGCATGATTCCACCGACCATCAATCTCGATGAACCCGATCCGCAATGCGATCTCGACTACGTCCCGAATCAGGCGCGAAAAGCCGACGTGCGCATCGCTCTTTGCAACTGCATCGGCTTCGGCTCGAAGAACAGCGCCCTGGTGGTCGAAAAGATCGAAGCCTCATGACTCTGAACGCCGCTACTGAAACTCAAGGAGACATTCAGTGGAATACAAGAAGATTCTAAAGAACATCACTGGTATCAGCACACCCTTCTTTGGGATTCAGTGGAATCCACCGGTTGTTGAATCGGATGTCGCACGGGAGATTATACTTTTCTCGAAGATCGGAGAGTCCTGTATGGCCCAGAGGAGCAAGAGGGACCGAGTTACTGTCGCCAGTCAGTAGAACAAATCAGACAAATGTTGACTGAGAAAATGCCGCGTTGTAGCAGTAGTGGTGAAATCAACAAGTTGTTGAGAGCCTTGCGCACGCAATGCAGAAGATTCTGTGATGAGATCGGTTCTCCAGGTTTTCCGAGTCTTGCAACCGTTGGGCCTGTAGTTGAGTGGTAAAAGGAGACAAACAGCCGCTATAGTTCTCCCATGCGCTTTGCCTGGAATGAGAAGAAGGCTGCGAGCAACCTCGTTAAGCATGGCATCTCTTTCAACGAAGCTGCAACGGTCTTTGCTGATCCTCTCTCGACTGCCTTCCCCGATACCGATCATTCAGTCGAAGAGGAGCGCTTCATTATCATTGGCGCATCGGAGCAGGGTAAAATTCTGGTTGTGGCGCATACCGATGACGGTGAGTTAGTCCGTCTAATCAGCGCACGAGATGCAACCTATGGAGAAAGAAAGTCCTATGAAGAAAGTTGATCCAGTGGAAGAAGATGATTTGCGCCCCGAATATGATTTCTCTCAGATGACGGGCGGCGTGCGCGGCAAATATGTTGAGCGCTATCGTGAGGGAACAAATCTGGTGTTGCTCGATCCCGATATCGCTGCGGCATTTCCGGATGCTAAAGCTGTGAATGATGCGCTCCGGTTATTGCTGCAAGAAAAGCAAAGTCCGCAGCCGCGCTCATGACGCGGAAACGGCGCCTAAAACTTACAGCGAAAATCCCAAACTACGTTGCGGACTCTGTCGGCTGGAAAACGGCGATCTACAACGCAGTCGCTGATGCTCAACGGCGCGCACGCGTTCGTTACGCAGACGACGACAAGCTCGACGTTGAAGTCTGTTTCTATCTACGAGGCCACAAGCTGACCAAGCTTGACCTCGACAACCGTCTAAAACAGGTTGGCGACGCGCTGCAAGGCTTCATTAATGACAAGGGTGCCGGGGGCAGAACACCAATTATTCCGAATGACAACCAAATCTATCGCTTGACCGCAGAAAAACGTCTACCTGCGAAGCAGAACCTTGAGGCTCTCAGCACGATCACGATTCGGGCGTACAATGGCGATGCGCGTACAGTTGCCGACCCGCGCGAAACCCGCAAACATCGGTAGCGTGGAACAAGTCCTTCGAAAGAATACTGATAATCAGCGCCCGGCTAGCGACGCCGTCTGAAAGAAGAAATATGAATCAGGAGAATAGTGAACGTGACCCGGACATGTTCGATGAATATGACTTCAGCAACGGGGTACGCGGCAAATATGTGGACCGCTTTGCAAAGGGTTCCAACGTGGTGGTCCTTGACCCTGATGTCGCGCGAGTCTTTGCAGATTCAGAATCGGTAAACCGGGCACTACGTGCGTTGGTTGGCATCATTCAACACCAAAACGAAAAGGCGCAACCGTAGCGGCCTTCATCTCAACTTACGCCGAACAAATCTTCGGACGCGAGCGGCGGTAGCAGGAGAATTTCCAATTGCGGAAAATTTTTCGCGGTGCCGCGTCAATCGTTGGGCCGCTGAGATGCTTCCTGCAAATAGTCATGCCACAATGCCTTGAATGTATTTCGAGATCATTGGCGAGGTTAGCGACATCGAGAGAATCGCTCGCGGTCCTTCCGTTCGGGAGCGAGCGCGGTTGCGCAGACAGTTCGGGCCAGGACGTTGGCGCAAGCTGAAAGGTGTTGCTACTGTCAAGCTTGCCAATGGTAGGATATGCACGGTTGAATTACATTGGTACGAAGCGCACGGAGTTGGAAAGAAGAAGCTGAAGATCAAGCGTTATCTAGGTTGAAATCGATGAAACGATCAAAGTTCATTGGCAAATTTGTCATCTGTATTCGGAACGAAGAGTGTGAGGATCTAGAGCCTCGGAAACTCTATAGAGTGCTGCCCGACGAGGCCGCCGCTGCCGATGGTTACATTCGGGTGATTGATGAATCCGGCGAAGACTACCTCTATCCCCAAGATTATTTTCTTCCTATAGAATTGCCTAAGGCTGCAGAGAAGACCCTCTTATCGGCGGCCTAAGGTATCGCCTGCAACCTGACAAGAACTTTGAACTCTCGACGCGATAGCCTGCTTCTAAAGTAACACGTTCCTCCAGGTCGGATGCTGAGCGCGCGCCGCGGGCTGAAGACCAGCGTTCGACAGCTTACTTCATTCCGCACACCGCTATTGGCGGGCTATGAAGAATCCTGCAAATGCAGTTTTGATCATCTCGCTTCTTGCAACTTGCCCCGTTGCGCAACCCAACATAAGTAACGCTCGGAAAGACTATGTGCGCGTGGAAACCTGGGAGGACGGAGCAACCTCGGAACTCCTTCCGATGCCGCCCGCAATGACTCCGAATTTTTAAGTTTTATCCGGCAAGCGGTCCGCCCACCCATCAATCTCGACGAAAGCGGTGATCACTCTGTCGCATTGAACAGCAGCAGGAGTTCGTTTCGCATCTCTTTCTCCTGGGTAGGATTGGCACCGATCCAAACACTTCTTATGATCCCGTCATGATCCACAAACAACAAGGAAGGGGTGGCAGGGATTTTGTATGAGGACAACGACCCTGTCTGCACATCTTCAATGGGCAGATCGAGGGACTGAACATACTTCTTCCCGTCTTCGACTGAGTTGGGAAGAATTACCAACCATTTGACGTCGCGCTTCGCTGCCTCGTCAATAAGCTCACGATAGAACGGCGCGGCGTATTTGCAATAGACGCAGTCCTTCTGCAAAAAGAAAACAAGACTCTTCCGATTCTTTTCCCAGTTGGCGGAAGGGACATTGATTCTCGTCCCTTTGAGCAGTTGCGCCTGCTCCAGCGCTATTGCTCTGGCCGTTGGTGAAGGGAAAAGGTATCGCTTTACTACAACACCGCCAACAACAACTACAGCCACGGCTATCAGAACTTGGGTGGCCAGTTCGATGTTACGTCTGAAATCCTTGAGCATAATTCTTCAGCTGAGCATGAAATCGCTCAAGGTCTAACGGTTAAATGAGGTAGCTTTACTATCAAGCACGGCTCGCGCTATGGCTAAGGTCGCGGTCGCCCGGGGCGCATCATTCTTGAAGCTCCTCGCCAAATCGATTGAACGATAGAAATCGTCCTTGCTCAGCATGCGCAGCACGCCGGCGAAATTACAGTCCTCGCAACCGAGGTGCATGACATTGACACCATTTGTTGATGCTACGCCATAACTAAGCTGTTCATTTTCTCCTCTAAACTCCTCGTTAGAATTAGCGGCCCGCACAAGATCATCCATGATCTCCCAAGCCCGCACGGGGTCCGCCGAAACGTATTGTGTCGCTATAACTATCAACACTGTGGCGCGATCAGAATCATTTGTTTCAGCGCGTCGAGACTCGTCCACGGCCTCTTGAAGATACTCCAAGGCCTGCAGGCGCTCAGACTTCGGTAGCAGTCCGGCAGCTTGCGCGTAGGCCCAGGAACGTTGCGTATGGCTTAATTCCCCAGTTTTGCTGAGACGAGCCACTTCGGACGCGTCCTTCTTGCGCACGGCGCGTTGGATCAGACTTAGGTCGACATACCGACGGATATGTAGGCGCCGGTCTGAATCTTCGATCTTGTCAACAATATTCTGCGCACGTTTGTCGCCCTGGTTTGCCAGCGCTATAGACATGTCCGCGCAGAAACGGTCTCGCTCACGTGAGGTCTTCGCGCGACTGAGGCGATACTGCAACTGCTCCAGGGCGTCGCCGATATTCTCGTCCGGCTGAACACCTCGCGTCAGCATGAGGCCGTCATTATCAATCGTATTCGACGACGACCCACCCAAAGACGTCAAAGCCGTACGGAGCGCTGTAGCTGTGTCATGTGCATACTGATCGAAAAGTGGAAGCAGTCGCTTGACCACCATGCTCTTTCCAAGGCGGCCTGAAGAAGAAAAGTCCTGATCGGTGGGTGGCAGCGGCTTTAGAAGGATGCTGGCAGATGCCTGAAGGAATTTATTACGAAGAGAGGCGGAGATACTAGGAGGAGGCGCAGGTTCATCTGATTGCGACCATCTGGCGCCCCCGTCTGACTTGAAAGTCACATACAGACCGGGACTAATCACGTAGGACGACAAACCAGAAACGGTGTTGGCATCGGACGAGGGATCGATTTCGGCACGGGCCAAAAGGGATGCAAACATCTGGTCTGCGGAATCTGGTTGCTTCCTTCGCAGCGCCGAAAGAAAACCAATCGAATATAAATTCACTTCGTTGAGCGATGGCTTGGCAAACTCAATCGCCTGTTCGGTCTGGTTGTCATCAAGCAGCGTCCGGGCCAGTTGGAGTCGTTTCGCCCCAATTCCTGAGGCTGACCAGTTGTCATTTACACTGCGTGAGTCCGTTTGGTCCTTAGTATCTGCGGCCGCTCGTTTCAACTCGTCCTGCAATTTCGCAAGGAACTCTTCTCCGAGGGCGCGATCGCGCCGAGCAGCCATATTCAATACTTCCGAGCGAAGATCTCGACCACTCATCCGCCGCAGGGCGGTCACCATCGGCGGATCGTCCTTTCCCTTTACGGTCAACTCCCCGGCATCGCCCTCTTCGGCAGCTTGCCATGCGCGCCTAAACAGCCCCCGAGCCATATCGCTGTCAACGTCCCATATGGCATCAGCGGAGCGGGCTAGCACCCGAGGTCGCAGTGCCAGATCACGATAAGCCCGCGCTTCATCAGCGAGCGAAGTAACCAGGGAGAACGCGAAGGATCGCCGTTGAACCTCTAGCGCATCTGCTTCGTTGCTACGAACTTCTGTTTTAGCCAGCGCTAGTCGAGATTGCTTTTCATTGTTCACTTGGGCCGAAGCAGTAAATGGCAACACGAATAGAGGCAGCATTGGCAAGAAATTAAGTATTGCGGTGTGACGTTTCGACATAAGCCCCACTCCTCTTGTAAGACGGAAGCTGACCGCTTGCTCTAAGAACTTCCGGAATCGAACGTCCATCGGAAGAGTCGTTTTGGTAAAGATGAAAAGGACTAGCAGTGCCGGACCGATGGCGTTACAAGTTCGCCGGCAACGCCTGGCGGCGGTGCCGGCGATGATCCTCAGAACTGCCAGCATTCGTAACTGCCGTTATCCTCAACGCAGCAGACTTGGTACACAACGCAGCCGTAGCGCTCATTCCAGGAAATGCAACCTCCGTCACAGATTCGTTCGGCGGTCGCTACCGGCGCGAAGTTCAAGACGCCCAACATGAATGCTAGAGCTAACAAACTCGTTAGGAGTCGATGGTGAGCAAGGACATGCTTGATTTTCATAAGGGTTCTCCTTCCGCCGGGGTAAGCCGGCACATGGGAATGACTCGAAGAGCCACTGTGGTGTTTAATCCAAGCCGCGTCTGCGTGAGAGGTCTTTGTTTAGCGATGCACACCGGCGCAAACGCAGCAGAATCGGTTTCGTCAGAAGGCCCGATCAACACAGAATTGTGCTGATCGGGCCCTCGTATTCGTCATAAGGTCTCCGCACCCGTGCTTCCCGGTGTGCGACTTAAGAACAACTTCCCCGGTTGGTTAAAAAGGATGTCCAGAAGTTGTGGAACCATCATTCTCTCGAAAGGCTAGGTTTCAAACGGGCCGGCCGTAGCGGGAAGGCCGGGAGAACAAAAACACGGCGGATGATACCGGCCACACCTCACTCTGTCAATGGTTTTGTGGCACTTTAGAGGGAATGCAAGTTACCTGGCATTACCGAGGCGGGCAATGCATTACTTGCACCAAAGCACAACAGAGGTGGCGTTCTAATCACCGCACTTCGGCTTGCGATACAGCTTTCCAATAGGAAGTTCAAGTATGAAAAACTGGCAATTTGCGTTACCTGGATCGATCAGCTACGCTTTCGAGTTCAATCCAAACGCGATTTTCAAACCCTATGTCACAAGTAACCGAACAATTAGTACTCGACGCGCTACGTCAGATCCAGGATCCCGATCTCCACAAAGACATTGTCACGCTCGGCTTTATTAGGGACCTGAAGATTGACGGCGGCGTTGTTTCTTTTCGCATTGTCTTAACTACGCCGGCCTGTCCGGTGAAGGCGGAGATGGAGAGTGCGGCGCGCGATCTGGTTGGAGCGTTGGCGGGTGTCACCGCCGTCGCGGTCACGATGGACGCGGAAGTTCCCAAAGGTCGCGGCATCGGCGACAAACTCTCGATCGAAGGCGTGCGCAACATCATTGCTGTTTCTTCCGGCAAGGGTGGCGTGGGCAAGTCAACGGTTGCTGTTAACCTCGCTGTGTCGCTCGCGTTGGATGGCGCGCGCGTTGGCGTGATGGACATGGACGTTTACGGCCCCAACGTTCCCATCATGCTGGGCGTTGCTGATGAGCGGCCGGAAGTTGATGTGAACAAGCTGGTGCCGATCGAAGCGCACGGCGTTAAGTTGATCTCGATGGCGCTGCTGCAACCGGGCGACAAACCGATGATCGTACGCGGCCCGATCTTGCACGGCCTGGTGAAACAGTTTCTGACAGATGTTAAGTGGGGTGAGCTGGACTATTTGATTGTTGATATGCCGCCGGGAACAGGCGACGTGCAGTTGTCGCTCGCGCAGTTGGTTCCGGTTCAGGGTGCAGTGCTCGTGACTACGCCGCAGGATGTTGCGGTGGCGGATGTGCGCCGCGCGCTGCGCATGTTTGAAACGGTCGCGATTCCTATCCTCGGCATCATCGAGAACATGAGCTACTTCATCGCGCCTGACACGGGTAGACGCTACAACATTTTCGGCGAAGGCGGCGGCGCCAAACTCGCCGAGATGTATCATGTGCCGCTGCTCGGCACGATTCCGTTGGGGCTCGAGGTTCGCGAGGGCGGCGACCGTGGTGTGCCGGTGGTTGTCAGCCACCCGGATTCGCCGCAGGCGGTGGCTTTCAGGCGCGTGGCTGAGGAAGTGGCCCGGCAAGTGTCGATTGAGGCGATGAAACCCGAACTTGTTGTTTTGGGCAAAGGTCAATAAGATGGTCCGTCTGAAGAAGGTCTTTGGACTTTGGACTTAGGTCTTGGTAGTATTTTTCAGCTTGGGACCAGCAGAAGAAGCGCAGGATGCCCGCGCTCCCAAGTTTAGCAATAGTTGATAAGAAGGAGTCGATTTAAGATATGTCTACACAAACCACCACCCCAGAAACAACTGGCGCACCAACCGCGGCCCCGACGATGACGCTCCACGTCAGCGACAGTGCAGTTGCCGAAATCAAAAAATTTATGGCGAGCGAAGAGGGTTTGCCGGAGACTGCAGGCCTGCGCGTACGCGTTGTCCCGGGCGGCTGTTCAGGTTTCCAGTACAGCTTGAATATTGAAGAGGATTCGCGTCAGGGCGATTTCATCCTCGATGAAAAGGGCGTCAAACTTTTCGTCGACATGTTTAGCGGCCAATACCTGAATGGCGTCCAGATTGATTACGTAACCGGCGTGATGGGATCGGGTTTCACGTTTACGAATCCGAATGCGACCGGCAGCTGCGGTTGCGGGACTTCTTTCACGGCATAACCAGTAGGACGGGCATTCTTGCCTGTCCCTTGAAATAAAGAGAACAGACAAGAATGTCTGTCCTACAAAAGCGCGGTGCGCGATTTCGGCTCGGTAGTCTTCTTCAAAAGAGACCATCGGGCCGTTTCGCATGAGTAGGACAGGCATTCCTGCCTGTCCTATACAAGTTTCCATGGGACTTATTCAGGCCCAATCGGCGGAAGAAATCCATCACGGTCGCAAGTTATTTGAAGAATACGCGGCGGGCCTGGAAATAAATCTCTGCTTCCAAAACTTTGACAAGGAATTGGCTGAGCTACCGGGTGAATACCTACCGCCCAACGGCCGGTTGTTTCTAGCGCTCGAAGGCGAACAAGTGGCCGGCTGTGTTGCGTTCAGAAAAATTGCGGAGGGTGTTTGTGAGATGAAGCGGTTGTACGTGCGACCAGGTTTTCGCGGCACAGGTTTGGGCCGCAGGTTAACTGAGACCGTGATCGACACCGCGCGGGAGGTTGGTTACCAGCGTATGCGACTGGACACCTTGCCCGGCAAGATGGATCGGGCGATCGCGATGTACCGCGCGCTCGGTTTCAAAGAGATCAAACCTTACTATAGCAATCCGGTGGCTGGCGCGCTGTTCATGGAGCTTGAGTTGTGAACCGTTAACCGCCAAGGCGCCAAGCATGCCGAGGGCGGTAAAGCAGACAACCGAGCTGTCATGTTTTTTTTCTTCCTTGGCGTGCTTGGCGCCTTGGCGGTTATTCCCCGACTTGCCCCAGCCGTACGTTTATGCCAAATTCATCCCACAATCAAAATCTAATTTACGGAGTCAGAAACAATGCCCAAGATCGATGCAATAACTGCGACTGGCGAACAGTCTATTGAAGCGCCGGATGGAAAGAAGTTAGTGCTCGTAATTGAAGATGCCGGTATCGACATTCTTCACCGCTGTGGCGGCAACGCTCGCTGTACCACCTGCCGTGTTGAAGTTCTTGCCGGTGAACCGGGCGAAATGGGAGAACTCGAGCGCAACCGTCTGGCTATGGAGAGTGAACTCCCGGACAACGTTCGCCTCTCGTGCCAGATTCGCGTTCATAACGACTTGAATGTTCGCGTGATCAATCAAGCCAGCGTCAAAGGCATGGACGCCGGCCCGCGCCCGTTTGATGAATAGAGTAACGCAAACTGTTAGTTTGCGGACTGCCGTAGTGAGAGCCGGAGCCACGCAAACTAACAGTTTGCGTTACATAACTTCAAGGTGTAATCTTCGCGCGTAATCAATAAAAAGTCGGACAGATATTTGTCTGTCTCTGAAATCTGATAGGAAGAATCAAGACAGGCCGCGAATGCCTGTCCTACCAACGGAGGTCCTAATGTTCATCGAGTCAACTGTTCATCTCCCCGTCAGTCTGGCTATGTTTCAGGATGTCTTTCACCCGCCTAACACGGTCGAGGCGGTGCGCATTACGGTGCGTGTGCTCCATATCCTGGGCGGCATTACCTGGATTGGTCTGCTCTACTTTTTCAATCTCGTCAACGTGCCACTGCAAAAAGGACTCGATCCCGACACCAAGAAAAAGGTGAACCCGGAGTTGTTGGGACGCACGCTCTGGTTCTTCCGTTGGGGTGCCGTGCTGACCGTTTTGGCCGGTCTCACTTACTTCGCGATGTACATTCTCGCGCCGGCGGTGACGAATGCGAATAACCTGGGCGGAGCGAATCTCAACGTGTGGGTCGTGCTCCTGTTTTGGTTGAGCTATCCGGTGGTTTTGTTCATCGTCGAATTTCTGATCATCAAGAAGGTTCCGGCGCTGATCAAGGATGGGCGCGTCTTTGCGGTGGTGATGTTTATTATGGTCGCGATCGTCTCGTATGGCCTCATCAAGTTTTTCACCGCGAAGCTTGGTGT
Source organism: Chloracidobacterium sp. (assembly GCA_031365905.1). Lineage (GTDB taxonomy): Bacteria > Acidobacteriota > Blastocatellia > Pyrinomonadales > Pyrinomonadaceae > PSRF01. The sequence goes on along the minus strand of JANLYZ010000041.1, from coordinate 9,556 downwards.
GGGCGGATATACAACTCCCAATAACGTATATTCGATTGGCCTGGGTGGTGCGTATGGCCTCGTCATGCTGCTGAACGTTTGGGGCATTATCTGGCCCAACAACAAACGCATCATTGCCGCGACCGCAGGCACTGGTCCGGCAGCGCCACCTGAACTTGCGCGCCAGGCTTTCATCGCTTCACGAACAAACGCCTGGTTGTCGCTGCCCATGATTTTGTTTATGGCCACGTCAGAACACGACTGGACGATCTTCGGCGGGAAATAGTTTACGAGAGAGTAGGCACTAAGCAGACAGCAGAAGGCAGAGAGCGACAAATTGCTTTCTGCCTTTTGCTTTGTGCCTACTGCCTTCTCCGGTTTTCCGGCACACTAATTCCGCCGCCTCTCCACGCATTCGCCACACTCGCGCGGGATAGTCTGATCGTTCGTCGGCCATCATCGTCGCGCGGTTGATTCATAGTCTCCCCAGGGCTCTAATAACAACGGAGGTGTAATTCATGACTACGACCAATTCTTACAAGGCCCGGGAGTTTAACCTGAGTGGCCTCAACGGCATTTCCGACGAAACATTGGAAATGCACTTCAAGCTCTACGAAGGCTACGTCAAAGAGACAAACAAATTGACCGAGGCAATCGACAAGTTCATTCAGGATGGACAAGTAGATCAGGAGGAGATGCCTGCATATTCAGAACTGACGCGGCGTCTCGGTTTTGAGTACAACGGCATGGTTCTGCACGAATACTATTTCGATAACTTGAAACAGGGTGCCGGCACGGGCGATCCCGAACGCACCGCGCAGTTTGCTAAAGCCGCAGAGTCTGGTTTTGGCAGTTACGAGATTTGGAAAGCTGACTTCGTGGGGATTGGCAAGATGCGTGGCGTGGGTTGGGCCATCTGCAATCAGAACCCTGCGAACGGCCGTTTATCAAACCATTGGATTACGCTTCACGAAACCGGAAACATCGCCGGCTTCGATCCAATCCTTGTCATGGACGTTTGGGAGCATGCTTATCTGCTCGACTATAAACCGGCCGAGCGTCCGAAATACATCGAAGCGTTCTTCTCAAACATCGACTGGGCCGCAGTTGAGAAGCGTCTACAGAAGACTGGCGTGCGCAACGCGGAAGCGTGAGGCAGAAGGCAGAAGGCAGAAAGCGGAACCACGAGGCCGTAGGCATTGATTTCTGCTTTCTGCCTGGTGCTTAGTGCCTTCTGCCTTTTGGTTATTGGCTTCCCCCGTCCGCCAGAGTACACTTACAGAAATTATTTCGTTTTATCTCTAGTAATTTTCATTCGCGGAGGGAAAGCATGGGCAGGCACAAAAACCTTCTTCTCTTATTAATTGCGTTCACGATCTTAGGTCCGCTAATCGTTTCGTTTGCGTCGGGAAAATCTGATAATGCCAACACAACCGCGACCACGATAGTTGCGCCGCCGCCTATGCAAACGCTGACGCTCGTGCCGCGGCCGCAAAAAATTGTGGACCTGATGAAAGCGCGCGGCGAACAGGATGGAGCCACACCAACCGTTAAGATCGTTTCACCCCGAAAAAATGCAGTCATAAATGGTTCGAAAGTTGAAGTGAAGCTCTTACTCAGCGGAGACTTGAAGGGCTACATGCCGCACAAGGATCCCGCGACCGGCAAGGGCAATCACATTCACGTCATTCTGGACAACCAGCCTTACGAAGCGTATTACGAGTTGGGCCAACCGTTTGAGTTGCGTAATGTGGCGGCGGGCAAACACACCTTGCGCGTATTTCCCTCGCGACCCTGGCACGAAAGCTACAAGAACAGCGGCGCTTTTCAAATGGTGATGTTTACGGTCAAGGGTGGCGGAGACGCTTCAAAGCCGACGATGACCAACAACGGGCAGACGATGGCAACCCCTGCGGGGCCGCGCGAAGGCAAGGATTTTTCCGCCAGCACTGCCGGCGACGTTAATTCGTCGAAGCCTTTGCTGACCTACAGCCGGCCCAAGGGTGAATACAAAGGCGCCGACGCCGATCCGATCATGATCGACTTCTGGCTTACCGGCGCGAAGTTAAAAGGCGACGGTGGGGAGTATCGCGTCAGGTATATCGTTGACGACGACGAGCCGAAGTTTATCGACAAGTGGGAACCGATCTGGTTATCTGGTTGGGGCAATGGCAAGCACACGGTGCGACTTGAGTTGCTGGACAAGGATGGCCGGCCAGTTGAGAATGGCGGCTATAACACGACGAGTCGCGAGATCACGATCGTGAAGTAATTGGGAGCAGTTTAGAGTTCAAGCTTTAGCTTGCAGGCGATGAAAAGCACAACCTGAAGGTTGAACTCTGAACTACTTCAAGAGGTGTAACAGGTGCGACGACGCCAAATTGATGGTTGCCCGGTTTCCGGCGCGCTGCAGATGATTGGCGACAAATGGACGTTGCTGATCGCGCGCGACCTCGCAGACGGCGCCCGACGCACAATGGAGTTACATTCCGGACTCTTCCCCATCAGCAGCCGCACGCTGGTGGCGCGCTTGCGCGACATGGTGAAAGACAAACTCATTGAGCGCACGGACTTTGGCGGCAACCCCCCACGCATCGAGTATAAGCTGACGGAACGTGGCCGCGTATTGCTGCCGCTGGTTGACGCTCTAAGAGTGGTGGGCCAAACGCTGGGCTGCAATCAATGCGAGGACCGTGAGAAGCAGATGGGAATTTATTGCGAGGCTTGCCCTAAGAACTTCGACACTCCGGAAGTCGAGCCATTCCAACGACCCGCACCAGCACCCTCGCCACGACGACGCCAACGAGACGATTCGATCGTATTGTTGTAGGGTCGGAGCGCAGGGATCCTGCCTGCGTCCGGCTACGCTCCGGTTCAAGAGCGGACGAAGCTTGCTACTCAGAGAGTGCTGACGCTACAAGGCAGGATGCCTGCGTTCTCGTTCAGTCTTTCTTCGCGGCAAGCACGGCGGTTTGATTCGGAATCATCGTGCCGTCGGGTTCAATAATCGCCTGGTGATCGGCGGTGAGATGTTCGCCCTCGATCGTTACCTCATCACCTTCCAGCGTAGGCACCGGTAAGTGATCCAGATATCTTTCCGCATCGAGCGCGGCCATGCAGCCGGTTCCCGCGGCCGTCACTGCCTGCCGGTAAGTTGAATCCTGCACGTCGCCGCAGGCAAACACTCCGGGGATATTTGTCGCTGTCGAGCGATGTGAAGTCTTGATGTAACCAACTTCGTCCATCTCGATCTGTCCCTTGAAGAGATCCGTATTTGGTTTGTGGCCGATGGCGATGAATACTCCGGCGCAGGGCAGCACGCGCATTTCCTTCGTTTGCAAATTCTGCAAACGCACGCCGGTTACGCCCGCCTCCGCTTCCCCAAGAATCTCTTCGATTCCGGTGTTCCAGATAAATTCAATCTTCGCGTTCTTGAATGCCTTATCCTGCATGATCTTCGACGCGCGCAGTTTGTCGCGGCGGTGGATCAGGTAAACTTTCGAAGCGTAGCGCGTCAGAAATGTGGCTTCTTCCATGGCCGTGTCGCCGCCGCCAACTACAACCAGTTCCTGGTTGCGAAAACCTGGCAACGGACCGTCACAGGTTGCACAGGCCGAAACGCCGTTGCCACCGAAACCATTCGGCACCTTTGCCTCGCCGGGAATTCCCAGCCACTTCGCAGACGCGCCGGTCGCGATAATGAGCGTTTGCGCGTTGATAATGTAATTGCTCGTTTCCAGTCGAAACGGCCGCTCGCTCAGATCAGCTTCGCTAATCCACTCCTCGAGAAACTCCGTCCCGAAACGTTCCGCCTGCTTGCGAAACTCGACCATCAACTCCGGGCCCTGGATACCGGCGGCAAATCCCGGGTAGTTTTCGACGTCAGTTGTAATCATCAACTGGCCGCCGGGGGTCGTTTGCTTCTCCGCGTCCGCTGGTGCGTCAATCAAGAGCGGTTTGAGATTCGCGCGGGCGGAGTAAATCGCGGCAGTTAGTCCGGCAGGCCCGGAACCAATGATTACAACCTCTCTATCGAGTGTTTGCGTCGGCATGGAGTCGTTTCCCGTCCTTGGGTAAGAGTTGAAAAAATGTACTAAATGCCCGAAAGTATGGCATTTTCGGTTAGGCCATAGTATAACTAGCGATACTATAGTAGTCGAACCCGAGCTACGGCCTTACTACAAAGAGTCTCAGCTTTATAGAGATCTAAAGGAAACGATTGAACGAAGGCAGCGCTCCGCAAACTATTGAAACGATCGGCGTCATCGGCGCGGGCACGATGGGACACGGCATCGCGCAGGTGGCTGCGGGGGCGGGCTACAAAGTCCTGCTCCGCGACATCGATCGCGACTCCCTGGCTCGCGGCATCGTGGCCATCGAACGCAATCTTGCCAAGGGGATCCAGCTTGGCAAACTTACCGAAGACGATCGCGATTCAACCCTGCAACACCTTCGCGGAACGACTAAGCTGGAGGACATCGCAAATGCTGACCTGATCATTGAAGCAGCACCCGAACAACTGGACCTCAAACAGGAAATCCTTCGCGAAGTTGAAAAGCATGCGAACCATGCTTTTGTATTTGCCACCAACACGTCATCGCTTTCGATCACTGAAATTGCGAAAGCTTCCGAGCGTCCGCAAAATGTAGTAGGCATGCACTTCTTCAATCCGGTCCACCTGATGCGACTGGTTGAAATTGTAGTCGGAAAAGCTACCGGGGATGATACAGTGGAGATTATTCGCGAGGTCAGTCGCCGGTTGCGCAAAGAGCCGATCGTGGTTCGCGATGTTCCCGGGTTTGCTTCGAGCCGGCTCGGGGTTGCGCTGGGCCTCGAAGCCATGCGTATGCTGGAGCAGGGCGTGGCCAGCGCCAAAGATATTGATACGGCGATGGAACTCGGCTACAACCATCCGATGGGTCCGCTGAAGCTCACGGATTATGTAGGCCTTGATATCCGGCTGAACATCGCGGAGTATTTATTTCGCGAGCTTGGTTCGGAAACATTTCGGCCGCCGGAAGTTTTGCGGCAACTCGTCAGCGAAGGCAAGCTGGGCAAGAAGTCCGGCGAAGGGTTTTATAATTGGAACGATGAAAGCCGGTTGGCAGTAAGCAGCAAACAGTAAGCACGAAGTCCGTAGTAAACTGATAATGAACGGTTAAAGTTTGAGCTGGTGAGACTCAAGAGTACAAACGGTGAAACTGCTCACTGCTCACTGATTCTACGATGCCTGTTGTCATGAGCACTCCAAGCAACAACGAAGAACGGCGCTTCGCTTTACGCATGGCTTTGCGCCTTCCTATCGTCATTTCCGGTCGCGCCGAAGACGGCTCAGCCTGGAGTGAACCTACGGAGACTGACGATATCTCGACCTCCGGCGCGCTTTTTCATCTCAATCAAAAAGTCAGCCGCGGCGATCGTTTGTATCTGCGCGCGCATCGCCCCGATGGCGTGCCGATTGAAGTGACTGCCGTTGTCATCCGCATCGCTCCGGCAATCTATGGGACCGCGCGCGTCGGCGTGCAGATTGCCGAGTCTGCTGAAAACTGGCTGCGACTTTTTGTCTCCTGGGTCGCCGATGAACAACCCGCAACAACTGCCGACGCTGCCGATTCGGAAAGCGCACCGTCCGAGTAATCCAAACTTCCGCAGTTTAAATTTGCCCTGGCGATCCCGCCATGATCCAAGGTAAGAGGATGTGCTCGTGACGTCCCTTACCAATAATCTTGCATTAAGCTGAAATGCGAACATCTTCAGTAAGCCTCGCGCTGCGCCTCATTCTGTGCAATACCAGTACGGTGTATTGACGCCCAGGATAATCCGCCTATGAAAGACTCGGGCCGTATCATACCCAGCAAACGAATTGAAGGTCGAATCTTCTACCTTCGCGCGGTCAAGGTCATGCTGAGTCCTGATCTCGCTGAGCTCTATGAAATCCCGGTGAAGGTCCTTAACCAATCGGTCCGACGCAACAGTGATCGGTTTCCTGAAGACTTCATGTTTCAGCTAACGCAAGAGGAGTTTGCGGTCTTGAAGTCACAATTTGTGACTTCAAGTTGGGGTGGAATGAGACGAGCGCGGCCGTATGCGTTTACCGAACAAGGAATCGCCATGCTTTCCTCGGTATTGCATAGTCCCAGAGCAATCCGAGTAAACATCGAGATCATGCGTGCCTTCGTAAAGCTCCGGCAGTTGCTTGCGTCAGACTCGGACCTTGCAAAGAAACTGAGCGATCTGGAACGGAGGTACGACAAGCAATTCAGGATTGTCTTCAATGCTATTCGCGAACTCATGATAACGCCGCCCACACCAACTAAACTCATTGGCTTTCGACCAAAAGAGATAAAGCAATGACCTATCTGCAAAACTGATTGTCTCCTGCTCGCGATCCGTGTAAGCTAATTGCCAGCGGATTCTCACGATAATTTCCCCAGCGAACTATCCGCGCCCCAAACCTACAACTCGCTTTTTACCGGGAGGGACGCGATGAAACTTTGCCCACAGTGTGACTTCATCTATGAAGACGACCAACTCTTTTGCGATATGGACGGCAAAGAACTGGCCCACAATCCTGCACCGATCGCGACTGTCCAAAGTGCTGGACGGCCAAGCAGGATAACGGTAAACATCCCCCCAAAAGCACAAGCGAGGCGCAGCCCAGCTCTGATTGTCGCCGGGGTTGCATTGACGCTACTTCTTTCTGTCGTCTACTTCGCACAACTTTACCCGTCGCAATCGAGCAGTACCGCTTCCGCAATTCATTCGTCCTCAGGATCAACTGCGCCGGGCAGTCTTCAGCCGTCAGTGTCTCCCGCTGGATCGCCCACGGCAAATTTGGGCGCCGCACTCCCCGAACAATCACCACCTTCGAGGGAGAACAATGACGGATCTCCGGCTTCCTCAACTCAATCGCTCACCGCAAGTGCGGCGCTTGCCGGCGATCGGCTGGCGGCGAATTCGGTTGCCGCCCGCGCAGCGTCAGCAAACGGTCGGGGGCTGGTGATCGTTCGTCTCAACAATGGCTCGTCAATCAAGGCTCAGGAAGCATGGGAAACAAAGCAAGGGGTTTGGTATCGTCAGGCAGGCGTCGTGACATTACTAAAACGCAGTCAGGTGAGAACAATCGAACATCTCAAGACTCCGGCTGCAAACTCGGTGACGAAGAGTGACGGGGAGAAAAACCGTAGAGCAGAGCAGGCGACGAGCCGGGATCGACTTCGTCCTGCCTGGTCGGAACCGCCGGACACGCCGAAACAATCGCGCGTCGCTTCGTTTCTGAAAAAGACCGGACGAATTTTGAAGCGACCGTTTAAGTTTTAAAAGCAAAGGGAAGAGGGGAAGAGGGGAAAAGGCGAAAGGCCGCAACGTAAATATTAAGTCCGCAACTGTAGACATTTCCTTGACCCTTTTAGCCGTTCCCCTTTTTCCCCTTCTGGACCACCCAGGTCGTCATCGCGCGCAGGTTCTCAACGATGGTCGTCTTGATCGGCTCCATAAACTCTCCGCCGAGCGAGGCCGTTACTCTTCGCAACATCGCTTCATCAACCAGGAAGCGTTCTGAGCCGTCAGGTAGATGATAGCGCCGGCCTTCAATGAGCCTGACCTGCTGTTCCAGGCCGATAGTAGAAGCGAGGCGCGCGAAAAGTATTCCACCAGGCTTGAGCACGCGCCACATCTCATTGACCATCAACTGCCACTGTTCTTCGTCACGCGCGAAGTGCAGCACAGCGCTACTCAACACCACATCAAAGCCGTCCTCATCACGACCGTCTCTGTCCGTACGATCTGCGGTAGCAGGTGGTTCGTTGGCGGCAATTCTGTTTGCTGACTTCCATGACATCCGCTCCACCGGCTCAACGCGAAAGTTAGCCGCCGGCAACTGCGGCGCGAGCTCAGCAGCGAGTTTGCGAACCTCTAATATCGCGGCTTCCGACTGATCGACGCCGCAAACCCGATATCCGTTGCGGAGAAAATAGACAAGATTTCGGCCCGTGCCACAACCCGCATCAAGGACGTACAATCCCGGAACGAACCGGCCCTTCAGGAGTTGGTCAAAGAGGTAGATGTCGATACCGCCAAACATCTCCTGGAGACTAGCTTCACTCATGAGTTTCCTAAAAAGCGTCGTTTGGTTACTGCGAATTGCGGCGAGTTGCCGGTTTCGCTACGGGTGCCTGGCCGGCTCGCAGGGTTCAAAGTAGGCGAAGCTATCTTCGTACTTATTCGAGTTGTAGTTCTTGCCGTAAATTTTGATTCGCAGCAATTCGCGGCGGCCCTTCCTGACCAGCGCCCAAACCAAACCCTTCAGCTCGGAGGGCGAAACATCAGGGCGCCGGTTGTCTGCAAAAGCTATGGTCAACAGGTTACCGCGGCGCGTGCCGGTAAATGCGTAGGTCTTCCGGTCTGGATCGTCGCTTGATCCAACAGTGAAAGTTCCAGTCACCTTGTCGCCGTCGAACTTAATGTTTACTAGACGTTCACCCTGCAACCAATCAGATCGAAAACACTTCGACTGGTTTTGGGCTGCTCCAATCACACTGCACGTCAGAATGAACAGCACGAGCAAAGGAAATTTCATTATCGCTCCAAACTTGAGGAAGGTGACGGGCAAGCGCCTTTCACAGGAAGCTCGCCCGTCTCCGTAGTATTAAGTGGTGTTAGGAATTTGCGATCAGTGCCGGCGGTCGTATTCAATGCCCGCGTTAACCTCTTCGAGCGCCTGACGAGCGAAGCCCAACGCCTGTTGACGATAGCCACCCTTGTCTTCACTAGCGCGCTCGAGATTAGCGATAGCGTTTTGCAAAAAGGCTCGCGCGTTCATCATGTGCGGCTGATCGAGGGGCGGGGTTGCCGGCTGAAAATTGTCTTTGTCAAAATCGCTGTCGTGCCGGCGCCGACCAGGCGTGAAGTGAGTGCGATCAAAATCGATGCCGTTGTCGACAGCGGTCAGAGCTTTAGCGATCAGGTCCAACGCTCGCTCACGGTGCCCACCCTTATCCGCGCTCGCTTTGCGCAGTGAATTCTGGGCCTTCTGCAATTCGACTTTGGCCGCCTGCATACGTGGTTGATCCGCTGAAACGGGCGCCGCCAACGACGCGAAGATCACTGCCACTGCTATTACCGATAACAGAGTTTTGGTTTTCATTGTTTGCTCCTGTGAGCCGGGGGAACCGGCTGTTGTGATTGAAGAGTCAGATGGACAACAAGACTCAGATACTGAATGTTAATGTTTGCGCCGGGGATAATAGCTCAGGAAACCTACCTTTTGCCAGGCTTGGTTGGACCAGCGGTAATGCATAACGTCTTGCATTGTCTCCAAAACGGGTTGATCTACCTCACCCTCGCCTTAGGCGTCCGTTCCGTGCAGAATGCTGCACCGGCTTTGAAACGAATCCATTTTCGAAAGAAGGTACGCTCATGAGCGAAGTCAAACTTGGATACGGAACCGTGGGATGCAGGGATCGTAGGGATTGACCTGGCTGCACGCATCGTCGCCAGTCAGTCGTCCTATTCGCAGCCCGGTCCGGAAGGCGGAGTGCGCTATCACGATGGTTACAAAGCAACCGCAGTCACTGGC
>JANLYZ010000010.1:0-9155 GCA_031365905.1 Chloracidobacterium sp. | reverse complement strand
CGCGCCTCAGCCGCTTCCGGGCTGCGCGGATAGCGATGAATCAACTCCCGCCAGCCCTCGCCGTCATAACGAAGCGTCTTCTCGCGAGCATCAAAGACGAAAGTGACGCCCTGGCGGTTGTAGCGATCGAGCCCGTTGTAGTTCAGGAAATAACTATGCAGTGGCGCGCCTCCGGCATCCATCTCCTTCTGGTCCAGACGGCGCATAGCTTCGCGTGAGAGACGGCCGGCAATGTCTTCGGCGGTTTGAGAATAAATGACCAGGACTTCGGGTCGAAACTCAGAACCCGTGAAATTGTCGAGAAAGATACGCGCGCGCGCGATGCGATCGAAGTCTTCCGAAGCCTTGAGCAGACGCAACAGGCGCACGTCGTCTCCCGCTCGCGAAGGTGAGGCCACGGCATCACGCTGAATCCAGCCACTGGTTCTGGTCGTAACGTTAACGCGATAGAAGACCACGCCATCTCGGCTGCGCTTCTCGCCTTTGATGGCCACGAAAGCGCCGCGGCTCATCCGTCTGAGTAACGTTCCTGATAGTTCAGGGAGGCTGCGCAGCGCTGAGAGTCGCTCATCAATAACTACCGCGATACGACCGCCCGCTGGTGGCCGTCTCTTAGCAAAGCTATTGGCCGGTAGCAAGAAAAAGAAGATGCATAGAACTGCGGGTATGAACTTCCGTAACCGATCAATGTTCACGGCTTGGCCTCCTCGCGAGTTGAGGTGATAAGGGTGAAGATGTTTTGGTTGCGTTAAGCGGGTTTAGCGGGAAGCGCGGCGGCGTACGGGAATGCGAACCGAAGGGCTAATGAGACTTGTGCCTGCCGGTATTGCTCCGGCTTTCGCGGTCATCAGTCGCTCAGCGGATCGCGCATGGTGGAAATGACAAATCGCTACGGCCAACGCGTCGGCGGCATCGTGTGGCTCGGGGACATTTTGCAAAGACAGCAGCGTCTTTACCATTTGCTGTACCTGAAACTTTTCGGCGTTGCCGTGACCGACGACGGTTTGCTTCACGAGTCTGGGTGAATACTCGTGAACCTCGAGCGCCGCACGCTCGGCGACCAGCATTGCCACGCCACGCACCTGGCCAAGTTTTAAAGTGACCTTAACGTTGGTGGCCAGGAATCCATCTTCAATAGCGCAGGCTTCGGGGTGATGACGCTCAATGATTTCTTCCAGCGCGTTGGCAATGCGCAACAGACGCGCCGGGAACTTCTGCGCTGCTGAAGCACGCACGGTGCCGCACTCAACCAGACGATAGTGGCGGCCATCATCTTCGATGACGCCCCAGCCGGTCGTCTCACTGCCTGGATCGATTCCTAAAATGCGCATAAAACAGCAGAACCGCGAGCGGTAGCTACCGGCCCCTAAAGTTCAATTTAATTCTCTGGCCCGTCGCTCAACAGCGGGCAGTATACTACATCGCAATTTGCAGCCGCGCACTTTCTTACCACCACGCGATCTAGTTTCTTGCCAGAGGTTTTGCATTGGCACGACTACTTCACCTGATCAATCGTGCACGCCTGCGGCTTCTTGTCAGGTCGCCAGCGCAGTAACCTGGTGCCATGACGAAAACGCCCGCCAGTAAAATGATCATACTGGACTTCAACTACCAACTTCGTTTTCAGAGGCTCCCATTCGCTCGTCTTCTTCGTGCTCCACCGACTCGGCCCGCCAGGCGTTTTACCGGTGAACCCCGGCGGTCCAATTAGCGCTTCTAGTTTCTTCGTCAGCTCTTTCTTTTCCCCTTCATTGAAGCTGGACGTGTAGCCAATGTGATGCAGCAACCCGGCCGTGTCATACAAGCCAAGGAGCAGCGAACCAACTACCTTTCCTTTCGTCGCGTAACGAAAGCCACCGACCACGCAGTCCGCGGTGCGCATGCGCTTCACTTTCTGCATGCCATCACGCTCGCCGGATCGATAAGGCAGATCGAGTCGCTTCGCGATTATGCCGTCGAGTTTTATGCCGGTCGTTGAAAGCCATTCGCGCGCTACAGCAATGTCTTTCGTCTTCGGCGAGAGTTCGATGTCGGCGTTCTTCGCCAAATATTTTTTCGCGAAGCTCTCGAGCTTCGGTCGACGTTTGGCGAGCGTAAGATCGTGAAGCGGCTTGCCCGCATCGTCGACCAGCAGATCAAAAACGATGAAGTGCGCCGGGGTTTCCTGCGCCAACTTCGCAACCCGGCTCGCCGCGGGATGGATCCGTTGCAGCAGATCATCGAATGAAAATCCGGTCTCAACTGGAATTGCCAGTTCGCCGTCAAGCACAAACTTCGTGGTCTTGAGTTTCAAAAGCGCGGCGACAATTTCCGGAAAGTAACGCCCGAGCGATTGTCCGGACTTTGACTGCAACTCAATACTCTGGCCATCGCGAAAAGCCAGACAACGGAAGCCGTCCCACTTCGGTTCGTACTCCCAATTATCGCCCGCGGGGATCTCGCTCACGAGGAGCGCTTCCATCGGCGGAAAGGGTGGTTTGATTGGCAGCGTCATAATGAAACGTTAACACGGGGAACAGAAACTAGCCGCGGATTAACGCGGGTATGCGCGGATCAGATCAGACGGGCGGTAAAGATTTTGGCCTTTCAGATTCGCGTAGAACCGCGTTTATCCGCGGCTGGAATCGGGATCGATTCGGACTCAGCCCTCACAGTCTCACGAAATTGCGCAGTAGCCGTTTCCCTTCCGGAGTCAGGATAGACTCCGGATGAAACTGCACTCCCTCGATCTTTTTCTCGCGATGACGCAATCCCATGATCACGCCGTCACTTGTCTCCGCGGAAACTTCGAGGCAGGCCGGCAAGCTTTCGCTTTCGACAATCAACGAATGATAGCGTCCCGCCTTAAACGGCGACTTGAGACCTGCGAAGATCGATCTGCCGTCGTGTCTAACTTCAGACGCCTTACCGTGCACAACAGTGGACGCGCGCACAACGCGGCCGCCAAAAACCTCGCCGATTGCTTGATGACCAAGACATACTCCCAGCATCGGCACGCGACCGGCAAAGTGGCTTATCAACCCCATGGATATTCCCGCATCTGACGGACGGCCCGGCCCCGGCGAGATCAGAATCCGACTGGGACGTTTCGCCTCAATCTCATTAAGGGTTATCTCGTCGTTGCGGCGCACCACGACTTCTTCACCAAGCTCGCCCAGGTATTGCACGAGGTTGTAAGTGAACGAATCGTAGTTGTCGATTACCAGAATCATTTTTCTTGTGCGGACTAATTAGCCGCGGATTTACGCGGATACATGCGAATCTGAAAATATCTTTCAGGCTTGTCTGAAAAGACTGACACTATTTAATCTTCATTCTCTTACTTATCAGTATTGTTGATCTGATCCGCGTTCATCCGCGTAAATCCGCGGCTGAATCTTCTTCCGCGATCTCAATCGCACGCAGCAGCGCCTGCGCCTTGTGAACTGTCTCTTCGTATTCACGTTCGGGCACGGAGTCAGCAACGATCCCAGCGCCCGCTTGCACCGAAGCTTCGCCGTTTCGGAGCACAATCGTGCGAATCGCGATGCACGAATCGAGATTGTCAGCGTAGTCAATGTAGAGCACGGCACCCGCATAGACACCGCGAGCGTCCGGCTCAAGTTCGCGGATGACTTCCATCGCGCGCACTTTCGGCGCGCCGGTCACCGTTCCGGCAGGAAAGCACGCTGCCAGCGCATCGAAGCGATCTGCATCGGAACGCAAGCGCGCGCTCAAACTCGAAACCAGATGCTGCACCTTTGAATAACGCTCGACCGACATCAACTCCTCGACCTTCACTGATCCAAACTCTGCAACTCGCCCGAGATCGTTGCGTCCCAGATCAACCAACATCATGTGCTCGGCAACCTCTTTTTCGTCAGCGCGCATTTCTCCAGCGAGCCTGTTGTCCTCGGTCTCCGTCGCCCCGCGCGGACGCGTGCCCGCAATCGGCCGGTAGTCCAACTGTTGGCCGCGGCAACGCACGAGCATTTCCGGCGAGGCGCCGATGATTGCTTCATCCGGAGTCTTCAGCAGATATGTGTAGGGTGCAGGATTGCTCTGCCGCAACGCGCGATAAATCAGATCTGCATCTACCTCCACGTTTCGGGTGAAGCGCTGCGAGATGACTGCTTGATAACAGTCGCCGGCGAGGATGTGCTCCTTCACTTCGCGCACTGCGTTGTGAAAGTCATCTCTGGTCCAGTTTGAACGAACTGTTACGTTTGAGCCTCCGCTGACGCTCGGACTAGTGCTCCCGCTAATCGATGAAGGTTGGGCGATAACTGTTAGAAGCCTCTCGATCCGCTCCGTCTCACTTACGGCCGACTCGTAGAGTTCTTGCAGCCTCGCTTCGCTGCCATCGGCTTCGTCTGGGAAAACCACCGAGACGATTCTGATCTTCCCCTCAACACGATCGAAGATGACGAGCGTGCGATAAAACATCAGCAGTGCATCGTCGCCGGGATCACCACCTTGGAAATTCTTTTCATTCCTGCTCAACGCCGGCTCAAACCACTTTGCCGCTCCATAACCAAGATATCCAACGGCGCCCCCGGCCAGCGGTCCGAGATCGGCGCGGCTGGCGAGTTTGTTTTCGCGAAAGTGTCGCCGGAGATAATCGGTCACACATTCGCCGCGGGTTTCGCTGGCGCCCGCGCGCTCGAGAATTGTTTCGTGGTTGCGGCCGCGCACAATCAGATACGGGTCGGCGCCGAGAAATGAATGCTTGGCTACGACTTCACCGCCATCCACGGATTCAAGGAGAAAAGCGTAGCGCGCGCCACCACGATCACCGGCGACCTTCAAAAACGCATCAACCGGATCTATCGTCTCCGACAAGATGGTCCGCGACACCGCGACCACGTTGCCGCGTTTGGCGTCCTCGCAAAACTCCGCGAACGTCGCGGGCTGAAGTTGAGAGGTTGATCGTGTCATGCTCTCTATTCAGAACCGGGAGCGATAGCGACCGGCCCTGGGGAAATCTCACATAAGATGCTGGCCAGGTTGAATACTCGGCCGGTCGCTACCGCTCCCGGTTCTGAAACCCGCTACCAGGCGAAGAGAAACTCACGCAGCGAGTGGTACATCGTCTCAAACGATTCCGCGCAGAACAAGACCGGCTGGAACCGCGTTGGGTCATACTCTTGTTGCGATGCTGCCTCCAAATCCAGCGCGCGCATTTCCGCATCGTGCATCGCTTCCAGTTCGCCGGCAGACGACAACAGACCCGTCCCGTACGCCTTCAGTGATCCGTTTTCGCGCAACACACCAAACTCGATCGTAAACCAGTAAACGCGCGACAACCGGTTCAAAGCTTCTAAAGACGAGGTGCGCTTCACTGCTTTACCAAACAAGCGATTGATTTCAGCGAGGCGCGGGCTGGCGAGCGTCACCGCATGGCCCACAATCTCGTGAACAACGTCCGGCTCCGGCGTGTAGAGCGGCGTCGAGTGGTGCCGAATATACTGCGTACAGAGAAACGTGCCCGACGCGAGCGACTCGAGAAAGACGCGCGGCTCGACCAGTCCGGCGACCGGCTCAAGCCTAAAACCGCTGATTGCCTCGACCTTCTCGTTCACTTCGCGCAACTGCGGAATGCGATCCGCCGCAAAGGCCAAACGCTTTACCGCTGCCTGATACTCAGCGCACGCGTGTGCACGGTGCGCCGGCTCAAGCGCATTCCAAACTGCCTGCCAAACCTGATGCTCTTCGCGCGTGTAGGGCGCATCCGGAATTTCCTCTCCCGCTTGATAGCTAAGCGCGAGTTGTGCGATGCGGTTGCGGCGCGCTCGATACTTAAGATCGCGAAAGCCCGGATGATCGGGACTGAGTTGAACGATGCGATTACGATCCGCGGGAGTTTCATCCGCATCGAGTGGAACCACACGCATGTCTGTGTGGTCAGCCAATAAGGAAGAGTGTTCATGCTCTAACATTTGAGAACCTCGACTGTGTAACGCAAACTGTTAGTCTGCGTTCGGTCTAATACTGGCTATCCGCAAACTAACAGTTTGCGTTACACAAAAAGAACCGGTCACCCTCCCGCGTTGGAGGAAGTGGCCGGTTTCAGAAATCCTGTTCCTTGTCGTCTCTAGATCATCTCACGCAGAACAGCCCTCTACCTGCCTCTCCTCCTCGGGAGAGCGCCAATAATAATAAGACGAGCTGTTAGTGTTTCGCTTCATACTTATGATCCACAACGACGATCTAAAAGCACGTTAGCCTGCGAACTTTGCGATTGTCAATTAAATTAGTTCTCGCTCGGCTCAACTCATCACTCATCACTTGTGTTTCAGTTTCCAGCCGCCGCCATGTCCGCTTCGCTGATATCGAAGTTTGCGGAAACTTTCTGCACGTCGTCATGATCTTCAAGCGCTTCAACGAGCTTCAGCATTTGTTTGGCCTCGGCGCCTTCAAGCTTCTTGTACTCGTTCGGAACCATTTCAATCTCGGCCATCTGCGGTTCAATGCCGGCTTTTTTAACCGCCTCAAGCACCGCCTCGAAGTCAGTCGGCGAGGTTATGATTTCGAAGTTCTCAACGTCGTCGCGCAGGTCTTCCGCGCCGGCGTCAGTCACAATTTCAAACAACTCTTCTTCCGATTTTGCCGACTTGGCGACGACGATGTAACCCTTCTTCTCAAACATCCAGGCGACCGCGCCGGCCGCAGCCAGGTTGCCGCCATTCTTCGAAAACGCGTGACGAATTTCCGCAACGGTGCGGTTGCGATTGTCAGTCATGGACTCAATCAACAAGGCCACGCCCCCTGGTCCATAACCTTCGTAAGTTATCTCTTCGTAGTTCACGCCCTCTTCTTCGCCCGTACCTTTACGAACCGCGCGTTCGATTGTGTCATTGGGCATGTTGCCCGCCTTGGCGTCGAGGATAGCCTTGCGCAAGCGCGCATTGCCGTCCACGTCGCCACCGCCCGAGCGCGCCGCGACTGTGATCTCCTTGATGAACTTGGTAAAGAGTTTGCCGCGCTTGGCATCGAGCGCGCCTTTCTTGTGCTTGATACTATGCCACTTCGAGTGTCCTGACATGCTTCGCTGGTCCTTCTGAGATAAAAATGCGGTTTGTTAGAGAACGAAATATATCACAAGGAAAGTCACGAGCACACTCGCCGGAAAGCTAACAAATTTGTCTGTGTGTGAACTCCGTGTCGTCTGTGCCTCGGTGGTGGAATGTGCGTCAGGAATAATTCACCAGGAGACACGAAGGATCCAAACGTTGCGCAGCAGGCGACAATTTGGATACTGCTTGAGCTAGAGGGCAATTAAGACTTTGGCGTGCTTGGCGCCTTGACGCGGGCTCTTCAAATTCTTATGCAAAGAACACGATCTGCCAACCGCGCAGGAGCGTGCCCGCTACCGCAGCCTGCAAAATCCAGATAATCAGGAACGCAACGAAGGGCGATATATCGAAGCCGCTGACGAGCGGAACGCGGCGGCGCAAGAGCGCCAGCAGTGGTTCAGTGGCGTTCATAAGAAAGCGCAGCAAACGGTTGCCGTAGCCAACAGTTACCCAGGAAAAAACGATGCGAATGAAAATCAGCAAGCTATAAAACCCAAGCAGCCAGTAAAGCAGATAGCCCAGCATGGGTACCAACGCATGGTTCTCAAGGCTAAGGAGAATTCCGATGAGCGCGTTCCCAAGGCTCGCAACGAGTTGTAGCGAAAACCATCCCAGGAGAATCGTAAAAAGTATGGTGACAAGCGGTGAAAACTTTGGATCAACGCCAAAGCCAGCAAGGGCGCGGCGCATGGGACTGACAAGCGGATCGGTGAGACGACGAACTGTCAGCGAAGTCCAGCCAAACGGATTTGGATTTGCCAGATTGACCATGAGGCGCAGCAGCACAACCGCGATGACCGCGACAATAAATAAGATAACCGCCCGATTGATAAACCAGTAAAGCAGACCAACTATTCGCATAATAGGTAAGGCAAACTGTTAGATGCGTTGATTGGAAACGCGATCCTGAAATTACGATTCTGCTGATAACGAGCGCAAACTAACAGTTTGCGTTAGAAACCGCTAACCACGCGCGCCAAATATCGCGGTACCGACGCGCACCATCGTCGCCCCTTCTTCAATTGCGATCTCAAAATCGTGGCTCATGCCCATCGAAAGTTCGCCCGCACGTTTACCAAAGTGTCCTTCGATTTGCAGCTTGTCGCGCAGTCCGCGCAGGGTTTTGAAGTAGGGTCGGCCGCAGTCAGGATTTTCAAAGTATGGCGGCAGCGTCATCAATCCAATCAAGCGCAGCCGTGGACAGTCCGGCAAGGCGAGCAACAATTCCGGCACACCGCGTGGGTCGATCCCGCTCTTGGTTTTCTCACCACCAAGATCGATCTGAATAAGTACTTCCAATTCGTCTCTTTCCGACTCGACGCAAAGCCGATCCAGTCGTTGGGCCAAATCAACAGAATCGAGCGAGTGAATACAATCGAAAAGCTTGACTGCCCGTCCGGCTTTGTTCCCTTGCAGGTGACCAACCAGATGCCAGCGCGCCGCAGCTCGTCCCAGCTCCTGTATTTTACCGTCGGCTTCCTGCACACGGTTCTCGCCCAGGTCTCTAATTCCCAGATCGAGCGCGGCCCGCAGCACGGCGCTGGGGTGAGTCTTGCTGATCGCAATTAGAGTAATCCGATCGGAGGAACGGCTGGTGCGGCCGGCGGCTGTATCAACTCGGGCGCGAACGACCTCTAATCGTTCGCGCAATGCTTGAAGGGCCGCTTCTCTTTCGCTCATGACTTCAGACACGCAATCGAAATGAAACTACAACTTTTCTGAAGACTACTACAGCCAAGGCTGATTACATTAACAGATCGCCGGCGCCTGACGCATGGCGCCCGCTCGCACGCGTAACAATCACGGCGCAAAACAGGCTCGCGCTTGCGAAGTTGCCGTCGCTGGCACAATGATTGTTGACAAAAACGGTGGCATTCTCTCCCAGAAGTCAACCGAAAACAAATGAGGAGGAGTTTATGAAAGTATCCGCTAAGGGACGTAATTTTCTAGCCATCTTTGTAATGGCGCTGATGCTGGCGGCGGCCGCACCGGTAACATCATTCGCGAACGACGACCATGGGAAACATCGTGGACAAGGAAACGGCGAGGGCCGCAGTAATCGCGGCTGGGAAAATCGCGACGATCGTGACTGGACAAAAC
>JANLYZ010000497.1:0-11375 GCA_031365905.1 Chloracidobacterium sp. | reverse complement strand
CATGATCGGCGAGGTCGCGCGAGCCGGCGCTGAAACCGTCGGAATAGCCGGTGCGGAAACCGCGTTCAAGAGCGGTGGACTGATTTGTTTGATTCTGTCCCGTTGAGGCTTGCGAAACAGAAGTTGCGAATCTCGTCGATGAGGTCATCATCATCAACGCAACAACGACTACCAGGGGGATTCTAAAATATTTCATTTGCTATTCCTTCCAGAGATTTACGGCGATGAAGCCGCCGTAGGGTCTTGGGAGAGCCTGCCTAACAATCGCGTTGTTATTGTAGCGCAAACTGTTGATTTGCGGGCCGCAAGGAGAGCTTGCGTTACCTTACCTTGACCGACTCTTTTGTGCGTCCTAGACTCGAACCACTCGAATACGAATAACCTCGAGCGAAACTTACTTGGCCCTCAGATGCCGGTTTTGTGTTACTGGTTGGCATCGATCGGCTGCGGCGACCGCAATCGCATGGCAGAAATACGGAAAGTTTATCTTGATCATAGCGCTACGACGCCTGTGGACCGGCGCGTCGTTGCGGCTATGCTCCCTTATCTCACAGAGAAGTTTGGCAACGCCTCAAGCGTTCATTCCTTTGGTCAGGAAGCGCGCGCGGCCGTCGATCGGGCGCGACGCGAAGTAGCTGCCTTAATCGGCGCGCGTGCCAATGAAATTGTTTTCGTCTCCGGCGGCACGGAGGCGAATAACCTCGCCATTCGCGGAGTCACTGACGCGAGTCTGTTCCGATCAAAAGGCTCGCCAGCCATGGGTCACGTAATCACCTCGAGCATCGAGCATTCGTCAGTTCGCGGTATTTGCGACGAACTTGAAAAGCGTGGTTGGGAAATTACGCGTTTGCCGGCTTACGAAGCAGGCATCGTGAAGGTCGAGGACGTTCGCGCTGCGCTAAGGCCCGACACCGTGCTGATTTCGGTGATGCTGGCCAACAATGAAATCGGCACGCTCCAACCAGTTGCAGAAATTGGCACGCTCGTCCGCGAAGAACGCGCAAGTGGCCGCCAACTTTGGCTGCACACGGACGCCGTGCAGGCCGCTGGACGCATTCCTCTCGACACCGAAACGCTCGGTTGTGATCTGCTGTCGCTTTCCGCTCACAAGCTTTACGCGCCCAAAGGGACGGGCGCGCTGTTCGTGCGCCGCGGCGTGCGCTTGATGCCGCAGAATGTCGGTGGACATCAGGAGCGTGAAAAGCGTGCCGGCACGGAAGGCGTGCCTGGCATCGTGGCTTTTGGCGCGGCCGCGAACCTTGCCCGCGAAGCAATGGCAGAGCGTTCTGAACACGACAACCAACTGCGCGATCGTTTTGAAGCGGGCGTAACGGAGCGCATCGCGGACATCGTTTTGAACGGCGACCGCGCGCGGCGCTTGTCTCATCTCTCGAATATTTCTTTTCGCTTTATTGAAGGTGAAGGACTATTGATCAGCCTGGACCTTCAGGGCGTTGCAGTGTCGACCGGTTCGGCCTGCTCTTCCGGCACGCTTGAGCCGTCGCCGGTTATTCAAGCGCTCGGTCGTAACGATGAACTCGCACGCGGCGCGATACGTTTTAGTTTCGGGAAAGACAATAGTGAGGAAGATGTCGACTACGTTCTCGAAGTTCTCTCGCGGGTCGTCGAGAAGCTGCGACAAATGTCGCCTCTAAACCCAGGCAGAAGCCCAATCGTCAGGGAGGGCTCAGGTTCCCTCGCACAATCTTAAGAAGCCCTTGCTGACGCGCGGGCTTCTGCTGCCCTTGCTGACGCGCGGGCTTCTGCCATGAAGACTCGTGTACTCACAAACCTTCAAAGATCACATCGCCAATCCGCGCAACGCCGGTGAACTCACCGACGCTAGTGCGACCGCTGAAGAGACGAATCCTGTTTGCGGCGATCGCCTCCGTCTCTCGCTGCGCATTCGCGAGGGTCGCATTGGAGCGGCCGCCTTTCTTGCGTATGGCTGTCCGCCGACGCTCGTTTGTGGATCGGTTTTGACGGAGTTGATTATTGGAAGGACGGTTACTGAAGCAATGCTGTTGACTCGCGGTGAACTGGTTGCTGCGGTTGGTGGTCTGCCCGCACGAAAGCAACATGCCGCCGCGCTGGCGCTTGAGACTCTGAGCAGTGCGATCGAAACCATGTAACGCGATCTTCGGAACTAATCCACAGATTTCACAGATTACAAGATAAAGAGTAATGCAGTGACAAGCAGAGGCTGCCTCAAACATCTCATTGATGGTCTAAACTTCCGCAGTTCTTCTTTCTTTAATCTGTGAAATCTGCGGAATTCGTGGATGTTAAGGAGATATCGCGCGCGGACGCGGAGACTGCGGAGACGCAGTGGGTCGCTGATGATATTCGGGTCCGCAGTATTTCCTCGGTTCGGTGCCCAGCACGAACGTTCTGGTGCGGATCACCGGACAACTTTCCACCGCAATCAATCCCGTCGTCGGATCGATGTCGAGTGTAATCGTTCCCTCCAAACGCCCACCCTCTCCGGTTCGCAGTTCAGATCGCGGCGGCTTTCGCGGCGTGGGGCTTGGTGACGGTTCCAGACCAGGCGGTGGCACAAACGGCTCCTGGGTCAGCGGCGACGCGTCCATTTCCGGTGTCGCTTCCGTCTCGGGTTGTTCAGCGGATGCGGTCTGCGGTGAGGTTCCGTTGATGAAGAGTTCGATGCGCTTGTCGGGCTCGTCCGCGCCGGCCGGACCGCCCGTCTTCGGATTGATCGCCACCTGCTCAATGCCAGATGGCATTTGCCAGTCGCCCTGCCATTCGGGATGTTCCGCGAGTGCCGTCCCCATGAAGTCAGTCCAAATTGGCAACGCAGAGTTGGCTCCGGTCAGGCCGAGCTGTGATCCATCGTCAAATCCCACCCAGACTACGCAAACAAGATTCGGCGTGTAACCGGCAAACCAGCCATCGCGCGAAGTTCCTGTCTTGCCGGCAACGTTGGCTTTGAAACCACGGGCGCGGACCGGCGCTGCCGTGCCGCGATTGATCACGTCCTTCATAAACGACGTCATCACGTAGGCAACATCCGGCCGTAGCATTTCATTCTTCTGTGGCGTGGGCGCGGCAATCGTTACGCCGCTGCCGGTGGTAATGCGGTTGATCGCAATCGGCGTGGTCCGGGTTCCCAGCGTTGCGAAGCCGGTGTAGGCCGAGGCCACTTGCAAAGGCGTTGCTTCACTTGTTCCCAAGGCCATCGCGGGATAGGCGTGGGCCGGTTTCGGCAGCCCGGCTTTCGCTGCCAGGTTCATAACGCGGCCAATCGTCACTTCCATAGCCACGTCAACCGTGATCACATTCAGACTATGAACCAAACCATCGCGCAAGGTTACGGGTGCATGGCTGTAGCTATCTCCAAAGTTGCCCGGCGAATATTCCTGGTTGTCGTAGGTAAACGTTTTGGGTTCGTCGATGTAGGTCGTCGCCGGCGTGATAACCCGCGGCACCGGATCGTACGCGGTGTTCAGTGCGGTTGCGTAGACGAAAGGCTTGAACACTGAACCCGGCTGACGCATCGCATCCGCCGCGCGATTGAGTTGGCTCTTGCCGTAGTCGCGCCCGCCAACCATCGCCACGATTTCGCCGGTCTTCGCATTCATCGCGACTAGGGCGGCCTGAAGCGTCCCAGGCTCAAAGCGTTTTGATTCGATCTTGTCGAGCGCGGCGAGTTGTTTCGAAACCGCCGCGTAGGCAGCGCGTTGCAGATCGAGATCCACCGTGGTGTAAATGCGAAGATGATCCGCGGCGCCGGGTGAGGCAATGATGTCGCCTAACTGACTCTGAACGTAGTCGGCAAAATAAGGCGCATCCGATACATCGATTCGGCCTTTCGTCGCCGCTACCTGCAACGGCGTTTGTTTCGCCTGATTCGCTTCCTCGCCGGAGATCGCACCCGTTTCCGCCATGGTGTCTAAAACCTGATTACGCCGGGCCGTCGCTGTGTCGAGATCGTGGTACGGGTTGTAACGGTTCGGACTTCGAATAATGCCCGCCAGAAAGGCCGCCTCCGGCAAGGTGAGATTCGTGACGTCCTTGTTGAAATAGGCGTCCGCAGCCTCACCAAAGCCATTTATCGAAAAGCCGGCCTGTTGGCCCAGGTAAACCTGATTGCAGTAAAGCGCAAATATCTGTTCCTTCTTGAGGCGCGTCTCGAGAATGACGGACATGTAAGCTTCCGCAACCTTGCGCTTCAAAGTCTTCTCGGGCGACAGCCATAAGTTTTTAACTAACTGCTGGGTGATGCTGGAACCGCCCTGGCGCGCAATCGGAGAACTCGGATCAGAATCATAGCGACGCACCAACGCCCGCAGGATGCCGCGCACGTTTACGCCGTAGTGTTCGAAGAAGGCGCGATCTTCCGTGGTGGTAATTGCTTTGACGAGATGCGGTGGCAGATCGTTGAAGCCGACCACCTTGCGCTTCTCGCGCTCGCGTCCGGTCACTGAAGTGATCAGTTCGGGTTCAAGCCACGCCTTGTCCAGTTTCGTATTGCTCGCGAGGTCGGAGATTGAACTGATTGTCTTGCCGGTGCGGGCGAATTGCACTCGCACACTCTGAAACTGCGGCTGGCCATCCACAGTTATGTTTTCGCTCGGCTCAACGTCGACGCTGCCGTCGCCAAGCGCATAACGCCCGCGCGCTTTGTCGGCCTGCTGCGACTTCTCAACGTAGCCTGCATGTTTGAGAAACTCGATCAGCTTGTCCGGCGTGAGCGCTTGTCCGACGCGTAGCTGTTTCGGCGCCGCATAAATTCCGGCAGACCGCGTGTAGACTTCTCCTGCCAGCAAGTTGTCGATACGGCCGGAGAAAACGCTCCAGTAATAGACCAGGCACCCGACGACAACGGTGGCCAACACCGCTAATGGAATGACGACGACTGGGCTTAGGACCCGGCGGATGACGCGACGCTTGAAGCTCGCTTCCGGTTCAGCGTAAGCAACGATGCGGGATTTGGATCGTGGATCCCTCCGCGACTGTTTCCCGGTTGGTGGTATTCCTTCGGGTGGGTATCGTGCTGGCATAAAAGACAGGCGAACGGACCTTTGCGGTCTCGGCATCGCGGCGAAAGAAACGTGGTCAGTCGTCCATCCTCGCGGTAAATGCTAACCTCTGGGAGGGATCGTGTCCACCTCAAGTTGGTAGTTAGCATAAACTGTGTCAGAACCACCTGCGTTAGCGGGTGGACCGCAGTTCAGCCTTGGTCTATCAGGAGAATCTTGGCCACCCGCTAACGCAGGTGGCTCTGACAAGACACTCGACAGCACGCCAATTGACACCCGGTTTCCCTTTAGTTAACGTCCTGCGGCGCCTAAAGTTCGACCTCCACTTAGATGCGAAGTCAGATCTATGAGTTTCATGCCGACCGGCACACGTTCGTCGTCCGGAAACAATCGCCGAATTCTTCTTGCGGTGGCGGCAGTCCTCGTTGCCATCGCTTTCGGGGCTGTCGGCTTTTATCTAATCGAGGGCTGGTCGATACTTGATAGTCTTTACGTTTCGGTGCAAACGGTGACCACCGTCGGATATGGTGATCTGACACCGGCGACGCGGAACGGCCGCATTTTTTCCACCGTCTTCATGCTGGCCGGCGTCGGTGTGGTGCTTTACGCGCTTACGGCGACGGTGCAGGCGATAGTCCAATCGGAGCTGGTCGCTACGTTTGGCCAGCGGCGATTATCACGACGCATGAGCAAACTACGAGATCATTTCATCATCTGTGGCGCGGGTCGGGTAGGCTCGCACCTGGTGCGCGGACTGCTCGGCGGCGCCGAGACGTTTATCGTGATCGAGCGAGACCCGCAGCGAGTCGCAGAGCTAATCGAACTCGGGGTGGTGGTGTTGGTGCGCGATGCCACGCTTGAGGAAAGTTTGCGGGAGGCCGGCGTCGAACACGCGCGTGGACTTGCAGCTTGTTTGCCCAATGATGCTGACAATGTTTATGTCGTCCTTACCGCGCGCGATCTGAATCCAAAGCTGCACATCGTCGCGCGCGCCGCTGAAGAACAGGCTGAACCAAAGCTGATTCGCGCCGGCGCCAATCGCGTGGTGGCTCCCACTATAATTGGCGGCCATCGCATGGCGGTGGCGCTGACGAAACCTGCCGTTGATGACTTTATTGGCTCGATCACCGCAAACAAATTGGAGTTGGCGTTTGAACAACTCGAAGTCGACGCCGGCTCAAGTCTCATTGGCAAAAAACTGAGTGAGACAAATATCCGCTCAGAGCTTGATATCGTGGTGGTAAGTATCCGTCGGAGCGACGGCAAGATACTCTTCAATCCTAGTGGCGAAGCAACGATCCAAAACGGCGATATTCTAATTGCAATCGGCCATGCTGAGTCGCTGATGAAACTCGCTGCGCTCGCGAAAGGCACGATTAAGTGAATGTCCAACGTCCAACGTCCAAAGTCTAAATACGCGAGATCGGTTTTCCATATGTCATTTTTCATTTGTCAATTTGGTTTTCATCTGCTGCTGCCTACGCCCCATCTTGTTCCTAATAACAAATGTCAAATTTGAAATGACAAATGGAAAATCGCCTTCTATTGGGTGCTGACTAAATGAAGATTTTGGTTACCGGCGGCAGTGGCTACCTGGGAACACACGTCAGGCACTTTCTTAATGCTGATGATTTCTCTCGTCGTTCCGGCCACGACATACTGAGTGAATACGATGTCCGGATGATTGCGGATTACGATGCCGTCATCCATCTCGCCGCTTACCTCGACAAGACTCCTGATGGCGCGGAACTCTGCTTTCGCACCAATGCTGAGGGAGCTGCGAACGTAGTCAAACATTTGCGACCGGGAGCGGTCTTCATTTACGCGTCCACTAAAGACGTTTACGGCGCGAGCGCTGACGCGTACGCGGCAGTTCCCGAAACTTGCCCTACGGATTACGCCGGACAAACTGCGCTCGAATGGTCGAAGCTAATCGGCGAGCGCTACGTTGAGTATTACGCGCGTCAACGAGGCGTCCGCACCTGCATCCTTCGCCTGTCGAATGTCTATGCGCGGCCCTCAGCGGGAAACGACTCCGGGTTTGTCACTCACTACGTTGAGTCAGTAAAACGTGGCTGGCCGATTCGGCTCCCCCTCGGCGGCCAGGTCGTGCGCGACATTCTGCACGTTGACGACTTCGCCCGCGCGTGTCGAGCGTTCATCGACTCGTCTCACGTCTACGGCTTGTATAATCTGGGCGGAGGCAAAGCGAACCGAGCGACGTTGCTGGATATTGTGTCCGCGGTTGGCAGGATGATCGAGCTCGAACCGATAATCGTGAACGATGCGTCAGTGCCGACTCCGGTGCCGGTTAATTATGTTTCCGACTTGACGCGCATTCGCGAACAACTCGGCTGGCAACCGGAAATCGGAATCGAGGAAGGGCTGCGGAGTTTACTGTAGACATAGTTGTGCGTCGAAAAACGCGAAAGGAGATTTTCCATTTATCATTTGAAAGTTTTCATTTGTCATTTTCGGCGTTGTTAGTCCGCTAAACGCTGACGGCCGGAGTCTAGCTAAAGTCAATGCGAAAGTGTTGGAGCCAATGCAAATGACAAATGAAAAATTTCAAATGAGATATGAAAACTCTTTTCGTAGAAGCTTCTAGGGATGACTGAGCCTGGCACCAACAAAATAGAACGGATCGTCGTGCGCGGAACCAACTGGGTCGGCGACGCGGTGATGACTATCCCCGCGTTAAGGCAGTTGCGGCGCTTGTTTCCAGGCGCGCACATCACGCTGGCCACGCGCGCCTGGGCTGAAGGCCTTTTTGCCGATGCCGATTTTCTCGACGAGTTGCAGGTTCACGAAGGCAGCGGGCTGCGATCGGTTGTGCAGCAAGTGCGTCAGTGGCGCAAAGGAAACTTCGATCTCGCGGTGTTGCTGCCGAATTCACTTGAGACCGCGCTCGTCGCTTCTCTTGCCCGCGTGCCTTTGCGAATAGGCTACGCAACCGACGGTCGCCAACGATTGCTCACGCACCCTTTGGCATCGCCGGAATGGCGCGCCACCAAGCACGAAGTTTTTTTCTATCTGAACATCGTTGCCCAGCTCGAGTGGCTCATCAAGCACGAGCAAACGTTTCTCGATACTGAACCCGAAGGCTCACTCGAAGTCAGCGATGATCGCAAGACAACGGCTCGGGAATTTCTTCGCGCGCGAGGAGTTGCCGAGGACAAGCCTTTGGTCGCGCTTTGTCCCGGCTCCATTAACAGCCGCGCGAAGCGTTGGCCGGCGGAGCGTTATGCGGCGCTTGCTGACCGCTTGATTGATGACCTTGGTGCCGACATTCTGCTGGTCGGATCGAGTGGCGAAGCGGAGGTGTCGCTGGAAGTCAGCGGCTGCATGCGAAACAAGCCGATAGTGTTAACTGGGGAAACTGATCTGGCTCGGTTGGTGGCTGTTCTTAGTTTAGTAGACCTGCTGGTGACGAATGACACGGGGCCGGCGCATATCGCTTCCGCACTAGAGCGACCAACACTCGTGATCTTCGGTCCCACAAATCCATTGACGACGCGGCCGTTTTCGCCGTTTGGCGAGATCGTGCGCGAGCCGCCCGATTGCGCGCCCTGCATGTTGCGCGATTGTCCGATCGATCATCGCTGCATGACGGCGATCTCGCCCGCTGACGTTTTCGAACGCGCGAAGGTTCTGTTGTCTGACAAGGCCGAAAATGCGTGTCCTGCGTCACCGCTGGCCGCAGCGATCGACAAATTAAAGTTTGCGGGGCAAATCGAATGAAGCGCGCAGTTTTCATTGACCGCGACGGCACAATCTCGGAAGAGGTGGGTTACATCAATCACCCATCGCGCTTTCGCGTGTTCCCATATGCCGCCGACGCTATCAAACATCTAAACGATAATGGTTGGCTGGCGATCGTGGTTACCAATCAGGCTGGCGTGGCGCGCGGATACTTTTCTGAAGACATGATCCAAAGTGTACATGCTGCAATGACTCAAGAACTTGAGCATGGCGGCGCCGCGCTCGACGCGATTTACTATTGCGCGCATCATCCTTCAGTGGGCGAACCGCCTTATCGTGTTGATTGCGATTGCCGTAAGCCAAAGCCGGGATTGATTTCGCGCGCAGCGCGCGAGTTTGATGTCGATTTGAACGGAAGTTGGATGGTCGGCGATCGTTATACCGACGTGGAACTGGCGCGCAACGCGGGCGTGCACTCGATGTTTGTCTTGAGCGGCTACGGCCGCGGCGAGTGGGAACATCAGCGCGCCGGTTGGAAAGAACAACCCGATCTAGTCGCTGAGAATTTGTTGGAAGCAGTGCGCGTCATTGTCGGGAAATGAGATTTTGGAGTGCGGCGACCTGTCGCCGCTTTAGTCCGTGGCGGCTTGACGACACGCTCTTAGTTTGACTCTCAGTTCAATGGTCGCGACAGGTCGCGACCGACCAAATCGCTGACAGGTCAGCGCACTCCAAAAGTAGGAGATCACCTTTGACGGTTGAACGAAAATTATTACAGGAGCGCCTGCTAGGAATCGTCAAGCGCTTTTCCGGGCGCCGAATTCTGGTCCTTGGCGATGCAGTTGCCGATCAGTTTATTTACGGCGGCATCAATCGCGTTTCGCGCGAGGCGCCCGTGTTTATTCTTCATCACGAACACACAGAGACCCTGCCCGGCGGCGCCGCAAACTGCGCCGTGAACCTTGCCTCACTGGGAGCGCGAGTTTCGCTAATCAGCGTCGCGGGTGAAGACGAGGCGGGCCGCGCGCTGTTGGAAAAGTTGAAAGCAGCCGGCGTTGACTGTAGTGGCGTCTTAACATCGCCCGCTTTGCAAACAACCAGGAAGGTCCGAATCCTCGCCGGCCAGTTACATTCCACGCGTCAACAAGTAATCAGAATTGATTATGAAGGCGCGCCGCTCAGTGATCCGAAACTGCGTGCGAGCCTCCGCGATTGCGTGCAGCAACACATGCAGGAAGCCGAGGCCCTGATAATTTCCGACTACAACTACGGAGTCGCTGATGTTGAAATGGCTACGTTCGCCCGAGACGCGACCGTCGCACGCAAGCGTCCGGTGTTAGCTGATTCGCGCTTCCGGCTCGCAGAGTTTGTTGGTTTCACTTCGGCAACACCAAACCAGGATGAAGTCGAACAATTGTTGGGTCGAGAGTTTACCGACTTCGCAGAATTGGAAACTGCCTGCGAAGAGTTGCGAGCGCGTTTGGGATATCGCGCCTTGCTTGTGACTCGCGGCAGCAATGGCATGATGTTGCTCGAGGACGGCGTGGCTCCGGTTCATCTCGACGCCGTCGGCGCGCGCGAACCCGTTGATGTCACCGGCGCCGGCGACACGGTGATGGCGGCTTACACGCTTGCGCTCGCTTCCGACTCATCGTTTCCCGATGCGGCACGCCTGGCCAACTATGCGGGCGGGCTCGTGGTCATGAAGCGTGGCACCGCCTCGGTCACGCAGGAAGAACTTGAGCACTCGGTACTGCATGCTGAGTTGTAAATTCCCTGGCTAAGAAGCAAGACATGATTGATCCCACCGCCCGAATACTCCATCGCGATGCACTAGTCGCCCGCATTTCCGAAGAGCGGGCAAGAGGCTCCCGC
The DNA here is from genome assembly GCA_031365905.1 of Chloracidobacterium sp. Classification (GTDB taxonomy): domain Bacteria; phylum Acidobacteriota; class Blastocatellia; order Pyrinomonadales; family Pyrinomonadaceae; genus PSRF01. The sequence goes on along the minus strand of JANLYZ010000497.1, from coordinate 798 downwards.
ATTGTGTTGGCCAACGGGTGCTTCGACATTTTGCACGCCGGCCACGTGCGTTACCTCGAAGGCGCGCGTGAACTCGGCGACATTTTAGTCGTTGGGGTTAATTCAGATGCACAAGTCGCCCGGCTGAAGGGTGCCGGTCGCCCGATTTTGCCGGAAGCCGAACGCGCCGAGCTGGTCGCCTCATTGCAGGCAGTAGATTTAGTAACCATTTTTTCGGAACCAACGGTGACCGAACTACTACTCGCTATGAAGCCAGACGTGCACGCTAAGGGCACAGACTACACCGCGGAGACTGTCCCCGAGCGCGATGTGGTACGATCTTATGGCGGCCGCGTACGAATTGTTGGAGATCCGAAAGATCACTCGACGTCGGAATTGATCCGTCGGTTTCGGTAGACAGGCATTCCTGCCTGTCCATTCTTGAGCAGGGAGAGGGACAGACAAAAATGTCTGTCCTACTAATGCGCATCCTGATCGTAAAACTTGGCAGCATCGGCGACATCGTGCATACGCTGCCGTCGCTCGCCGCCATTCGGAAGGCAATGCCCGCCGCGGAAATATCCTGGGTCGTAGAACGTCGCAGCGCGGAAATTTTAAGAGACAACCCGATTTTGGATCGGCTCATCGAAGTCGACACGAAGGCCTTGAGGCGCGGGTTGGTGTCTGGGGAGACGCTGCGGGCACCGCGCCAGCAGTTACGTCAGCTTCGCGCCTCAGCCTTCGAGTTAGCCATCGATTTTCAGGGATTACTCAAATCCGCTTTAATTGCGCGCCTTTCCGGCGCGCATCATGTTTTCG
>JANLYZ010000465.1:0-3132 GCA_031365905.1 Chloracidobacterium sp. | reverse complement strand
TACCGGCGCGCGGCCTTAGTGCTGTTGCCCTCAGAGCGCGAAGGCTTCGGCTTGCCGCTCGTCGAAGCGTTGGCGTGTGGCACGCCGGTAGTCGCAAGTGATTTGCCGGTGCTCCGCGAAGTTGCCGCAGAAGCGGCGAGCTATGCACCAGTGGCCAATGTCCCCGCCTGGACGGCGCAAGTTACTGAACTGCTGCGCGAACGAGAACACGACCTAGTGCGATGGACTGCACGTCGCGCTCACGGAATCGCGCGGGCAGGAAAGTTTGGGTGGCCTGAATATACGAACCAGATGGTTGAATTGTACGGTGATATTTTGGCGCGTGGCGTCGATCCAAATTAAGGAAGATTCATGGAACGAGAAGTGAGTCGGTCAGTCCGCGAAGCGGACGACTGAAAGTAGCCCAGCAGTTCACTGCTGGGATCAGTTGTAACTTTCTATTTTGAAGTCCGTGAAGCGGACCACTGGCAGCGTCTCGATAATGCTTCAGTCGTCCGCTTCACGGACTCAATGGGAATTTCATCATCTTCCCAGCAGTAAACTGCTGGGCTAATTTCGGCCGTCCGCTGTCGCGGACTCGGCAAATCAGGCTTATTTGGCAAAGCCTCGTCCCGTGCAAGAAAAACTCAAGAATTACTCAACCGTGCTCGTTATCCTGCAACCATTGAGAAAGGCATCAGTCCCCAGGCTGATTGGACCCTTGGGTCCCGATAACTGCGGCAAAGTGGAACAGCTTTTCGCGAACCCAGACTTGCTGCAACCCGACAACCTTTTGCATCGCGCGCAGGCGCGGAAGGGAGAAGAGATTCGGGCTTTACTAAAGCATGTTCTTTAGTCCGTTCTCTTACTGGCAAACTATGAGTAGCCCCAAACCTCTTGTCTCGGTCGAAGACGCAATCAGCCAACCCAGAATGCGGCCCCGAGGTCTTACCAAAATCGAGCGCCGTTTGCGCGTGTTGCATATCGGCAAATTCTATCCACCCCACCGCGGCGGAATGGAAAGCCATCTGGAAACGCTTTGCGGTGAACTGAAAGAAAAGGTTGACCTCGAGATCATCGTCGCCTCCAGCAACGGCTCGAAGCAGAGCGACGAAACGATCGAGGGCGTAGAGATCGCGCGGCTCGGTAAGCTATTTAGTTTGCGCTCGGCGCCGTTCTGCCCGCAGATGGTGCGCCGCATTCGCGAGTCGAACGCAGACATCGTACACATTCACTTGCCAAACCCGGGCGCTGTGCTCGCTTACCTGGCCAGCGGTCATCGTGGCCGGCTGGTGTTCACTTATCACAGCGACATCGTGCGGCAGAAAGTGTTGAGCCGATTTTTTGATCCGGTGCTCAGACATGCTCTGAAGCGCGCCGACTCAATCATCGTCTCGAGTTCAAATTACCTGCGCAGCTCTTACGTCTTGCCGCAGTTTGAAGAAAAGTGCCGCGTGATTCCTTTCGGCATTCCGCTCGAACAGTTTGAGCAACCTGACAGAAAGGAAGTCGCCCGCATCCGCAGCGTATTTGGACCGCGCCTGGTGCTCGGCGTGGGCCGGTTTGTTTACTACAAAGGCTTCGAGCATTTGATCGAGGCCATGAGATTTGTCGAAGGCCGCCTGGTGCTGGTCGGCCGTGGGCCATTGCAAGGCGCGCTGCAACAACATGCGGAAGACTGTGGCGTTAGCGACCGGGTCACTTTCCTGACTGACGTCGAGGACGTTGCTCCTTACTACCACGCGGCGGATGTCTTCGCGCTCGCTTCAGTGGCGCGCAGCGAAGCTTTCGGCATTGTGCAACTCGAAGCGATGGCCTGCGGCAAGGCGGTCGTCAACACCAATCTCGACACCGGCGTGCCTTCAGTTTCGCTTGACGGCGTTTCGGGATTGACAGTGCCGCCCGCGGACGCGGAAGCGTTGGGCGAAGCCATTAGCCACTTGCTCGACAATCCACTGCGCAGCGCCGCCTATGGCCGGGCCGGCAGGGAACGCGTTCATGAACTCTTCAACTTGAAAGCGATGGCGCAGCAAACGATGGCCGTGTATCACGAGGTAATGGAAGCGGCGGCAGTGCGCAGCGCGGCGAGTGAATTTAGTTTGACCGGAGCGCCGGTGGAAGCGGTGCGGTAATTTAGTCAGGACGAAATCGCGAAGCAAACCCACTCGCTAACGCGGTGGCACCCGACTTTCGCTCGGCGTTAGCAGCGCCGGGCTAAAGTCTTTTTCGGCATTATGAGAACGAAGGACAAGGCTGATAGAGGTAGTGAGTCAGTTTCAGGCTGCGAATCTTGCGGAACCGGGAGCGGTAGCGACCCGATCCTAATCACAAGATGTCTTGAATTCGAAACCGCGCACCAGCGGATCCATTCGCGTTTGAGAGCGGCATCCGGTCGCTACCGCTCCCGGTTCTGCAATGAGCTGGTAATTTCCAAAGTGAAAGCCTGAACGACTGCGCTGTGACGCTTTGACCCGTACGTGATAACGTGACGCCGTTCGCAAACACTAAACAGACATTGGAGGCGCAACCCGATGACCCAAATATATCGCCTTATCGCTCAGTTGTGTTGGTTCCTGGGGCTAGTCAGCATCTTGGCCGGGGTGGTTATTAAGCTGGCACACCTGGCGGGCACCTTGGCCATTGCTCCCCATACTGGTTTTGAAGTTGCCGCGGCGCTGTTTCTTTGCGCGCTCGCGACGCGAGCCATGCAGGGAATGCCGACAAGCTAGCCAGTTACGTGGCTCGGACTGTCTAGTCCGCGCTTTGTTTGGCAGAGGCGCTGCAAGTGTTAAGTGGAGAACCGCAGACTAGACAGTCTGCGGCACGGCTGAATTGACAACTGAAGCGAAAACCCCCGACCGCCTCCCCCCTCTGCGATTTTTAACTTGGAGACTTTATGAAGAGAACACCTAAAGCGCAGCTCCCACAACTGCGCCAACACCGTTTGGTAGTTGACGATCTGCCGAACGAAGTTTTGGTCTACGATCTCGATCGACACCAGGCACATTGTCTTAACCACACGGCCGCTTTGGTGTGGCGCAGTTGCGACGGCAAGAGCACGCCCGCCGATATTGCGCGCCGGCTGACTGCCGAACTCGATACGCCAATCTCCACCGACCTCGTCTTGTTAGCGCTGGCGCAACTCGAGAGCCA
>JANLYZ010000480.1:0-18971 GCA_031365905.1 Chloracidobacterium sp. | reverse complement strand
AAATACTTTACCGACGTGAAGGAAGGATCGCGCCGAAAATTTATTCCGGTCGCGGTTGTGACGTCGCTGAAAGTGACGGGAGACTGCGCTTGTGGCGCTGGCGGCGGCGGTTTCTTGTTTGGCGCCTCCGAACTGTAGGACTTGCCAGTGCGCTGCGGAGATGGACTGGGACTTGGTTGCTGAGCGATCGCCGCAAACGGCGAAACAAACAACAACAAGAGCGGGACCAGCGGCGATAAGCGGAGATGAATTAGACGCATCAGAACTGAGCCATTACCTGATAGGTATCCTTCGTTTTCCTCTCAAGATAGCACTACCTGTTACTTCGCTGCGATGACTGCATATTCCCGGCCGCTGTAGAGACGAATTCCGCCGCCGTCGTTCGTCATCATCAGTGGTCGCGGCCGCTTCAACTTGCTGTCCTTCGTAGTGGCGATGGAAAGTATTTCCTTGCCTGCCAGATCGAGAATGTTCAGCTTGCCGTCGTTACTAAAACCAAAACCATAAGCGCCAACCGGAAGCTCCGAGCCATTGATCGTAATCGGCGAATCCGTGATGAAAAACCCCTCGTACTTTGCGCGCACATCGGCAGCGTACCCGGAGGTATCGACCATGCCCGCGATCACGTAGCGGTTAGTGCCGAAGCGCGCGGCTGCCGCGTTACGCATCTGGGTGGGCGCGGTGAGTCCCTGAAAATAAAATCCCGGGGGCACAACTCGCGCCAGGTCAGCGCCGGTTAGCACGACCGCGCGATCCTGAGCGGCGGCGACGAACGACAACGAACATGAAATAGCCAATGCTGCGAATCCTATCAGCGCAACTCTTCTCCAACTTTTCATAGAGTCTCTCCCCTTTTGGAGTGCGGTGACCTGTCACCGCTTTTCTTGGTGCAGCTAGACGCCGCGTTTCTCTCGCTCGAGGACAAGGGCTGCGACAGGTCGCAGCCTAATAAAGCGCTGACAGGTCAGCGCACTCCAAAAGTTGCGCCCGACAAGGCGATCAAGATTTCAAGAAGCCCAGCGGCCGATTATCTTACACCTTTCGCGGAAACAGGAACGTGAGAATTGATTCAACGCGCGCCGCCCACGCCGCTTCGTTGTGCTCAGCGCCTTCAGCTTCCAGGTACTTGAGATCTTTGCCAAGCTTCCAGCCTTTCTTAACCAGCGTATCTCGCAACAGTCTCGCGTCATTAACACTCTGCTCGGCTTCTTCCGGAGTACGTCCTTCTTTCGTTCCTATATCAATCCAAAGATGAATGTTTGGTGTCTTCCGCAGCGCTTCAACGTAATGCACGATATGCTTGTTGGCAAACCACACCGATGGCGAGACTATCGCAGCGCGACTGAATACGTTTGGATATTTCAACGCCAGATATAACGACGCTAATCCGCCCAACGACGAGCCACCTAAACCCGTGTGCCTCGCATCCTTCCTGGTCCGGTAGTGTGCGTCAATGAACGGCTTCAGTTCCTCCACCAACATGCGGCCGTAAAGATCGGCGTTACCTCCCAGTTTATATTTCGCATCCTTGGCCGGCGTGTATTCATCGATGCGGTCCTTCGTGTTGTAAACACCGACGATGATCAGCGGCTCAATCTCCCTGGCCGCAATCAACCGTTCCGCTGTCTCATCGACACGCCACTCTTGGCCGGGAATGAATGATGTGGCGCCGTCAAACAGGTTCTGCCCGTCGTGCATGTAGAAAACGGAATAGCGTTTTGTCTTTGACGTGTCGTAGTCCGGCGGCAGATAGACGATCACATCGCGATCATTATTGAGAATTTTCGAGTGGAACGTTTGCGGCGCGCGAATATTGCCAGTGAGGGTGTGCGGCCGTTGCGCGATAGCGGCATTGCAAAGAAACGATGCTGCGACTGCCGCGAGTGCAAGACGCGAAAAGAAACGCAATGCAAAGTTAACGGTCGCCAAGTTTATAAACCTTCGTCTTCGGATTGTAGGTCATCCAGTCAAACCAATAGTCTTCAAGAATTGCGATCTTCTTCAATTGCCGGCCATTGAGTTGACCGCCTATTGCCTTGCCGGTGAAATCCCATTCGCTCCCGGTTTCAGCATCAACCATGACCAGGGAGGCGGTGTTTGGTTTGACCAGAAATTCCAGCTTGCGTCCATCCACGGTTCGCTCGAAGGCCCGCACCGAGCGCTTGTCGTCTCCAAGCACGATGAAGATTGGCACGCCGCCTACGTCGTCGAGTATCAAACTTTGTTTCACTAACGCGTCGAAGGGATAAGCCTTCGAAGCGCCGTTGATTGTGATCCCAATGACGAGAGTGCGCGGCTCAAGCGACTTATCGATTGCGACCGACGTCGCCACCGGCACCTTCGTCATGCGCTCTTCCCAATTCGCGGGTGCATACTTCCCTGCCTGCGCTACCTTTTCGTCGGGTCGCAAGACGCGTCCTTCAGATTTCTCGCGCTTCCACAATCCAAAGGTCAACTCATCATGAAACACTGGGCGAAGAGTTTGTCCTTTCAAAGGCCCTTGAATCGCCTCGCCCGTTACTTGTTGCCACCACGATCCTGTCTCTTCATCGCGCATAATGAAGTTCTGATTGTTGATGCCTGCCAGGTGAAAGTGAAGTTGCCGTCCGTTGACTGTCGTTTCCCACACCAGACCGGTGTGACAGAGCGTTCAATAAGTGGCGACGATTGGCGTGCCTCCAACTGTGTCCTGAACGAGATGATGGTAAGCCATCTGGCGGATCGGATAAGCGGACGCCTCGCCGTTAATCTCGACTGCCATCACGATATCGGCGTCGGTAACGAATTCAGCATCACTCGTCTTGGCGTAGGTTGCGTTCGCGAGCGGATTGAACATCCACTCGAAATGGTTCTGCCGCGCGAACCACGTCGACGCCAACAGCGGAATGAAAACGACAACGAGAACAGCTTTCTTCCACCAGCGCGAACCGGGCCAAAGCTGCGCTAGGAGAAACACCGCGCAGCCCAACGAAAGGAGAGTTATCCACGGCGCCCAGCGCTTCAACGTATAGGAAATCTCAACGCCGCGCGCACTTTGCGGGCTGAACGGTTGAATGAGCCACACCGGCGCGACGACGAGTGCGAATGCGATCAGTGTTATCACGAGCAGCACGAGCCACGCCGCTTTGCGTCCGAAAAAAGGAGAAATGTTTCCAGTTGCCGTCAATGGTTTGCCCTGTTGAGTTGATTTGTCCAAATCATGATATCACCGAGCTGCTCTTACTGGGACCGCGGGCGTCTCGCCCGCAACGAGCGCGTTAGCGCGAGCTGAACGAAGTGATAGAATGGGAATCATTAGGCCGCGCTTAATCGCTGAGGTTGAAAGGAAGAAATATCACTCAGGAAAACGCTTGAAAAATCATTTTCGAAGTGCACACTTTCAGTATGAGTAACAAACAGATTCTCAAGGACTCCCTTCATCAGCCCGTTCCACTGGATGCTTCGTCGGCAATTCGCCGACGCCGCTACTCCAAAGAAGAATTTGCCCGCCGTGGAAATGAGATTTACGAGCGTGATATTCGTCCCCAGGTGGAGGCTGCAAGCAAAGGCAAGGTTGTCAGACAGGGTAGCGATGTTGTCACTTCGATTAATGCGGGCCTCCGGGCTACAATCCCGACCAAAACCCTTCTAGCTGCCCATGACAAACTTAATGGACTGCTCATGGCGCAGGGCGCTCTCACAAACCTAACACCGGCGATTTGGAGTAGTATGTCCTACGCTAATAAAGCCACGGCCCTTTGGCGTCGGAGGAGTGCGCAAACCTTGAAGGAGTATTGCGCGCGGCATCGAATCGGACGCTATGACCCGTGTCCGTGTGGCTCAGGGGATTCGTTGCGGTTCTGCTGTGAAGAAAGCCTGAGCTAGTGTTTTGCTACTCAAGTGATGTTGGCTTTATCACTCGCTCTTTTAAGCTAGTGATCGATTGCGTTACTATTGGCCGTGATCAGATCGTTCAGGTGCTCCGACACGGAGGCATTGTCGAAGGGTGAGCGCGTCAGGCGATTTGTTAACATAGCAGTCGTCGCGCGACGTAAGCTGAGGCAGCTTCAGATCGCTGGTCGCCTTGATGATCTTCGCGTTCCTCCAGGCAATCGCCTCGAGGCATTGAAGGGGAAGCGCTTGGGACAGCACAGCATCCGCATCAATGATCAATGGCGCGTTTGCTTCCGTTGGGTCGATGCAGGCGCCGAGGGCGTTGAGATCGTCGACTACCACTAGAGGAAATCGCTTATGAGAAAGCTCAAACCAGTAATGCCAGGTGAACTCCTCCTTGAAGAATTCCTCAGGCCAATGGCAATTAGTCAGTCCCGGCTAGCGAAAGAGATCAGCGTCTCGCCCCAGCGCATCGCAGACATCGTGGCCGGGCGGCGCGGCGTCACCGCCGATATCGACCTGCGTCTCTGTCGGTTCTTTGGCCTTTCCAATGGATACTGGTTACGCGCGCAGGTGGCCTACGATACCGAAGTAGCTGAAGTTACGATGGGCGCCAAGCTCGCTAAGATCAAGCCCTGGGTGAGTACTCATGCCGCTCAACCGGACGCCTCTCCCGCAATCACACTCAGGCCGGACCGGCGCTGACCTCCAGACTTCTGCCCTTCTCCCAAATTCTCAGCACTTCTCCGACCTTGCAAAGTTAATGGAACCTTGCGCTTCCAAACTCGTGAAGTAGGCGAGGTGAATGGGCCATGCGAAATACAATCAGCACGTCGCGCCGCAAAGGCTTTACGCTGATCGAGCTGCTAATCGTAATTGCGATCATCGGCATCCTTGTGGGTGTTCTCATCCCGACTTACCAAAGCAGCGTGCGCAAAGCGAACGAAGCCGCGGCCGTGGCTACACTCAATGCCATCAGAGTCGCTGAAGCCAAGTATGTAATCGATCACAAGGGACAATACGGCACGTGCCGCGAACTTTTTGAACAGGGGTATCTTGATAAGCGAATGAACTTCGACAAGCCTCACGACCGCGGTTACGTCTTTGTCCTTACCCTAAGCGCAAAATCTGAAGATAAGGTGCCGACGTTTAGCGTGAACGCAAACCCCGAACAGCCTGCAGGAATTGGTGCAACCGGCAGGAATTTCTTTTACATGGATCCGGAGAGCGGAATCTGCTTTAGCAAGACTGGACCAGCGACTGTGGCGGACGAGACCTTATAACCATGAAGGATTTTGGGCCGCTTTGCACAAAAATGAGTTGGACAGTCCGCGTAGCGGATGAATGGAAATAGCCCAGCAGTTTACTGCTGGGATCAGATGGCCTAAGGAAATAAAGTCCGTGAAGCGGACGACTGACCTTCTTTAAGAGACGTTCAGTCGTCCGCTTCACGGACTCACTCGTAGTGTTCGCTTGTTTTCCCAGCAGTGAACTGCTGGGCTATTTCCATTAGTCCGCTGCGCGGACTCTTTCGGAGATTTGAAAGGCAAGTACCGTTAAGCCACTTGCTCGAGGCGCGGCGTGTAGGTTTCTTCAAGCACTCTTTCAGCTTCTTCGATGGTCATCGGCCGGGCGAAGAAGTATCCCTGGCCGCTCTGACACGAGAGGTTTCTAAGCAGCGACATTTGTTCCTGAGTCTCAACGCCTTCCGCTACCACGTCCATATCAAGATTTTCCGCCAGGTTAAGGATGGTGCGGACGATCTCGAGATGGTCTTTGTCCAAGACCGACACAAACGAGCGATCGATCTTTAACGTGTCAATCGGGAAGCGATGCAGATAGGTCAATGAAGAGTAGCCGGTTCCAAAGTCGTCAATACTCAATCTGACTCCGAGCGCGCGCAACTTAAAGAGGAGCGCAGCCGCCGAATCAAAGTCGTCCATTAGCACGCTTTCAGTAATCTCTAGTTTGAGGAAATTGGGATCAAGTCCCGTCTCTTCGAGAATAGAACTAACCTGTTCGACGAGATCTGGCTGGGCAAACTGTTTCGCCGAAAGGTTCACCGTCATGTAAAGAGACTCGTCCGACGGGAATTTTTCCTGCCACCGCTTAGCCTGGTAACAAGCCTGTCGCAGCACCCACTCGCCAATCTTCAAAATTTGACCGCCTTCTTCAGCGACAGGAATAAAGTCCTGCGGCGAGATCAGACCGCGCTCCGGGTGTTGCCAACGTACCAAAGCCTCAAAACCGCAAACATGAAAATCGTCGAGCGCGACAATTGGCTGGTAGTTGATGAAGAATTCATTCTGTTCATGCGCCCGACGCAGATCGGTTTCCATCCGCAGCAGGTCCGTCGAGCGCACGTGCATCTCTTCGTCAAACATTTCGTGACGCGCTTTACCTAACGACTTCGAGCGATACATCGCGGTGTCGGCGTCGCGCAGGATCTGTTCGGGCTGATCGTAAGCCAGCGAGCCGGGAGCGATGCCGATGCTCACAGTGGTGAAAATGTCTCGCCCACCGAGATTGAAAGGTTGCTTTAGCTCCTGGTGAATTCGCTCCGCTACCGTCACTGCTTCCTTTTCGTCGCTGAGTTCTTCAAGCAGGATGGTGAACTCGTCACCACCAACACGCGCGACGGTATCTCCAGGGCGCAAACATGACTCGAGTCTGCGAGCGATGCCGACCAGGAGTTGGTCGCCGGCCATGTGACCAAGACTGTCGTTAACCAGCTTGAAGCGATCGAGGTCGAGAAACAAGACTGCAAACTTGAGATCCTGTCTGCGCTTCGCTCGCGCAATCGTCAGCTTCAAGTGGTCGATCAACAGCGAGCGATTTGGCAAGCCAGTCAGCGTGTCATGCAAGGCGTCGTGGAGGAGCCGCTCTTCGGCTACTTTACGGTCAGTGATGCTCTGCAATTGATAGATCAAATGGACCGACTCGCTGTCTTCCACGAGCGCCTTTGAAACGTTCCACATAACCCAAACCACGCTGCCGTCCTTGTGAACACAACGCATCTCAGTTTGGTAACCTGAGATCTTACCGCGCAGCAACTGTTCCAACTTCGCCATGGACGTGAGGCGATCATCCGGATGAACAAAGTCCGGGAAATCTCGAGCCAACAAATCTGCTTCTGAGTATCCAAGAATCTCGCAGAGCGAGCGGTTAACCCGATGCCAGCGGCCGGTATCGAAAACGAGCGCCATGCCGATGGCAGAATAGTCGAAGGCGGCGCGAAACATCTCGGAAGCGTCTCGCACGATTGTAAGTGGAGGTTCTGACTCCTGTGTTCGGGCGGGCAGATGGTAGGAAAAGTAGAGGACCGGCAGGATGACGGCAACGGCAACGAGTGCGGAAATCCATAACGGCCAAATCTCATCGGTGACCAGCGCCACCATGATTGCGCTGAGAACGCTCGCAATCACCAGGCGGGCACCCGACTTGATCGGAAGGCCGGTCACCAAAGACCGCAGTCTCTGCGTGACTCGATTGTTATCAACTTTTTTCTCCGCACGTAACATGATTATTAGCGGGGCGCCAGAAGTGTAATGAGGTAGGACTGCTGCCCCCACATAGGGGGCGTGCCAACCCTAGTGCACGCTCCGTGCCACCAAGCGAAGCGACCATTGGGCAAGAAGACTTCAGTTTTTTTGGGAAATTGCCGGCAACAATGGAGTCAGGCGACTTGTTCCGTCAAATCGAGAAGGAGTTGACTCGCCAATAGACTGTATTTCGGTCAGTTTGAAATCTGCGGGAGTAAGCGTTGTGACCGTTGGTTCAAGGCCGGAGACCGTGAATTGTGGATGGTGGATCTTGGAAGGAATGCGAAGCGCGAAGAGCTAGGTAGCAAGGACTCGGGATTAGCGACCTTAAAAAACCGAGAGGCCGGGTTTGGCCCGGCCTCAAATCGGTTGGCGGAGACTTTCAGCCTCTCGAGGTCACTGTCCTCACCCCAGCAACCCATCGCCGTTGCTTTGCATTCTACAAATAAAATTCGATTGGTCAATCCAAGAAAACTTGCAACGAAGGTTGCGTCGCTTTCTTCACACGCAATAGCGCGCGGAGGGTGGGTAATTGAAAGCGCACAAACGTGCGCTTGCGGCGATCAGAACATTGGTAGCGGGGGGCAGGATCGAACTGCCGACCTTGGAGTTATGAATACCAGAGAATTATTCGCACCATACTCATGACACGCATAACGTTATAAAACATTGGGGCGCGGTCGGAAAAGATGCGTTATGCTCCTTAGGCGATAAACGATTTCCATATGAATCTCGGCAAAATCTCGGCAAATCTTTTCGAGCTGGATTTCCAACCATTCAAACTCTAATGCCACTGATGACTTTCGCGTTGTTGGGCGCGGCGGACGAGTTGTAATCAGCTTCCGAACTTGTCCGCAAAACTCTTGGCTAAAAGAAATGGAAGCGCTTCGCATTAGTTGCGGCCGAACGTGAAAATGCGCTGGGGCACAAAAAACGCGGTGCGAAAGAAAACTCTAGGTTAGGTTGGATTTTGGTAAGGGGTCGTTTCGGCGGACGATGCTGGCAACCGAGTTTAAAAGTTCGTGAGATTCAACGGGTTTCGTTAGATGATCCTGGTATCCCGCGATTAGAGCTTTCTTGCGATCGTTTGGCAGGGCGAAAGCTGTGAGCGCCAAGGCCGGAATATTTGCGGAAGATGACCCTGTGAGCGACCGAATGCCCCGGATAAATTCATATCCGTCCTCATCGGGAAGTCCTATGTCACAAATAAGAATGTCCGGAACCTCTCCTTGCACTTCGCTATAGGCCTCTGACGCAGTAGCGACAGCCTTCACTTGAGCCCCGTTGTTGGTGAGAAGTATTTGCAAAAACTCGCGTGCGTCAGGGTCATCGTCGAGGACCAGAATTTTCAAACCATCTAGAAGTGAACTCTTATGCTCGGTACTCACCGCCATGAGTTCTGCGTTACTAATTACAGCATTTACCGTCTTGTTATTCTGAACCGTTGTCAGCGGCAGCGTAACCGTAAACCTTGCTCCCCGCCCTATCCCCAAGCTGTCAGCCGTTACATGACCACGATGTAGCTCCACTAAATGTCGAACTACGGCGAGACCCAACCCCAACCCTCCATGAAGGCGCTTCGCGCTCGCGTCCGCTTGCCGGAAACGATCAAAAACGAAAGGAAGAAACTCAGCACTTATACCTTCACCAGAGTCTGCAACCGTGATCACGACGTTTCCCAGTTGTATGCCGATCTCGACATCAACTTTTCCCCCGGCCGGTGTAAATTTCAGCGCGTTTGAAAGGAGATTTCCTACGACCTGTTGCAAGCGACCAGCATCTCCGAGGACAATGGCGCACTCATTCCCCGCATTCCATTTAAGCTGGATTTGCCTGGCAGCAGCAGCGGGTTGGGCGGCCTCTACAGCGGTTTCTATTAACGCAACGACATCCAGTTCGCCCAAACTAAAGGCCAGTTTCCCACTTTCAATACGGGAAACATCCAAAAGATCTTCGATAAGTTTCAATTGTATTCTGGCATTCCGTTCAATAACTTCTAGACCGTGAGCTCCCTGCGCCTTATTCGTTTTGCGAGATCTCAGGATACTGGACCACCCGAGGATCGCATTCAAGGGATTACGGAGCTCGTGTGAAACTGTTGCCAGAAATTCGTCCTTTATACGATTGGCGTTCTCGGCCTCGGACCGGGCTTCCTGTTCTCGCGCCAACGATAACTCACTCTGTTCGTGCAACGCTTTCGCCAGCTTTTCAGAAACCCTCAGTTCTTCGTTGTGCTGGTGTTCCGTTAAGTCAGTCACCACCAAGCAGACAGCAGGCAATTGATCCATTTGCTGTGAACTTGTAGAAATGCTCACCGGCACGAGCACTTCAGTCTCCGACTTCAACCTAATTTCGGCTTTGACGCTATCCCTTTTTCCGTCCTCCAGCAACGCCGCAAGCGTTGCGGCATCCTGATTCGCTACGTACAAACTGATTGCCGTCCCCAGCAATCTTTCAAGTGCAATGCCGAGCAGTTCGGCGAAGCTCTGGTTGCAATATACGATCGTGCCGTCCAAGCCGACGGTTACAGCACCCTCTCTCATCGTCTCGACCATTAGACGGTACGGATGGTCGGCTCCCTGTAGTGTAAAAACCTGTTCGCCCTCGGGCCCGTTTACAACGAGGGCATCTATCTCACCGTGTCGAATGGCATCGAGCGTTTCTTCAGCCTCTTGCAACTGAATCCGAAGGGCCTGGATTTCTTCAAGGAGTTCGTGATCCGTCTTTACTTTCGCTGCCATGCTTACACCTAACTCGATACACCTAATCGTTGCAGAATCAAACGTGTGTTAGAAAGATTCCCGATCATTCTTCGCAGCTTGCCGGGAGATTCCTTTACTAACGTCGGAGCGGCAACTATGTGCTCCTGCACCGCAAGTTGTGGCTGTTGATATATGTCAATCACTTCCAGATCATAATGCCCCGAGAGATACTCCTCGCAGATATTCTTGATCTTCGCAATGGCTTCGGTTGAGCGAGGGGTGGCACCACTAACGTAGAGGCGCAGGACATATGCCTCACCGCTCCTTTTAGCCAGGGCGTCCTCAAATTGGGATAGCGATTCGCTGTTGATTTTCACCAGGTATCTTTCCGTTACCCTTATGAGACTGGCCGAATATCCAGACCAACTATCACGCGTTCGGTGTTGGAAAGGTCACCAATGATTTTTCTGATCGGCTGTGGAACCTTCCGCACCAGCGTGGGGATGGCGACAATCTGATCCCCGCGCGCCAGCTGCGGGTTTTTCAGCAAGTCGATGATTTCAATGGAGTACTTCCCAAGCACGTGTTCTTCGCAGAACTTTTTTAAGTTGTCAAAAGCTCTGATCGATTTCGGTGTTTGACCCGCCACGTACAGACGAAGTTCCCATCTTTCATTGTCAGATTCGTCTTGCGGAGGTTTCTTTTTCGCTTTCTTAGAGGCTGCTTTGCTCATTCTTGCTCCTAACCGTGTTTCCTTAGGGCTGTTTTTCTGTCGGCGTCATCCTCTGATTGACGCATGCGCCCCATGGTCCGGCGATCGTCTGTTAGCATAGTTTCGCGCAACTGACCCTGCTCGATCATTCGCTTCAATTCTTGTTCTTCGGCTTCGAATGTCGCGCGCAGGGCATCTACTTGCACCGCCAAAGTTTTTCGCTTCCGTTCAAGCTGACTCTGCCTCTGCTCAATTTCCTGTTTTCTGGCCAACGAGTCGGCCAGCTCAGAATTTTCCTGAGCTTGGCGTGCGGAGCCGGTCAACACGCCTGCCGGTCCCAGATAGGCGGGAATTAATTCGATCCCGTGGCTGCTTAGGCGAAACTCACGGACTTGGTTTGAATGCGCCATACCGCGTGACTTCAAAACGTAAAGACCACGGTTACGCTCGCCGTTGCTCTCGATATCTCTTAACAAGAGCCAGGTATCCATTATCGAAGAAACGCCTATCTCCGTACTTTCGAGGGCCTGCCCGTCATGACTGAGACTGGTAAAGAGGCCGGTGATCTGTCGGAGTTTAAGCAGATCAATCAATCGCAACAACGCGGACTGTACTTCATTCGGGCTGCCAATGTTCATCAAGTTTGTCAGAGGATCTATTACGACCGCGTGCGGTTTAAATTCCTGGATTTGCTTCTGCATTCGGGCGACGTGCATCTCTAAACCGTAAGCGGTGGGACGTGAGGCCGAGAACCGCAACAGTCCTCGGTTAACCCACGGTTGCAAGTCAATGCCGATTGAGCGCATATTCCGAGTGATCTGCGACGCCGACTCCTCAAATGCAAAGTAAAGACAACGCTCTCCACGTTGGCTTGCCGCCAGGGCAAAGTGGGCCGCCATACTCGACTTGCCGGTTCCGGCTGTGCCCGAGATCAGCACGCTCGAGCCGCGATAGAGTCCTTTCCCGCTGAGCATTAGATCTAGCTTAGGAACTCCGGTCGAGACGCGCTCCTTCGAAGCCTTGTGGTCCAGACCAATTGAAGTGATGGGAATTACTGAGATGCCCTCCTCATCGATGAGGAATGGATACTCATTTGTTCCGTGCGATGAACCACGATACTTGACGACGCGTAGGCGTCGCGTCGACATTTGCTCTATAACCCGATGGTCGAGGAGAATTACACAATCAGAAACGTATTCTTCAAGGCCGTGGCGTGTAAGTGTTCCCGAGCCACGTTCCGCCGTGATCACCGCCGTTACTCCCTTGTCCTTTAACCAGTGAAAAAGACGGCGCAGCTCTGCTCGCAGTATCCCTTCGTTGGGCAGACTTGAGAAAAGAGCTTCAAGAGTGTCGAGCACCACTCGCTTTGCGCCGACTGAGTCGATCGCATAATTCAACCTCACGAAAAGCCCATCGAGGTCATATTCTCCCGTCTCTTCAATTTCGCTGCGCTCAATGTGCACATGGTCAACGGCGAGTTTCTTTTTCGCTATGAGGTCATTAATATCAAAACCCAGAGAAGCAACATTTTGCGCCAAATCCTCCGCCGTCTCCTCAAACGCCAGGAACACGCCCGGTTCCTTGTATTCCATTGCCCCGTGAATTAGGAACTCCATTGCAAAAAGAGTTTTGCCGCACCCAGCACTTCCACACACGAGAGTTGGACGTCCGGCAGGTAGGCCGCCGCTTGTTATTTCATCAAAACCATCAATGCCGGTAGGTGCTTTGGGTAGCGAGTTGCTTATCGCGGACATTTATCTCGGACTCCTGTTCAGACGGAATTCAAGTGAACGATCTCTGGATAAGATTGGGCAACGTCGGACTCCAATAAGAGCTTTGACGGTGAGCTAAACCCGTTTCACTTTTACTAATCGAGGGTCGATAGTATCGCATCGAGAGCTTCTTGAAAAGGTTGGCCCAGCGTCAGGTAGCGTCCTCGACACTGCATGCCGGAATGCTGGTATCTATGGTCTCTGGTGGCACGACCTACGAGCCACCTTCAGGACTAGGCTGGGTGAAGCTGGTCATAATTGCGGTGTGAACCCATTATCGTAAGTTGTTGAAAATATTGGTAGCGGGGGGCAGGATCGAACTGCCGACCTTGGGGTTATGAATCCCACGCTCTAACCATCTGAGCTACCCCGCCACTTTGAGATTTCATTATATGGTTCAACCCAAAGAGGTCAAGAAGCCCGTAGGCAGAAAGCAGTTGGCAGAAAGCAGTTGGCAGAAAGCAGAAGGACCGAACTCATAAACCTCACCGCTATCGCAGAGCAAGAGCAGCACGCGTCGCTAACCCGTTATGCCTTCTGCTTACTGCACACTTTTTCTCACGCGCGTCCGAAATCAATGAAGCCGCGCTCTGGTTCTACGGAGAGCAAGCGAACTCGTACTTTTTCGCCAACGCGCAGCCCTTGCTCGCCGCGCATCACGCGACCATCCACCGGCGGAGAGAGAACGCGCGCGAATGTTCCCTTTTCTGAAACGCCCGTTACGATCGCCTGGAACTCCGCGCCGATCTTGTCTTTCAGCAATACTGCCGCCGCGACCTTACGCATCTTGCGTTCAACCTTGCGCGCAGCCGCATCGCGCTCAGTGCAGTGTTCAGCAATTCTCTTTAACTCATCAACACCGTAAGGAACCGGCTTCCCTGCCAGCGCGGCCTTTACCAAGCGTTGTGTTACCAGATCTGCAAAACGGCGATTGGGCGCCGTCGAATGCGTGTAGTCCTGTACTGCCAAACCGAAGTGACCCTCGCCCTGCTCGCCTGGAGCCTGCACCGCGTATTCGCCCGGCCCTAACGACTTCACTACTGCCAAGGAAAGATCGGGAAAGTGGACCGGATCAGCGACCTTCCGCTTCGCGAGAAAATCAGCGAGCGCACGCGAGTCTGGCGTGTCCGGCAGTTGTTCACCAAGTTCTCTTGCAAGCTCGACGATGCGCGACCAGTATTTCGGAGTGCGAACGATACGACGCAATGTTGGCCCACCCTTCGCTTCCAGAAACTGGGCCATCGCCACATTGGCGGCAATCATAAAATTAGCGATCAGATCTCGCGCGCCGTTTTGCTGCACCACGTCAAGCTCCATCACCTTGCCTTGCCCGTCGACTACCGGCGAAGCCTGAATGGTGCCCAATTCCAGCGCGCCATGTTGCTTTCGCAATTCGCCCAGGTCTTTCGCGTTCTCAAACTGCAAACGAATCTGTGCTTCAAGTCCCGGCGCTGCTGCAACACTCGGCGGCACGCCGGTCTTGCCATCAAGCCACGCGCCGGCGTCTTCGTATGAAAGCTTTGCGTGATTGTTAAGGAACGCCCGATAGATGTTCGTGCTCTTCATCACACCGTCCGGCGCTAAGACCATTTCCGTAACAATTGCCAGACGATCCTCGCCCGGGTTGAGCGATGTTAAGCCGGTTGATAATTCCTCGGGCAACATCGGATAGGTTCTTACGCCCGTGTAGACGGAGGTGCAGTTTGCCGCGGCATGCTTGTCGATAGCCGAGCCTTGCTTCACCAGCGAATCAACATCAGCAATGCCCACCAGCAAGCGCGTGTCGCCACCAGCAAGCGCTTCCGCATACTCAACCTGATCCAGGTCGCGAGACCTGGCGTCGTCAATTGAAGACCATAACAACTCACGCAGATCTTTCACCGACTGGTCCGAAGCGATCGGCGGCGCGGCGACGATCCCGTGTGTTTCGTTGACCACCGGACTCGGAAAATCGGGGACGAAACCCGCCTCGATCATTGATTCGTGCGCAATCGCAAACAGATCCACGGAGTGGGAATGAGAAGCATGTTTTGACATAGGTAGTGAAGGAGTATAACCGAAACTATTGAAGAAAGCTCAGAGTTCAGATTTCGGGCAGTGGGTCCTTTACAACGTCGAACACGCTCAGTGTTCATCCTTCTTCTCGTTGTCGCCCACACTTCCAACATGAAGTGAATTGACCTTCAATTGTTTCGCCGCAATTTGAGCAAGGCCATGGATCGTGAGTTTCAACCGGCGCGTTTCGCCAAGCCTCGGCCATTTCGTAGGCCCTCGAATAATCTTCGTCATTCAAAATCCAGATTTCCTGGGCGTAGTCTACGGCGCCCTTACCATCCCCGGACGTCAAGAGGTTGTCGTTTTTGGTCAAGCACGGAATGCCGTCATTCTCCAGAAGGGTCTTCAGCGTTTCAATATCCCCTAACTCAAGTATGCTGGCTGATGAGAACAAGTATTTCATAAGTCACTCTTGAGGAAGAATAACGGGCCGTGCGCGGCGATTATGAACTTGGCTGGTCTAACAACGCAACTATATCCTCAATCTCCCTCGGTAACCCCAGCGGCCATCGCGGGAGTGTATCTTGAAGCCATTCGAGATCATCCGTAGCAACCCCCCCACGGACGTAGCTATTGAATGTCGGCCCTGCGGGTCCGATCCAAGTGCTACGGTTTTGAAACAAGTTTGCACTACCATGACCGCCGTGAAGATCGAAGTGATCGTGAACAACGGTTCCGGACGAGGCCACGAAGAGGGAATTCAGCAGATGCTGACGGAAGCTTTCAAGGCGGCCGGCGTTGACGCAAAAATCAACCTTGCGCGCACCGGTTCAGAGGTGACTACACTCGCGCAACAAGCCGCAAAGGGTGATGCCGAAACAGTCGTCGCAGGCGGAGGGGACGGCACGATTAGCTCGGTGGCCACCGCGATTATTGGTAAAGATAAGCGGCTCGGAATTCTGCCGTTGGGAACGATGAACCATTTTGCCAAGGATTTGTTAATCCCGCTCGAGCTCGAAGGCGCGATTGAAACAATCGTCGCGGGACATGAAACGAAGGTTGACGTTGGCGAAGTCAATGGCCAGATCTTCATCAACAATTCCAGTTTGGGTCTCTACCCAACCCTCGTTCATAAACGTGAAAAACAACAACGACTCGGCTGGGGCAAATGGCCCGCATATTTTTGGGCCGGCGTTGCAGTGCTGCGCCGCTACCCGTTTCTCGATGTGCGCGTAGGTGTCGAGGGCGCCGAGTTGAAAAGTCACACGCCGTTTGTTTTTATCGGAAACAACGAATACGAAATGGAAACGCTCAACATTGGCGGTCGGACGCGTCTCGATAAAGGCGAACTGAGTCTTTATGTCACTAACCGGACCGGACGCCTGGGGTTGGCTCGACTGGCGCTGCGTGCGCTCTTCGGAGGACTGCGCCAGGAAAAGGATTTCGTCGCTTTCTGTACGAAAGAAGTTTGGATCGGAACAAAGCACAAACGTATCCGCGTGGCGCTCGATGGCGAAGTGACCCTACTAGCGCCACCGCTTCACTATCGATCACTGCCGGCGGCGTTGCGCGTGCTGACACCCGCAAACGCGCGCACAAACGAACAGACACGCTGAACCAAACACGTCATGCGTTCAATCGTCCATCTTTCCGACATCCATTTTGGTCGCGTCAACGCCCGGGTGATTGCGCCGCTGCTTGAGTCGATCAAGAAAATAAATCCTGATCTGGTGGCCGTCTCTGGAGATTTGACGCAGCGTGCCCGCTCCCGCCAGTTCCTCGAAGCGCGCGCCTTTCTTGACGAGCTGCCCAAGCCGCAGATTGTCGTCCCCGGCAATCATGACGTCCCGCTGCACAATGTTTTCACGCGCTTCGCGCAACCTCTCACCAAGTATCGGCGTTACATCACCGCAGACTTGCGTCCTTTTTATTACGATGAAGAGCTGGCCGTGCTCGGCGTCAACACGGCGCGCTCACTGACGATCAAGGGAGGACGTATTAACGAGGAGCAGATTCGGTGGATGAAGGAGAAGCTTTCCGCCGCGAACCCTCAAAGCGTCAAAGTCATAGTCACACATCATCCCTTCGATTTGCCGGACGGACATGACGAGCGCAATCTGGTAGGACGGGCGCGGCTGGCAATGGAAACGCTGGCCGGCTGCGGCGCAGATCTTTTTCTTGCGGGCCACCTGCATGTAAGCCACACGACCCACAGCGCCACGCGTTACAAAATCAAGGGCCACTCAGCGCTCGTGGTGCAGGCGGGCACTGCGGCTTCTGATCGCGGGCGGGGTGAAGAAAACTCATTCAACGTCGTGCGTGTCGAGCGGCCGCACATCGAAGTTCAGCGTTTCGAATGGCAGCAAGATCGACGGGAGTTTGGCCTTACTACTACCGAACATTTTCGCCACACGTCAGACGGCTGGATCGGAATCCCTCAGTCCGCGTAGCGGACGAATGAAAGTAGCCCAGCAGTTCACTGCTGGGATTGGATGCAACCTTAAGATCCGAAGTCCGTGAAGCGGACGAATGAACGGTTCTTGAGTAGTCGGTCAGTCGTCCGCTTCAAGGACTCAATGGGAATTTTCGTTTTTGGTTCCCAGCAGTAAACTGCTGGGCTAGTCTCAGCCGTCCGCTGTGCGGACTCAGCGAATTCGGTTTGTGCAGAGCTGTCCTACACTATGAAGCATCACTCTTCAGCCAAAGGCTTTTTCGGCTTGTACGTCGCGGCGGGCGTCATCGTTTTCGCTGCGATGACCCTCACGCTGGGCGAAATATCTGAAGACATTATCAATCGCGAGCCGATAACGGTTGCCGACGCACAACTCAGCGTCTGGTTGCATGTTCATACATCGCCGCTCTTAACCAGCGCCATGCGCGTGGTTACGTTTTTCGGTTCAACCGTGGGCGTGCTCCTCATTGGGGTAGCGTTCGGAATTTATTTGCTTCGACGGCGACGCCTCGACTGGCTCGCGGCGCTCGGGTCCGGCGTTTTGGGTGGAATGCTGCTTAACAAGATTCTGAAGTTTGCCTTCCACCGGCCGCGACCTTTCTTCAATGACCCGCTGCTGAATCTGACAAGCTACAGCTTTCCCAGCGGTCACACGATGAACGCCACCGTTCTCTACGGCGTGATTGCGGCCTACCTTTTTACTACCACTCGCGCTTGGACGCAGCGCGTCGTCATAATTTTTTCGGCAAGTTTCCTCATCCTGCTGGTCGCCTTTAGCCGCATGTACCTGGGCGCACATTACTTGAGCGACGTGCTAGGTGCGATGGCGGAAGGACTAGCGTGGCTGACGCTCTGCTTGACCGTCATCTATTCCATCGGCCTCCGGCGATCCGCAACGATTAAAAACAAGTGACTCACTTTCGCACAACCTCCACCTTCAGAAACTATCGAAGCGAAGCGATCTAGTGCAGTTATTTCAGTGGCAGTCAACCAAATCGCAATAAAGTAGCCGGCCGCTTTGCGGTACGTTGCTTGCTCAGCCAATTGCGTAAACGAGTAATCAGTTTAAATTGGCAGCCCCCGAACGTCGGCACAAGTTCCAGGAGGTTCGGCCATGAACAGTCTTCCTTTGCTTTTGAGCAACAACATTGCTCCATCGCAATCACGATACTCTGAAACACATTCGACTAACCCTGCGACCATTATCTCAGACCGCTTTATCACAGAAAGGCAAACGTCGCCTGATTTGCGTTTGACCGTTGCGAGGCGCTTCTTGCGGATGCAGCGAGCGCACGATCGCACGCGACAAGAAATGCTGGCCGCTTATTCCTCTCAGCCGAGGTGAGTTGCGAGCTCGGATTGTCGTTTACCTGCCTGACACTTGCGGCGCCACATAACGAATGAACTGCAACCCCGCCAGCGCTTCGAGTTTCTCGATCGCGATGCGGCCGATGATTAACTTCGCACTCTTCGGATCGAGCACCACTTCAAAGCCCAGCTCTTTCAGTTTTGCCAAATTCTCGGCTGACTTATCCGTCAACCAAATCTGAATCTCGGCCTTGCCCTCGCGAATAAACGTTGCTTCTGCCGCGCCGCTATTCGTGTTCTTGCGCTTCAGCCGATCAACCACGGCAAGAACCGAGGGATGCAACCTGGACTGCAATTCTACGCGCTGCTTCGCTTCAGGCGAGAGCACCCCCACCGATTCGGCAACATCCATCTCCATGAGTCCGACAGAAGCCATCGGTGCAGATGGGTTGACCCTTGAGGCGCTAACACCGGTGCCTCGTCCTGACCCCGCAGGCCCACCACCTCCACCGCCACTTGCACGCCGCGACTTCGCTTTCGAAGTAGATGTCCCTGATTTCGTGATCACGCTCACCGTTCCGGGGGCCAGGTTCACGAATGATCCTGTGTTGCGAC
>JANLYZ010000449.1:0-3659 GCA_031365905.1 Chloracidobacterium sp. | reverse complement strand
GTGAAAATCCGTTGCGCGCGGGCATGCGTCTCGAACTGACGGCACCGCCTGCGGTCCTTGTCATATTCGGCGCCACCGGCGATCTGACCCGCCGCAAACTTCTGCCCGCGCTTTATCGTCTCGCGCAACAACGTCTCCTCAAAAGCGAGTTTGCGATCCTGGGCTCTGGCCGCCAAACACACAGCGACGATGAATTTCGCGCGTTGATGCAGGCCGCGGTCACGGAGTTTGGCTCGGATGATTCTCTTGACGAGAATGCCTGGCAGAGTTTCGCGAAACGCATCTTTTATCTCGGCGGCGACTTCAACGACGCAGCGCTCTATGGACAGCTAAAAACCAAACTCGAGGAGATTGACAAAGAATACGACTCGGAAGGCAATCGCATTTTCTATCTTGCCACTGCGCCTGACAACTTCGGACTGATCGCCAAACAACTCGGTGCCGCCGGCATCGCCCAGCCTGGCAAGTCAAGGGACAAGGCTGCGAAGAAACCCTGGACGCGCATCATCGTCGAGAAGCCGTTTGGACACGATCTCGATAGCGCACGTGCCTTGAACAAGACGCTCGCGTCAGTGTTTGACGAGAGCCAGATCTATCGCATCGATCATTATCTCGGCAAAGAGACGGTACAGAACCTGCTCGTCTTTCGTTTTGCCAACAGCATCTTCGAGCCGCTCTGGAACCGGCAATACATCGACCACGTTCAGATCACTAACGCCGAGACTCTCGGTGTTGAAGGCCGCGGCGGTTACTACGAAACTGCCGGCGCTTTGCGCGACATGATTCAGAACCACGTGTTTCAGGTGACGTCGTTGATTGCAATGGAGCCACCTGCCTCGCTCTCAGCCAATGGTGTGCGCGATGAGAAGATCAAGGCGATGCAATCTGTGCGTCCGCTTCCGAGCGACGGGATTGACGAATTCGCAGTGCGTGGACAATACGGGCCGGGCACCGTGCTCGGCGATACGGTTCCGGGGTATCGCGAAGAGCCGGGAGTCGATCCGAATTCTTCGACGGAGACGTTTGCGGCGCTGAAACTTTATTTCGACAATTGGCGCTGGTCCGGCGTTCCCTTTTATCTCCGCTCGGGAAAGCGTCTGCAAAAACACGTCACCGAGATAGCGATACACTTCAAGGAAGTGCCGCACCGGTTATTCGACGCTTCCGATTCGCCGCTGCAACCAAACGTGCTCGTGATTCGCATTCAACCAAACGAGGGCATCAGCCTGCGCTTCGGCGCGAAGCTTCCGGGCCAGGCGTTGCGCATTCGTTCCGTCAACATGGACTTTCGTTACGGCTCGTCGTTTGGCGTAAAACCGCCGGAAGCTTATGAGCGACTGTTGCTTGATTGCATGCTGGGCGACTCGACGCTTTACGCGCGACGCGACATGGTCGAGCGCGGTTGGGAGATCGTGACGCCGATTCTCGAAGCTTGGAAAAAACCGGCAACGGATTTTCCCAACTACGAAGCGGGTTCGTGGGGACCGCAAGCGGCGTTTGCGCTGATCGAACGCGATGGTCGGGATTGGCGGAAACTGTAGAAAGACAGCGGTCAGGAGTCAGAAAGAAGATCGACTGACAACGGACCACGAACAACTGACTAGAGTTTATGCAAATCCAACTGGGGAAAACTTTGGATGTAGAAGTTGTCGAACGGCAACTCGCGGAGCTGTGGCAAGAAACCGCTCGGGATCCTAATGCTGACGCCGATGCAGCGATCTTGCGCGCGCGCGTGGCGAACCTTTTGGTGTTTGTCTCGAATGACGCCGCGCTGAACGACGTACACCAGATGTTGGCCGAGTTAACTGCGACCCATCCCAGCCGCGTGCTGGCAATGCTCGGCGAGCCCGAGGCAACCGACAGCGACATCGAAATGTCGGTGGAAACTATTTGCCAAACTGACAAACGCACTGGGGTGAAGAGACTTTGCTGCGAAGGAATCACGTTGAAGGCGCGAGGAAAGTTTGTTGACGAACTTCCCAGCGCAGCCTTGCCGCTCCTCGCGCCCGACTTGTCTACATTTCTTTGGTGGCGTAAGGCTCCGGACATTTCGGATAAACTGTTCGACAAACTCCTGCGCGCAACCGACCGTTTGGTTATCGACTCGGCCGAGTTTGCAGATCCGCAACCTGACCTAATCGAGACAAATAAGCTGTACACCATCGACGATTATGATCATGTCGGCGTCAGCGATCTCAACTGGGCGCGGCTCACCTTCTGGCGCGAGTTGCTCGCGGATTTTTATGATGTCGCGGCGTATCGAACCGAGCTCGAGGGCATTGATTCAGTCCAGGTCGATTATGTTGCGCCTGAACTGGACGAGACCGCCGTGGCGCCGCAAGCTTTGCTAATCGCCGGTTGGCTCGGGAGCCGGCTGGGATGGGCGCTGGCGGAGCCACCGGTTCAGGAGAGTGATACGACGATCACATTCATGTTCACTAGCGGCGATCAAGGCAGAAGCCCGCGCGTCAGCAAGGGCATTAGTGCTCCTGGCAGTAGCCCGACCACGAGGGAAGTCTCGAGCCAACGCGAGATTCAACTCATGCTCAATCGCGTCGAGCGAGGCGAGCGAAAGCCCGGCAGACTCGTCCAAGTCGAACTGCGATCAAGTCTTAAAGATTCGTTCTCTTTCCGAGTCGCCCGCAGCGATGACAATCTTCATGTGCTCGCCGAAGCGAAAGTGGGTGCAGACACTCATCGCGGTCGCGTGTTGCCAGTGAGAAACCGCAGCGCCGCGCGATTGCTCAGTCGCGAGATGGAGATTCTTTGTAACGATCAGATCTACCAGGAAGCGATAGCTGTGGCCACGAGGATGATTGCCCGTGTGCGCAGGAGGTAAGGAAAAGAAGAGTCACTTTAGCCAATAAAAGAACTCTTGTATCCGCAAGAAAAAGAACGTTTGACTTTCCACCACCAGAAGCTTAACTTCGGCTTGCGTAGGATTTAGTTTGTCTAGCAAGGGGTCCCGCTCCCACAAAGCCTCACTCCCTGTTAGTCCGAAACTTGGATACCTGCGATTAAGAGACATGACCGACTCCAAAGAATGTCCCACTCAAAAGGAGTTACTTCTACCATGCACACACGAATGAAATTTGTACTAATCGCGTTGTTACTTCTCACCGCCACTGTTGTCTTACTCAGCGCTTACAACGCGACAGCGCAACGGAAACCCACTCTTATTATTGCTGCTCAGGCCAAGGCAAGAATCTTGGTGACAAAGACACACCTGAGGCCGCCTCTCGAGATCGCAGTCGTGAAAACTCAGAAAGGGCAAATGGAAACAGATAAGGAATTCGTCGGTGATGACGACTGGCTAAGAGGCTTGACGATCCGCCTGGCTAATAATTCCGGGAAGACGGTTACCTTTATAGGCATGGAACTCGTTTTCTGGAGGACCGAAGAACAGTCTCAGGGAATTCCTGCCGCGTGGCCACTCAAAAAAGGAGTTGACCCGTTCTCAAATGGCTCTGCAGACTCTACTCAGCCTGAAATTGAGCTAGCGAGCCCTGGCGCTGACTTGGAAATTATCCTCTCTGACGACCAGTACGACGACATCAAACGCTTCCTGAAAGATGTCGAGTTTCCTGAAACTATCAAGAAGGTAGAGATCCAGGTAGTAAAAATTGGTTTCAGCGACGGTACTGCGTGGAACGGCAGAA
>JANLYZ010000422.1:0-1694 GCA_031365905.1 Chloracidobacterium sp. | reverse complement strand
GGCGGCGGCTTTGACGGTTCAACCTGGGACGTCCAAAGCCCAGCGCCACCGGGAGCGTTTCCGTATGGTGGTGGCGAAGGTTTGAACGCTGCTACGGTGGCGATTGAAGGCGGGTTGCCTTTTGTTTATGTGACGGGCAATTCGCAAAGCAGCGGCATTAACGGTTGCCGCCTATATGTTTCGAAACTCAACTCTGCCGGGACTGTACTTTGGACGCAGACCGACGCGGCCGCGACTCCCTGCAGCCAGGGTCTCGGGATCACAACGCTCAACGGCAACGTCTACGCCGCCGGCCACAACGACGACGCCGGCAGCTCGCAGGTTTACCTGGTCAAGTATGCGGCGGCGGGTGGTCCGCCGGTGTGGACACGCAAATCAATCACCTTCAACGGCAGTTACTTCGGCGTCACTGCTTTCGGCAGCGCGCTTTACGCGTTTGGGCAGCGCACGGGTGGAGTAGGCGGCTCGTCTGATTTCCTGATTGAGAAATGGGACGAAGCCGGGGTGTTGCAGTGGTCCAAGCAATACGATCGCCTTTCCAATGAAGACGTTCTCTACGGCGGGGTTGGCATCGGCACCAGAATTTACGCGGTGGGTTCAACTATTGGCGGCAGTGCCGGGGGCCGCGACGCCGTCATACTGGAAATCGAACCGGCAACCGGCAACCTCAAGAGTACGACGACCTTTGGCGGCGCTCAGGATGATATCGCGAGAGGTGCGGCAACAGACGGCACCGCAATATTTGTAGTGGGCGAGTCGCGGAGCTTCGCTTCCGGCACCGGCAACGTCATCGGACAAAACGACCTGATGCTGCTCCAGTTCGCCAACGTTCCAACCGCCGCTCCGGCGAAGATCAGCGGGCAAATCGCCACGCCCGAGGGCGCGCCGCTCGGGGGTGTCACGGTGCGGTTGAGTGGCCAGAAGTCCGCAACAACTATCACTGACAGTAACGGCAACTACCACTTCAATGAGGTGGATACCGACAGGTTCTACACTGTCACACCATCGCGTGTGAACTACCACTTCGAGCCGGACAGCCGTTCGTTCTCGCTCTTGGGGAACAAGACTGATGCTGTGTTCACCGCCAGCGCGGACGCGGTGATAACCGGTAACGCGATCGACACTACGGAATACTTTGTGCGCCAGCACTACCTGGATTTTCTGGGACGTGAACCTGACGAGAGCGGCTTCAACTTCTGGAGCAATCAGATAAGTTCGTGTGGGGCGGACGCGGGTTGTCGCGAGCGGCGTACGATCAACGTTTCGGCAGCTTACTTCCTGTCGATTGAGTTTCAGCAAACAGGTGGACTTGTCGCTGGACTGTATCGAGCCGGCTATGGCCGCGCGCCGATGTATGCGGAGTTTATGCCTGACGCGGGCACGATTGCTCAACGCGTCATCGTGAACAGCGATGGCTGGCAGCAGGCGTTGGCGGCAAACAAGTCAGCCTTCGTCGACGCCTTCGTGAATCGCGCGGCTTTCCATGCGGCTTACGACGGACTCTCGAACAGCGACTATGTCGATGCCCTGATAACGCACACCGGCGTCAGCTTCACCACGAGTGAACACGACGCACTCGTGACTGGGTTAACTAATGGAACCCAAACCCGCGCCGACGTGCTCAGGAGTGTTGCCGAGAATCAGCGGTTCGTAGACGCGAAGTCCAACGAAACGTTTGTGATGATGGAATACTT
>JANLYZ010000444.1:0-2352 GCA_031365905.1 Chloracidobacterium sp. | reverse complement strand
GAACGCGCGGGCGTGAAGTTTAAGGACGCTGATCTAATCGGCATTCCCTATCGCATCACGCTGGGCAAGAAAGTGGCGGACGGCGTAGTGGAACTTTTCGAGCGACAAACGAAGACGAGCGAGGACGTCAAACTTAGCGAGATAGTAGCGCGCGTTCAGAAACTCGCGCTCTCAGGGTTGTAAATCTCTGTGCAACCTCAGTGCCCTCTGTGCCTCTGTGGTGAATGCTTTTTACAAGGTGATTAACCACGGAGACACAGAGGGCACACAGAGGAGAGTCATATGAACAACGATGCCGCCCAAGCGATCGTATTAGCAATCGTGCTGATAGCAATCATCGCGATCGTCTTCGTCCCGTTCCTCGCATTCATCGTCTATGTCATTTTTCAAAACAGTAAACGGAATGGAATTCGGCAGAAACTACTAAGCGAACATCAGCAACTGGTTGGCGGCAAGCGTTGGTTTCCGGTGCGCTATGCTTCTGAACCGCGATTCAAAGCGTTTTGGAAAATATTTCCCTGGGAGGGCGCCGGGATCATGGTGGTTGCTCCGGGAAGCGCGCTCTTCCTCGGTCAAACAAATTCCGGCTCGGCGTTGAACCTGCAATTCGCGCCGGGCAATTCCTCGCTTCAGTGGCTCGGCAAAGCCCCGTGGCCCAACGGTGCAGTCTCCTGGTTTTACTTTTCTACGGCAGTCGAAAAGCACTACTTCAGTTCAGAAACAGGCGCCCTCGTCTTCGGTTCACACAAATCTACTAGAGTAATTCACGATGCGGTAAGTCAAAGCTTCCTCGCGCACTCCGCATCCCCGGTTTGAAACTGGTAGGATAGGATCTGTAACAAAGAGAATGCGGCAAGCCGCGCCTGAGTTTGTATTCCTGAAATTCGCTCTCCTGTTACGTAACTATTAGTTGAAATAAGTACCCTGGATGAAAATGATTTGGTTTTCATTGCTGCTTTTCATATGCGTCGCGCCCTGCGCGTCTGCGCAGGATCTGCTTCCAGAACTGGTGCGCCGCATCAAACCTTCAGCCGTAGCGATCGAAACCTTTGATTCACATGGCGAAAAACTTTCGCGCGGCAGCGGCTTCTTCATCGACACAGATCGCGTCGTAACTAATCGCCACGTCATCGACAACGCTTTCCGCGCCGAAGTTCATTCCTACAACGGCAGTGTCTATCAGGTTAAGGGTGTGATTGCAGTGGATGCAGAAGGCGACTTAGCGCTGCTCAGAATTGATGCGCCGACCAATCAGGTTCGCCCACTCCTGTTGGACAAAACTTCGCCGCAGGAAGGCGAGAGCGTTGTCGTGATCGGCAATCCCTTGGGACTTGAAGGCAGTGTTACTAACGGCATCGTCTCGGCCGTGCGCGACATTCCAACGTTTGGGCGAATCATTCAGATCACCGCTCCAATTTCGCCGGGTTCGAGCGGCAGCCCGGTGGTTAACATGAAGGGCCAGGTGATCGGCGTCGCAACTTTGCAGATCACCGGCGGGCAGAGCGTCAACTTCGCCATCCCTTCCGAAAGAATTTCCCAACTCCAAAGCGGAGCGCTGATACCGTTTTCCGAACTGGTTGCTGTGAGCGGCAGTAATAAACGGGCGAAAGCGGTGCAGGCTTTTCGCGATGGGCTTAGCTTTCTTTCGCAGGACGATTGCGAAAAGGCGCTGCCGTATTTTGAGAAGGCCGTCGAGTCAGACAACAACTACGCCGAAGCGTGGGCGCAAACAGGTTTTTGTAGAGAGAAGCTGGGCCGGCATGCGGAAGCAATCGACGCGTCGAAGAGAGCCGTCAGCTTGCGACCCTCAGCGGAGTCGTACTTCAACATTGGGTTGGCGAGTTACTACTTAAAGAATTATCGTGAGGCCGCGGAAAACTATCGGCAAGCAATTCGTATTGATCCTTACAACGCGGCAGACGCTCATTACGCGCTCGGCCTGGTCTATCGCGACTGGGGCCGGCCCGAGGAAGAGATTCAGGCTTACAAGCAAGCGATCAAGTTGAAACCCGATTATGCGAGCGCCTACGAACGCCTCGGCTCAAGATATTTGAAGTCCAAAAAATATCCGGAAGCGGTTGAGACCTTTAAGCAGCTCACAGCTTTGAAGCCTGGCGACGCAAACGTGCCAAACAACATGGGCGAGGCGTATCTTGGGATGAATCTGATGTCAGACGCGGTGGCGGCGTTCAGGCAGGCGATCCAACTGAAGCCTGACTTAGGCAAAGCTTATTACAATCTCGGCCGTTCGCTGCTCGCAATGGGCAATCGCGACGGCGCGTTGGAGCAGTACAACATTTTGCAGAACCTGGATCAGGATTGGGCTGAGCGGCTGAATAATCTGATTAACCC
>JANLYZ010000407.1:0-5481 GCA_031365905.1 Chloracidobacterium sp. | reverse complement strand
GAGTGAACTCTCCAAGTGTTCGCGCACTAAATAGAAGTGCTCACGGTACTTGCCAATATCAAAGACTGACAGAATCGCCGGGTGTGAGAGTTGCGCTAGAATTTGTGCTGTATTACGGAGTGCCGTTTCGCCATAACCGTCTCCTGAATCGTAAACGAGCTCCACCGCAACATTCCTATGTAATTCGGTATCAAGCGCAAGATAGATTTCAGCGAGACCGCTTCTTCTGAAGAGGCTAACGATTTCGTAACGACCAACCTTATCAAGGGGATAAAGGAGCATTGTAATACCAGTCTGACAAAACGGCTTCTGGCGTTACTTTTTGATCAGTTCGCGCTAGCGCTAGGTCAGTGTCCTCCCCCGCGTTCGTGCTGAGTTCGACGTGAAATTACCCAACCGTCAATTCCAGCAGATGTTCATTTCGTACTTCTCGATCAGGACGCCGACAATCTCCATGAGCGAGGCGCGTGGATGCGATTCGTCGTCCCCGACTTCGTCGATCATGGAATCGAGCAAAAGAACAAGCTGCTGGCATTCCTCCTCGGAATGTGGCCGGATGATTGAGAATAGCCAACTGTTAAGAATCGTAAATCGTGAATGAGAACGATAAGAGCAGTGGCAAAGGCAAAGCGTGATTAGGCGGCTTCTTCATCAAGCCTCTGGCGCAACCACTGATTCACGAGAGTCTCGACCTTCACGCCGCGCTTGTTCGCTTGTTTTTCTATCTCAGTCAGCAATTCGAGCTGGACGGGGACTGTGCTAATAATTTCGAATTCGGCATCCGGTGCGTCGGTGTCAAACTCCGTGAAGTCGTGGCTATCCCAAAACTCGCCAATCTTCTCGTCTGAATCGGTTTTGGAAGTACTGCTCAATCTATTTTCTTCCATAGGCTTTGCGTTCCTTGTCGCTCATGTCCCGGGCGCTAATGATGACGGCGGTCGTGTGGGCCGGTTTGTAAATGAAAAAGACTGAGAGATATCTGCCGCCGAGCGTCTGCCCAAATGCCGCATAAACGTCTTCGCCAACCGTGTGACCCTTTTCCGCAAAACGAATGCGAGGGCGGCCAAATAAAATCTGTCGTGCATCGCGGAGGGTGACATGATGTTTCGATTCGAGTTTAGCTTCAGTCTGTTCAGAGCAAACGATATTTTCAATTCGCACTTCACTGATTCCTAAGGCCGCCAGCGCCGCTGGTCATTCGAGCTTCGGTCAAACTCCTTGGGACTTGATTATCATCCGAAGTAACCTTCATATCAAGGTTAGTGCAGAACCGCGAGCGGTGACGAGCGGATGCGACCAATCGACTTGAGTCTATGATCCGGTCGCTAACAGTCCCGGTTCTGATCCGTGGGCCCTCCCTCACGGTCGGGCTTCTGCCCCGGACCTCCGGCGCGAAGAATGTCTGATGGACGCGATCGCAGCCAGCGAGCAGTCCACAATCGTCTCGCGCCCGTCGATAAGGCCGGCCGCGCGACGTGAGCTAATCAGAGCGGTGCCAACTCCGTGGTTGTGTCGCGGCGCTTCTTGTTCTTGAAGCCGCGCACGTATTTCAGCGAGGCAGGCGTGTTGTATTTTTCGCGATAGGCGTTCTCAACCAAATCCTTCAAGCGCTCGCTGCGAGTGAATACGGCACGCACCGGAATCGCGCGCCCGTTAATCTCGATCACACCGTAAGGCTCTTCGAGGAAAGTGCGATACCAGCTTCGCGGCTTCAGGCTCCAAGACCGCACAAACACGCGCCCTTCAACGACGACCCCCCAAATGCCAATGATGCGTGCGGCTTCGTGCCGGCGCGTATACGCAGAATCTTGCCATCGCGAATCGCGGTTGCAGTCGATTTTGAGAAGCGGCTTTTTGCTTTCCTAAAACACGGATCGCGGGTCACCGCGCCTCCAGTGAAACGAAGGGGCACAGGTTTCGTTGTGCGTCACGTCCCGCGTTTGAGCTTGAAATACTTTCCTTTCAACTGCCGTGCAAGTCCGTCAAGATCAGGGAACAGTGTAAACTCGTTGATGCCTGCGAGATCGACAAACTTTGTGGCGTCAGCGAAGCCATCCGCGGGCAGTACCAGCTTTGTAACCGTCTGCGGATGCAGTTCCTCGAGCGGGTTCTTCAAGTCGTCGTGCAGGGTGAAGCCGGCCCGCTGATTCATGACGCGCGGGTTGTGACGCAGCGGCGACAGCGCCACCACGTTTCCTTCCAGCGTCGCGCTCCGATCAATAAAGTAAGTTTCGTAATTCTTGCTCAATTCGGTTGGGTGAATGAGCATCTCCTGGTTGATGGTGGTCTTGTTGAGCTTGAAAGGATCGAGTATCCAAATTGCTGCTTCGCTCGTGGCGCCCTTCAAGGCGAAGTAAAGCGCAACGGAGAATGTTTCGGTCCAATCCAGCATGCGCGTTGGCAGGCCGTAGTGCTGCATCTGGAACGCAATGGACCACGGCGAAGTGTTTTCGGGCAGGAGCGCTCCGGCCTGCGTAACGAAGTCAAAGTAAAGATCCTCCTCCGGGTTGCTCGTGGCTCGGGTATCCAACAATTTGTGACGGGCGAGGCTGGGTAACAATTTCCACGACGAGTCGGGCTGCCCCCGGAAGAATGGCACGTCACAGCCTTCTTCAATATCAAGGGTGGCGATCTTGTTCTTTGCTTTCTGGAGGAAAGTTGACCAGGAACTCATGGCAATGGACTCTCCGAAATTGGATTTGGAATCTTGAGGACTGAATACTGAGCGTTTGAGTATTGAGTCGTAAAGACCCCATTGAGGATTTGCCTTGTATCACGTTTCGGCGGACATGTCGATGGAATTTACGTCCGATTTTTTAGAGGCGGGACTCCGGTGCGGGACGGCGGGCGAATGCGAGCGGGATGTGAGGCTTAACGTTCGAAGTGCGGAGCTCGGATTTTCATGCTGTTGACGAGCCGGCATCCGAGGTCCCGCCCCTAGTTGCGCTAAGAGGGACAGACAGGAATGTCTGTCCTACTTTGACTCCGCCTTCGCCTTCGCATAGCCCTGGTCGGCGAGTTCGCGCGCTTTCGCGTTGGGATTCGGCGTGGATTTCGCGTCGACAGTTTCATCGATGTCATAGCCTTTCAGACCTTTGATGATTAGCGATGAGCCGGTGATTTTGCCGTTGCTGGTGCAAAGGTCGTCGCCGGCGTAGTCGAAAATTCTCACGATCACCGCAAAGGGCTTGCCGTTTGCCATACGCCACTCCACGGTTTTCTGGGTCCAGTTCACCGCCTGCATTCCCAGGGAAATTGTTTCGTCACCTTTTTCGAGAGTGAACATCGAAGCACAGGCTGAATAGGATATGTAGACGTCGTAGCCGCCATAGCCTTTGCAGCGCGTGGGAATGTCTGAGCCGTGCTCTTCCGCTTCTTTCTCTTCCTTCTTCGTCATGCCGCTGCCGCATTTTGTGAGCGCGGTGTAAGCGCTACTAAAGCGCATTGCTGCGGGCGGTCGCGGGTGCGGCATTGGCGTAACAGGTTTCAGCGCTGACGACTTTGAAGCGCCGGCGATTAGGATGGGAATTGCAGCTAAGATGAGAATTGCTTTCACTGAAGCGGTCTCCTTTTTGACATAAGAGGCGCGTTATAGCAGGTTTGGTGCGAGCGTGTCGAGAGTGTTCTCCGTACTGACAGAACCTCCGGCGCGCCTGCGGCGCGAAGAGGATCTTAGGGACGCGACCCGGGGGTAGCGTCCCGACTGGGGTCGGGACTTAACCCCCGGCTACTCTCTCCCACGCCTTCGGCGTGTAACCTTCACTGCTTACTGCTCACGGCTCACCTTCTTGCCGCCAATCAGCCACCACGCGCTTAGCGCACTGAGTAATGCCAACGCGCCGGACACGATCGCGACGCGGCGATAGCCGGCGACGAACGATTCATTGATCGCTTGCTTCAATGTTCGCGCGAGAGCGGGCTCGACATTTATCGGCACAGTCGCCGCTGCCAACCTGTTGCGCTGCTGATCCAGAGCTTGTTTCACTTCCGGGGTTACTGCAAGCGTCTGCACACGTCGATCAAGTTCGCTGTTGAATGTGTGCAGCATGACAATCCCGAGCACTGCAATGGCAAGCAACCCCGCTGTGCGGGATACCGCGTTGTTAATACCAGACGCGACGCCGGCGCGATTCTCCGGCACCGCATTCATCACAGTCGTGGTTAACGGCGCCACGCTGACTGCCATGCCGAGTCCGAGCACGACTACCGCGGGAAAGAAAGATGTCCAGTAAGAACTCCGGCCGTCTCCAGGCAAGGTGAACAGTGCGAAACCAATAGCGGCAATGATGGGTCCGATCACGAGCGGCAGCTTCGCGCCGTAACGTTTTATCAAACCTCCGGACCAACGCGAGAGCAGAAACATGATCACGATGAAGGGAAGCAGCGCGGCCCCGGCGGCGGTCGCCGTGTAGCCCTGCACCTGGATGAGATTCAGCGGTAGAAAGAAGAGCGCGCCGCTGAGGGCCGTGTAAAGAAAAAGTGTCAGCAGGTTCGCGCCGCTGAAGTTGGTTGACTTGAACAACTTCAGAGGCAACATCGGATTGCCTGCTTTCCCCTGACGCGCTTCGACAACCGCAAATGCGATCGCGCTTAACACGCCGCCAATCAAAGCAGCAAGAATGGCGGGGCTCTTAAATCCCAGGCGCGACGATTCGATCAGGCCATAGACGATTCCGCCGAGAGCAATCGTGGCAAGCGCTGCTCCCAGCCAATCGAGTCCTTTTGAATCTTCGTCGCGACTCTCCGGCACATGCAGGAAGACCAGAGCGAGCACGATGAGTGCGATGGGTGCGTTAATGAAGAAGACCGCGCGCCAGGAAACGTGTTCAATCAGCCAGCCGCCTATCACAGGGCCAATCGCGGCAGTAATTGCCGTGAAGCCGGACCAGGTGCCGATCGCTTTGCCGCGGTTCTCCTCGTCAAATGAAGCGCTGATGATCGCCAGGCTGCCCGGCACCAGCAGCGCTCCGCCAACTCCCTGAGCGGCGCGTGCGATTATGAGTTGGTAGATGTTGGGTGCGAGTCCACACCAGATTGAAGCGAGGGCAAACAAGCTAACGCCGATCGTGTAGATCCGTTTGCGGCCGAAGTGATCGCCCAGCGAGCCACCCGCCAACAACAACGCGGCGAGGAAAAGCGCGTAAGCCTCGACGACCCATTGAACGTCAACGACCGTGGCGTTGAGGTTCTCTTGCAGTGCGGGTAACGCGACGTTGACGACGGTGCCGTCGATGAAGGCCATGCTTGAGCCGAGGATCGTGGCGGCGAGTATCCAGGGCCCCGAGGCTTTTGGACACGGAGCTGCCGCGGCTTTGGACTTGATGACTGCCTCATCGCATGGCTGCGTCATGATCTGCTAAGTCATTGCCGGGAGCGCGGGCATCCTCCCCGAAAACGCGCCCCATGGCGCGAACGTTTCCGCGCTTCGCGCTATTTGCGGCCAAGAGGCCCCCGCTCCCAGGGGAATTACGTTCGCCCATG
>JANLYZ010000342.1:0-3699 GCA_031365905.1 Chloracidobacterium sp. | reverse complement strand
CGAGCGTTGTTTCCAACCGGCCAAGCGCACCGTCAAGTGCGACGTAGAGATCGCCTAGCGCTGTTGGTTCTAAATCGCCGTCTCTGTTTCTAACTGCAAAGCTGCCGGGAATGAT
This sequence comes from Chloracidobacterium sp., assembly GCA_031365905.1. GTDB lineage: Bacteria > Acidobacteriota > Blastocatellia > Pyrinomonadales > Pyrinomonadaceae > PSRF01. The sequence continues at coordinate 3,584 of JANLYZ010000342.1, read as the reverse complement.
TGGGTAGCGTCCTTCTTCACCACGACCCTCGCGAAAACCCATCCAGAAGTTTTCGGCGAAGCGCATCACGCGCGACGACGTCTTCGTTATTTCGCGGTCAGCTTCTGCGTCTTCATAAGGCACGGCGCCAACGTCGCGAATCAAATCATCAATCTGGTAGTTGGAAATTTGGGTGCCGAAATATTCTGAGGCGACGTCTTCGATCAAATGCGCTTCATCGAGAATCACCGCCGTGTAATCAGGCAGGACGCTGCCGTACATGCTGTTGCGCAGCGCCAGGTCGGCAAAGAACAGGTGGTGATTTACAACTACGATGTCGGCGTCGAGAGCGCGCTGGCGCATGCGCGTGATGAAGCAGGCGTCGAAATCTAAACACTGCTGACCGAGGCACGTTTCGGAACGCGCATCGATGTGACGCCAAAAAGAGAGCGATTCCGGCAGATTTGAGAGTTCCGCGCGATCACCGGTTTCAGAAGTCTTCGCCCAGTGCGTTACTTCTTCGAAGTAATCAATCTCATCCAAACCATCGAGCACCGGTGAACTTTCCGCGCGCCCCAAACGCGTCAGGCAAGCGTAGTTGCTCCGACCCTTCATGTACGCAGCTTTGAAACTCGACGGCAGAATGCCCTGAAGAAAAGGAATGTCCTTCTCCATCAACTGTTCCTGAAGGTTCTTGGTGCCGGTGGAGATGATCACGCGGCCGCGCCCGCCGAGTGCGGCAGCAACCGCTGGAACAAGATAAGCGAGCGTCTTGCCGGTGCCGGTGCCCGCTTCAACGATCAAATGCTTGCGATCTTCAAAGGCACGCATCACCGCCTGCGCCATTTCAATCTGGCCAGGACGATGCTCGTATTCAGGATGCGCGTTTGCGATTAGGCCGCCAGGCCCGAAGATTGTTTCCATCTTTCTTGAATCGCCGCATTTGCAAACGAGCGACGGGGACTAAGTTCCTTGTGAAGGTCTCTCCGAAATCAATTTGAGATTGGCTACTCCAAGATAGTCGGTGCGGTTGTGAGTGACAAGGGGCACATCGTAACGTAAAGCCGCGGCAGCCACCCACGCATCCGAGGAGCTGATCGGGCGTCCGACAATTCGAGCGCTGTTAGTCGCCTCGGCCCACTTGACACATAGCTCCTCATCAAAGGGCACGAGCATAAAGTGCTTCAAGTGAACCCGCATTTCTTCGCGTCTGCGGTTGCCCCATTTGTGTTCGAGAGCCCAAGCCTCAAGCTCCGCCCGCGTCATGGGCGAAATAAGAAGCAGCTGAGCCCGAAGGTGAGGCTTATAGATATCCCCGCGCGTGTCGAGTTTGAAAAGATAGGAAATGACGTCAGTGTCAACGACCAACATTACTCGATGCTCCGCCTGCCTGAGGCTCGACGGCGTTCGCGTACTTCGCTGATAAAATCATCGACGCTTTCACCTTCCGGCCAGAAGTCCGCACGCAACGATTCGAATTCGAATATTGGTTTTACTCCTTGTTCCGCCGCCAGCTTTTCTAATTCGATTCGTGCGGCTTCGGCGTTAGGAGTGTAGTCCTGAATAATTGGATTCTTCTGAGCCATCTTGATGTCCTTCACCTATCTGCGGGCGAGGTCAGAGTCTATCCGATCATTGTCGCCAGAGCGCGGGTCACCACTGTCCCAAATGCCAAAGAACGAGCGCATCGGTGGTGTCCCGTTCCCGCTTGATTCTCCCGCATTGCTCTTGTGAAGAAGCGACTCCGCGAACTCCAGTACTTCGTTCTGCAGTTCTTCAGGTAGCTGTTTCAGCAACTCTTCTATTTTGCTTCTATCAGTTGCCATGGTGTAAGCATACATCTTCATTCAATATCGATAAAGAGCCAGTTCACGCTTGGACGTAGATGCTCACGCTCCCAAACGCACGCATCACCGCCCGCGCCATTTCAATCTGGCCGGGCCGATGTTCGTATTCAGGATGCGCCTGCGCGATTAGGCCGTCAGGCCCGAAGATTTCCTGCATGTTTGAGAGTCACACTTGTCACTAGCGAGAACTTAAGTCGACGTTGCCATCTCGGCTTCCAATTGTTTCAGCTTCCTATTTGCCGCAAAGCCCCGGTAGAGACAATAGAAAACGAACGCGTGAAAAGCGAGCGGGAACCAAAGCTGCACTGCCAGAAAGATCAGCGCGTCTAATGCATAGATTACGAGACCGATAAGAAAAGCCCAGGTGTGACCTTTTCCGGAGAACACGCCTAAGAACACGAAGAATCCGGCCACCAGCGCGTTGAGAACAAACCCGAGAACCATCACTGCGCTGCTGTCTCCCAAATCTGCGGACAAAGCTGTCATGAAACCGGATATGAACTGAGTGACGCCGAGGCCGGCCAGAAAACTCCACTTACTATTGGTCGCGGCCGCAATCGAGTTAACCAGTGACAAGCCGGCAATCCAGAAAAACCAGCGCGCGCCCGACTGCATGTGTTTGCGGTAAACCTCCGCTTCGCCCGACAAAAAGGACGGGACTGCGCGACTGTCGTTTGGCGTCGTGACGCTCTGCTGCGCGCGCGTTGTCTCTGCGGAGGTTGGGGTCGAGACTTTGATTTCATCATTCATGTGGGAGTCCTTTGTTAACTGGCAGTTCAATTTCCAGGAGAGTGATCGCGCCCGCGGCATTTCAATCTGCCCGGGTTGATGTTCCTATTCAGGAGCGCCTGCGCGATTAGGCCGTCAGGCCCGAAGATTGTTTCCATATTGATGCCTGAGCTGGATAGGAGTGCCGCCGCAGTTGCAGCAGCATATCATGGCTGCCGAGGGCTGAAAAAATTGTTTTGGGCTTTGATGAAGGCGACGGTTCGTCTTAGAATCAACCTCCGCGAAACAAGACCGCTTGGTTCTTGACTATGCGAAAACACAAACTGCTTGAACGTCTCAGGAATAACCTCAGGGGCGCGACGTTCGATGACATAAGAACGTTACTATCGCAGGAGGGCTTCACTTTGGACCGCGAGACCGGCAGCCACCATATCTTCAAGCGGCCGGGACTTACGTTCGTTATCCCTGTCCACGATAACCGTGTAAAATCCGTCTACGTCAAGCGTGTCGTCGAACTACTCGAGGCAAAAGGAAAATCTAAATGAAGGATGATTTGAAGTACCCGATTGTGATTTACCCGGCAGAAGAAGGCGGTTATGTAGCCGAAGTTCCTGCATTGAAGGGGTGTTTGGCACAGGGTGAGACGCTGACTGAATGTCTAAAAGAACTTCGGAAAGTTCAAAGCCTTTGGCTTGAGAGTGCGAAACGCAATAAAGAGAGAGTGCCCAGCACTGCGGAAGTTGTCGCCAAACTGCGAAAGATGGTCGCATGAAGGACTGTGGTTCCGCTTAAGCACCTATCGCCTCCGGCTGTCGCTTCAATCGCTTCGCATACAGCGGAAAACGCCCGCTCAATTCCGTTACACCCTGCCGCACTTTGTCGCGCACTTCTTCTGACGCTGGCGCATGAATAACTTCAGCGATCAATCTTCCGATCTCGCGCATCTCAGATTCTTTCATGCCGCGTGTAGTCACGGCTGGTGTGCCGATGCGCAGGCCTGAGGCGACGAAGGGTTTGTTCTGATCGAAC
>JANLYZ010000317.1:0-8757 GCA_031365905.1 Chloracidobacterium sp. | reverse complement strand
CAATCAACGGAGCGCCAGCCAATGGCGTTGGTCCAATAACAGACGCCTGGCGGCCGTCGATGGAAATGCGCGCACCCATGCGCTGCAGTTCTGACGCGTGCATGAACCGGTTTTCAAAAACTGTTTCCTCAATAACTGCTCCGCCTTCAGCCTGGGTCATCAACGCCATGTACTGGGCCTGCATATCAGTGGGAAACTGCGGATAAGGCTGCGTCGTCACGTCTTTCGCCGTCAGCGCCTGCGGACAACAAACCCGCAAGGTGCTCGGATTGATTTCTTCAATGCTCACACCAGCCTCGCGAAACTTGTCGATCACGGCGGCAAGATGGAGTGGTTGACAGTCTCTGATTTCGAGATCGCCTCGCGTAATCGCAGCCGCGGCAATGAAGGTCCCCGTCTCGATGCGATCGGGAATTATGGTGTGCTCCGCGCTGCCCAATTCCGAGACGCCTTCAATTTCAATCCGGCTCGTGCCGGCGCCGCGCACGCGCGCTCCCATTTTGTTGAGCAATTCCGCAAGGTCGGTAATCTCAGGTTCACACGCGGCGTTTTGCAAAACTGTTAAGCCGCGCGCAAGCGTCGCCGCCATCATCACGTTTTCGGTTCCAGTTACGGTGACCTTGTCGAAGTGGATTTCGCCACCAATTAAGCGTCCAGACTTGGGAGCGCGCGCGATCACGTTGCCGGCTTCAAGTTTCACTTCCGCGCCCAGCTTTTCAAAGGCGACCAGATGAAGATCAATTGGACGCGTGCCGATCGCGCAGCCGCCGGGCAATGAAACCTTCGCTTTGCCAAACCGCGCCAGCAATGGTCCCAGGGCCAGCACCGATGCGCGCATCGTTCGCACCAGTTCATACGGCGCTTCGAAAAGTTCGATATGGCTGGCGGATATTTTGTGCGTTCGCAGTTCGGGCGTGAGCACGGTCGCGCCGAGGTCTTCAAGCAGACGGCGCTGCGTGATGATGTCGCGAACGTAGGGAAGATTGTGCAGCGTTACCGTCTCCGCGCTGAGCAAGGCCGCGGCCATGCAAGGCAGCGCGGAATTCTTGGCGCCACTTATCGCAACGCGGCCACTCAGAGCCCGGCCACCGGTCATGCGAAATTTATCCACGGTGCGAACAGATTAGATTAAAACGCAGAAAGGTTAAAGCGACTGGGACCGCGGGCGTCTCGCCCGCAATGAGCGCGAAGCGCGAAAAGGATTTAGTCGTCCCCGCTAACCCGGGAAGAAGACTCAGTGCTTGCACAAGCGGGCGGGACGCCCGCGGTCCCAGCAGATCACTTGCGCTTAACCCAGCTTCTGCAAAGCAACTGTTCGCGGGGTGCCTTGCAAGTCTTTGTGAATTTCCAGGAGCTTCCAGGTCCGCGGATCGATCAAGTGCTCGACAGCCGCTGCTTGCGTGAAACCAATCTCAAATAGAAAGTGGCCACCAGTTTTCAAAAAAGCGGCGGCCTCAAGCAGCAGTCGGCGAATGATTACGAGGCCATCCGCGCCGGCAGCCAGCGCGACACGCGGCTCAAAGTTGCGCACTTCTCTTTGCAGGTCTTCAATGGCACCGGCCTCAACATAAGGCGGGTTTGAAACGATCAAATCAAACGATAACTGCTGCGGATCCAACGCGGCGAAACAATCCGACAAGACAAATTCGAGGCGTTCCTTGACCCTATGACGCGCGGTGTTTCGCTCAGCAACTGCGAGCGCGCCGGGCGAGACGTCGAGGGCGATCGCGCGAGCTTGCGGCAGTTCATGTAACAACGTGATCGCAATGCAACCTGAACCCGTGCCGACATCGCAAATGAAAACGTCTGCTGATCCGCCCAATAGTTTCAGCGCCGTTTCAATCAACAGTTCGGTTTCGGGTCGTGGGATCAAAACATCTGGGGTCACTTCAAAATCAAGCCCAAAGAATTCCTGCCGCCCGGTGATGTACTGCAACGGTTCTCCCTGGGCACGTCGCTCGAGAAACTGACGGAACCGCTCGGCTTGTTCCGCGTCCATTGCATCCTCCGCATGACTGAGAATGAAAGAGCGATCTCGATCAATGACATAAGACAACAGCGAGCCGGCTTCGCGCCGCGCTTCGGGCACGCCCGCCTGTCGCAGCTTGTGCGCGCCCTGCAAGATCGTTTCGGCTATTGAAGTGGTCATGTCTTTCGTAACGCGTGCCTTTAGTTTGCGATCCTTGATTTGCTTGCCCAGTCGCGGCAAAACGCAAACTAACAGTTTGCGCTACCTCCCGCGACGTCTATAATGCCGCACACGCTCGGCACAAAAGAAGTTGATTAAGGTACGAAGCCGTTTCGGCGTTTCGGGAACGAGGATCTCATTGCGAGTATCTTGATAGTACAAGGTACGAGTCTCGTTCCTCCCGTAAACGACAGGACCTCCAAGCCATCCGGCTTCGGAGGTTCTGGCGTTAAGAGGTCCGGAAGTTTAACAACGTTTCTTAAGGAGCACCGTGGGAGCACTTTCGAAAGCCGTTCTCTTATTCGCAATGAATTGGCTGGATGCCCAGCTAACTATTCTCTGGCTCCGGCTCAATGTTGCCACTGAGGGGAATGGCCTCATGGCTGTCCTGCTGAATCACAGCGAGGCATCGTTCCTTTCAGTCAAGCTCCTAATCGGCGGCTTGTCAGCTTACATACTCTACCGTTTTGCGGAAATTCCGGTCGCCCGACGCGGCATGAAAGTGGTGCTGGGTCTCTACCTCGCCCTCATGGTGGTGCATATGGTAACGGGCTTTTCCGCGCTGGGATGGCACGCCCCAGCCACCGTGCTCTCCGACTTTGTAAGCTTGCCCAAGTCGGCCCTCGCTTTGTTTTCCTAATCGAAAAAACGAAACCTTGATCAGCGCGCAACGTTTTACCAAAGCGTACGCCCACGTCTGTTTGCGGGAATCCATTTCGGACTTGCGTGACGGGCCACGGCGTTCTAAATTTATTTATATTCCGAAGCGGCATTGCTACGAGCAGCAAACTGCCGCCAAGGCGCGGGCATCTCAGGAAGGCTCGTCAAACCAATGTTCATTGACTACATAACCAAGCGAGAAATAAGCCATGTATAAACTTTCAGCACGTCAAATTTTAGCAATTGCTTTGGTCTCAGCACTCTTTGCCGCTGGCGCGATCGCGCTTGTCGATCGCCTGGCAAATCGCTTCCAGCCTTCGAGCTCCGCATTTAGCGGCACACCGCCCGCGGGCATAACCGATCCCGCCAATGCCAGCGATGAACAAAACAACATCGAGGTCTATCGCACACTTTCTCCCGGCGTTGTAAACGTCCATTCCACCTCCTACACCCGCGACTTCTTCGGCTTTGTCGAGCCGCAGGAGGGATCGGGATCGGGTTCCGTTATCGATCAGGAGGGCAACATCCTGACGAACTATCACGTGATCGAGGGGGCGACGAAACTCGCCGTCAGTTTCGGGGGACAAAAGAACTACGCGGCCCAACTGGTGGGCGGCGATCCGGATACTGACCTCGCCGTAATCAAGTTGATTGAAAAGCCAAAAGAGCCGTTAACGATCATTACGCTGGGCGACTCGGATAAACTCGACGTCGGACAGAAGGTCCTCGCGATAGGCAACCCCTTCGGTCTCGATCGAACTTTAACCACCGGCGTTATCAGCGGCTTGCAGCGTCCGATACGCGCGCGCAATGGACGGCCCATCGAAGGCGCGATCCAAACCGATGCGTCGATCAATCCGGGAAACTCCGGCGGCCCATTGCTCGACTCGCACGGCCGTATGATCGGAATCAATTCGCAGATCCTGTCACCATCTGGCGCTTCCGCCGGCGTAGGTTTCGCGGTGCCGGTGAACATCGCCAAGCGCATCGTGCCGCAGTTGTTGAAGTCAGGCGAAGTGCGCCGGCCCAAACTTGGAATTGGCACCCGCGATGTTCAACCGCTCAAGAGTCAACTTGATCTGCCGGTTTCGGACGGCGTGATCATTATTCAAGTTGCGCCCGGCGAAGCCGCGGCCAATGCGGGCTTGCGCGCTGTCACGCAAACCGAGAATGGCGACTTTGCCCTCGGCGACATCATCCTCGGCATGGATGGGGAAAAGATTGCGAACACGGATGATCTTTATCGCTTGCTGGATAAGCATCAAGTCGGGGATACGGTGCAACTGCAAATTCTGCGAAACGGTCGGCGGATGAGCGTGCCGGTGCGACTAACAGGGCCGGCTGCTCGCTAAGAAACAGAGGTTCAGAAGTCAGCGGTCAGAGGTCGTAGTGGGGCGGTAGTATTTAACCTCTGACCTCCGACCTCTGATTTCTGCCCCCTGACTTCTGACCTCCGTTCTTCAATGAACCAAACCAACCACTTCTTCAATCTCGGTTACGGCTGGCTCTGCAAACATTGCAGCGCCGCCGACACCGAGACGCAGCATCAGCCTCCAGCAGTTCGTGGTGTTCAGCAGGACAAGGTGCCAGCTCTGGCGCTCGCCGGTTGGACCGATTCTTCACGTCACGCGCTTGCCTGTCCGCGTTGTGGTATTGAAGAAACGATTTCTAACGCCTAATCAATCAGCCGCTTGCCTTCTGCGTGTATTTGCGTCGGTGTTAGAATCCTACTCGCGAACGGACGTTTTCAAACGGCAGAAGCCCGCAGGTCAGCAAGGGCTAAAGATTAGCTTAAGAACTTGAGCCCTTGCTGGCGCGCGCGCTTCTGCCAAAAATCCAAATGGCAACCTCTATAGAAGCGATCGATAGAGTTCGACCAAGCGCAATCTCAGCGCGTTGGATCATCAGCGCGCGCGCGGATCTCATCTGGTTGATCGGATCCGTCGCTTCGAGTTACCTGCTGTTGGTCCTTTACGTGAACGGCGTGTTGCCGCTCATACCGATGGTTGCGCTTTGGGCAATCCTGATCGACGCCCCACACGTCTTCGGCACGTTCTCACGCACCTATTTCGATCGCACTGAACGACAAAGCCGTGGACGTCTCCTTTGGGGCTCGCTTCTCTTCTTCGCCGTTGGTCCTATCACGGTCTACGCCGGCGCGGGGCTTATCTTCTTTTTTCTCGCCGCGCTCTGGGCTTATTACCATCTGGTGAAACAGCACTACGGCTTCATGGTGCTCTACAAAAAGAAGAACAACGATCTCGCGCCGGTTGATAACGCGCTCGACCGTCTGCTCTTGTTGTTTGCTTTTAACTATCCCTTCGTCGCTTTCATCGCGCGCGATCCGGAAGCGATGAAGCGCGTGCCGGCGGCGTTACAGTCTGGCGTGAATGGACTAGCGGCGATTTTGCTCGCAGGTACGATTGTGCTGGCGGTTGCGTGGTTGGGAAGACAAATGCAGCGCCTGATCACAGGCGAGCCGCTCGATGTTCCCAAATATTTATTACTAGCCGCCGCGATCCCGATGCATTGGATCGTATTGCTAACGCCGATGCCACACAAACCAATCGCGATCGTTGCGATTCTAACCATCTATCACAACCTGCAATATCATCGGCTGATCTGGTTTCATAACAAGAAATACAAGGCTGGGAGCGCAGACATCCTGTCTGCTCGCGAGCAATACGGCGCCGCTGAACTGATCAGCCGCCGTCTCCTTTACTACATCGCTTTCGGCATCCTTTTCGGCTTGATCTACCAGGGGCCGAGACAAATCCTCGGCTACATGACTCTAAAGCACAGCGACGGCAGCCTCGGCGATCCATCACTCCCAACTCAACTCGGCATTTCGTTTCTCTGGGGCTACGCATTCATTCACTATTACCTTGACTCAAAAATCTGGCGCGTCCGCCGCGATCCATCGGTCGGCAAGGCGCTGAACATAGCTTGAACTTTTGGAGTGCGCCGACCTGCCGGCGCTTTAATACGCGGCGGTGTGACGCCGCGTTACCACCGACCCCAATCATCAGGCTGCGACAAGTCGCAGCCGACTAAAGCGCTGACAGGTCAGCGCACTCCAAAAATGGCCGACTACAAATTCACGACCATCTGGCGCATCAAAGCTCCGCAGGAAAAAGTCTGGGATCTAATTTTCCATTCTGAGAACTGGCCGGAGTGGTGGCGCGGTGTTGAGAAAGTCGAAAAGTTGAAAGACGGCGATGCTAATCACGTCGGCGCCATTCATCGCTACACCTGGAAAAGCAAACTTCCCTATCGCCTCATCTTTGAAATGGAGTCGACTCGCGTCGAGCCCATTTCAATTATCGAAGGCCGCGCCATCGGCGAACTTCAGGGCACTGGCCGTTGGCAACTATCCCACGCCGACGGGATAACAACAGTACGTTACGATTGGAAAGTAGAAACGACAAAGGCCTGGATGAACCTGCTCGCGCCCATCGCACGTCCGTTTTTCAGTTGGAATCACAACGTCGTGATGGGCTGGGGCGGCGAAGGACTCGCGAAACGGCTGGGGATCGAACAAATCTTGTAGGGGCTGCCCGCTCTTCATCAGGAACAAAACTCCAAAACTAACCTAACAAAAGCTTCCGGATATTCTTCATGCGGCAGATGCCCACACTCACGAAACACAATCAAACGCGAACCCGGAATTGACTCGTGCAGTCGCTCGCCATCCGCGAGTGGCACTTCCCGATCAGTATCGCCCCATAACAACAGCGTCGGTTGCGTCAGCAGATGCGCTTCGCGCGAAACGCGTTCGGCGTCCCAACGCCGCACCGTGCGAATGATCGCTCGATGCGCGCCACGCGTGCTGAGCGGCAGATGCCGCGCATCGACTCTGCGTTCGTCAAGCACCCACGAATGCCGGTCATACACGCGCTTCATCCTGAGACGCAAAAGCCGGCGCGAGCCAACCAGCAGCGGCGAAAGAATGTCGCCGATAATTGGCGAGCCGAAGAGTCGCATCAACAAATACCGCGTCGGCCTGTTGTTATTGACCGCGCCCACCATGATTAACTTCTCGACCAACTCCGGATGATCAAGTGCGATCGTCGCTGCTATCGCCGCGCCGTAAGAGCTCCCCAGAAAAATTGCGCCTTCGATTTCCAATTGCCTCAGGAAGCTCACAACTATTTCCGCCTGGCTCGCGATGGTGTAATCCAGATGACGCGGCTTCGCCGAATAACCATAGCCGGGCAGATCCGGCGCGATTACTCGGTAACCCGCTGCCGCGAGTTCCAAAAACACTTTGCTCCAAACGAGGTTCGACGCGGCGAAGCCATGAATCAAAATCATCGGTGGCGCGCTCGCGTCGCCGGCTTCCTGATAGTGAAGGCGCACGCCGTCAACTTCCATGAAGCGCGAGTAGTCCGAATGAAAGACAACCGCGCGGTGCTTCTCCCACTCGACATCCTTCGGGCGCAACAAAAGCTTCGCAGCCACCGAAGCCGCCGTCAAAGTTGCCGAAATCCCGCCAATCCAGTAACGCTTCTTCATTAGTTGTCTCGGGCGATCACAACGCTCGGCCTTAACGATCCCGATGCAGCGTCAAACTCTGCAACCGCTACCAGGTTGCGCTGCCCGTCGCGCATTCTAACCCGCGCTCCATCGCTCCACACGGTTTCGGAAACGCGAACCGGCATGCCATTTTGCACGCGGCGCACATCTTCAGGACCCAAATCCAAAACCGGCAGACGAGTCAGTGCTGCATCGGTGGGAAGCATTATCTGGCCCAGCGCTTCTTCGTCAGCACTCGCTTTCAACTGTGCCAGCGTGTGCGCCTGTGCAATTTGAAAATCGCCCGCGCGCGTGCGGCGCAACTCCGCCAGATGCGCCCCCACCTGTAATCGTTTGCCAAAATCTTCCGCGAGCGTTCTTACGTAAGTGCCGGACGAACACGCGACGCGGACTTCGAAATCAAACGTGCCATCCAAATTATCTTTCAGCAACTCGCCAGCGGGTTTGATAGCCTCAAACTTATAGATGCAAACCTGCACCGGCTTTCGTTCCACTTCTTCACCGCGACGCGCGAGTTCGTAGAGCTTGCGCCCGCCCTGCTTCTTCGCGGAATACATCGGCGGCACTTGATCGATCTCGCCGCGCAGGCCTTCAAGCGCCGCTTCGACTTGCTCCGCACTCCAGCGTTGGCCAGACATTCCTGTCGGTTCCTCTTTTAAATTTGTTTCCAGGTTGTCAATTCGCTTTCCCGTCACGTCTCCCGTATCGGTGGCGTAGCCCAGCCGAATCACGGCCTCGTATTCTTTTTCCACGCCGCTGAGAAACTGCGCCAAACGCGTGGCGCGTCCAACGAGAATAACGAGCACGCCCGTCGCAAAAGGATCGAGAGTTCCCGTGTGCCCCACGCGCCGCACATGCAGGATTCGTCGAACTTGATCAACCACATCGTGCGAAGTGACGCCCGTAGGCTTGTCGATTACCAGAACTCCATCCATACGATTCATTCTAGATGGTCGCACGCACCGTTGGCGATTCACTGCTGGCTCCATGCAATTTGGGTTTGCAAAGTCAACCTCTTCACTGGGACCGCGGGCGTGCGGGGTCCCCAACAGATGTTTTTCTATCTGTTGGGGTGCTCGACCCGCCCGCAAATGAGCGCGAAGCGCGAAAAGGATTTAGTGGTTGCCACTTGCCCTGGAAGAAGATTCAGTGCTGGCACATGCGGGCGGGACGCCCGCGGTCCCAGTGAAGAGGTTGAGTCTGGACGTCCAGCGTTCAAGGTGCCCCTGTACTTGTGTGCTTTGGCAGTCTCATTGTGGTAAATGTTTTGTTGCTCAAATGCGCGCACGTCGTCCAAAACCCAAAACTGCAGAAGCTGAGTCGCGCAGTCGCCTGACTCCCGACGAACTGCGCGCGCGCACGTTTCAACGCGC
>JANLYZ010000259.1:0-2725 GCA_031365905.1 Chloracidobacterium sp. | reverse complement strand
CGCGGGATCATCTAAGTTGACCTCGCCCTTCTTAACCTTCTCGACAAGATCAGCCGGCAAGGCATCCATATCAACTTTTAAGCCGACTGCGAGCGCAGCTTTGGGGCTGACTCCTGGGCCAACGCCTCCAAGCTTTTGACCCTCAAGCGCGCGATGTAACTTGAGCGTGTCCGTCCAATAGACCTCATCGCCGAAGGTGTCATAACGAAATATTCGTCTTCCTTCCTCCAGCATCCGTTGTGCATTGCTATCGATTCGACTATTGAACCCATCAGGCTTTTGCGGCATTGCCGCTCGTTGCTGCGCCCGGGCGCGCTCGGTGACATAGACCAGGCCGAGCGCAACAAGAATCAGTAGGGCGATTATCTTGCCGAGACCAGCGACGTTAACCCGGACGGGCGGACTGACATCGTGGTTCGCATGTGGATTTGCTTTCCTTCTATCTTCGCGCATATTGTTCTACTTCCTTTCGTCCAAGACGCAAGTGGTTGTTGTCCGCGAGGGATTGACAGCTAATCGCGCAACACGCGCGAGCGGAATTCATATTAGGGGGAAGGGATCGAGGGTTTTAGGGTACGCCCTAATATTAAGAATGTAAAGGCCAGCTTTAGGGTGCGCCCTAATATTGAATTTAGAGAGGATAAGAATGGCTATTCCCAATGACTCAAAAGGCCTGCGTTTCCCCTGTGAATGTGTTTCCGCCGGCACTGGTGGTTACAGCGACCCCTGGGCGGAGATTACAAAAAGGAAATTACTACCGAACGGTACCAAGGAAGAGATCCTCAACCTCGTGGCCCGCGAGCCAAAAACCATCTCGCAGCTAGCCGAAGCTCTGGACCTGTCCTCGCCGAGTGTTCATACGCACATCAATGACATGATCAAGAGCGAGCTACTGCGTGAATCTGAAGAGTGGGAGAAGAAGTATCCGACTGAGCGCTACTATGAGCCAAACTTTCCGGTTTTCAGGGCCGAGGAATGCGCTGAGTTTGAGGCGCTCTGCGACGAGATGAGTAAAGAGTTGGTCGCCATGTTTGAGAAGAAAGGCAAGAAGATGGAACGGGCCTTTCGGGAGACTGGACTGTCGAAACAGGGGTGGGAGCTTTCGGACATCACGCAGTGTTTGTACGCAAACATGCAGCGCGCTGCACGCACGTTGCTTGAACAGCGTGGATTCCTCTCCCCGCGCCAAAAACATAAGAATGGCGCTGCATGGATTTTTTGGGCAGAGCAACCAGAAACCTACCGAGGGAAGAAGTAGCGATTAGCGACTAGATCCGGGTTTCGGAATTAGAACTCCAGGCTGAGAACAACCTCACGAGGTGAACTGAAGCACAAGAATGGAGATAGATCTGGTCGTCATCATCCATCACCTCAGCCCTTCGAGGCAGCGGCTATTCGGTGTTATATTGCCTCTCAGTGTAACCCTCCCCAATTTAGGACCACTCATAAGTAGAGACTTCCGGGTTTTGACCCTACCCCATTTTCAGGGCCAGCTTAAAGTAGAAAATTTCGGGTCTGGGAGGTGCCTTTCGAGCACCTGATTTGGGGTCAGACCGCGCAGCGAGCTGTGCGGTCTGAAGCCGTTGTAATCATCCTTGAAGGCCTTGATTTTTTCCTGCGCGTCCTCGAGCGAAAGGAACCAGTTGACGTTCAAGCACTCGTCGCGAAAGCTGCCGTTGAATGATTCGATGAACGGGTTATCAGTCGGTTTTCCCGGTCGGGAGAAGTCCAACGTCACCTCGTTCTCATAAGCCCACTTGTCCAACACCTTCGAGATGAACTCGCTGCCGTTGTCCACCTGGATGCGCTTCGGGATCACGCCCCGCTGCTCTTTGATTCGTTCCATCACCGCCACCACGTCAAAGCCTTTCAAGCTCTGGCCCACCTCGATTTCCAAACACTCGCGGCTATAGTTATCGACTAAAGTTAAGGCCCGGAATCGCCGCCCGTCAAACAGCTGATCGCTGACAAAGTCCATGCTCCAGCATTGGTGTGGTCCAGTCAGCACCGGCCGCTCCTGCCGGTGCGCCGCCGACTTGCTGCGCCGCGGTCGTGTGCTTCACAAGTTCAAGCCGTCTTCCTTGTAAATACGGTAGGTGCGCTTATGGTTGTCGCCCCAACCTTCCCGCCGCAGCAGTACCTGGATCCGGGGGAAACCATACCTCACGCGCGTCTCGGCGATCTCTCTGATCCGCTGCCTCACCGCCCGATCGTCCCGCTTATGATCGATGTAGCAAAACACCGTTCGAGACAGCATTACCACCGCACAGGCTCGGCGCTCCGACACCCGATAGTCCGCCAACAGACCGCTCGCCAGCTGCTTCCTTTGTCCACTTCTTAAAGCTTTTTTTTTAACACGTCCTGCAGCATCTGCTTGTCCAGCGTCAGGTCTGCCACTATTTGCTTCAGCCGGCTGTTCTCTTCTTCCAACTGGCGCAAACGCCTCAGCTCCGTGGGGCCCAGCCCGCTGAACTTCTTCTTCCAGTTGTAGAACGTGGCTTCGCTTACACCCAACTTCCGGCACACCTCCGCCGCCGCTACCCCCGTCTCCGCCTGCTGCAGCGCAAACACGATCTGCGATTCGGTGAACTTTGATTTCTTCATGGCAATTATGTCCCTTCATCCTGTCATAATTGCCCGATTTTCTCTATTTTAGGTTGGTACTGTTTTGAGGGAGAAGGTCAGGCGCGCAGTTCATTAGCTTTGCCTTCTAATCTCGATTTCA
>JANLYZ010000254.1:0-11079 GCA_031365905.1 Chloracidobacterium sp. | reverse complement strand
CCCGACTGGATGCGGCAAGACGCGCTTTGTCGAACACATGGCGTGGCGCCTGGAGCGACCGCTCATTACGGTTGCCTGTCATGAAGACTTGTCGGCCACGGATCTGGTGGGGCGATTTTTGTTGGAGGGTGAAGAGACGGTTTGGCACGATGGTCCCTTAACTTCCGCGGTCCGAAACGGCGCCATCTGTTATCTCGATGAAGTGGTCGAAGCACGCAAAGACACGATTGTTATCATTCATCCGCTTACCGATCATCGTCGCCGTTTGCCGATTGAGAAACGCGGCACAATTCTCGATGCGCCGCCGGATTTCATGCTGGTGGTTTCCTACAACCCTGGTTACCAATCAATTCTGAAGGACTTGAAACAGTCTACCCGCCAGCGCTTCGTGGCGATTGACTTCGACTATCCACCGCCGGAAATGGAAACAGAAATTGTGGCCCGTGAAGGCGGAGTCGACGAAGTCACGGCGCGCGACCTCGTGCTCATCGGTCAGAAGGTTCGCAACCTGCGCGGCCACGGCTTGGAAGAAGGCGTTTCCACGCGCCTGCTGATTTATGCCGCGCAACTGATCACGCTCGGCATCCCGCCCATCACTGCCGCTGAAACCGCCATGTGCGCCCCCATCACCGACGACCGCGAGTTGCAACGCAGCATCCGCGAGATCATCACCACGGTGATTTAGCATTTCGACACACGACTGCGGTTTCTGACAGCGCTGAACGCCATGCCGCAGTATTTAAGGAAGACCTTGACTTGCGGTTCCCAATATGGGAACCTGCCGGCGTCTCAAACTTTGGTGTACGCAGGTGAGGAGAGACTTATCGAGACTATGGAGCGCAATCTATGAACAATTATTTTCAATTAATACTTACTCCATTAGGAAAACTGTATGAACATAATAGGCGGCAGGAAAATCCGGGAGTTTGCGAGATTACATCGAGATTCCGAATCGTCCTTGACCAGGTGGTACAAAATAGCTAAAGAGGCTAATTGGAAAAGCCTTGTGTCGGTTCGACAGACGTTTCCACATGCTGACTTGGTAGGGAATTACACGGTTTTTAATGTACGGGGCAATCGATATCGACTGATTACGGAAATCAATTACCAATTTCAACTAATATCAATACGAACAATCTTAACCCACAAAGAATACGACAAAGATAAGTGGAAATCATGAGCACGGTAGTATCAGCAATTAATCAACAGAAGTACGGCAAGCTGCTGGCTAGAGTGAGGCCTACAGTCATTAGAACCGAAGATCAGAATGACCGTATGCTAGCTCTAGTCGAGCAGTTCATGGCAAAGGGTGACAGGTTGACGCCTGAAGAAGGTGAGTTGTTGAGACTGCTGGGTAAATTAATAGCAGATTTTGAAGCAGAGTTTTACCACCTCGGCGATGCAGAGCCGCACGAAGTCTTGCAAGAGCTAATGGATGCGCGTGGACTGAAGCAAACCGACTTGGCACAACTTTTTGGTTCTAAAGGTAGAGCCTCAGAAGTGATTAACGGTAAGCGGGCAATTAGTAAGGCGCAAGCAAAGGCACTGGCAGAGGTTTTCCACGTGTCTGCCGAATTGTTTATTTAGTCGTGACAAACAGTACGAGATCATAATTTATTTCTAAGGCTAATTCGTCCCGCCGTCGAGTTCCGTCTGTTTCCTGCTTACAAAATACGATGTCAGGGCTTCCCGGCAATCAATGCAAGACGAGAACATTGAGTCCGAAATTCCCAGCGCAGAGCGTCAGTCGTTTCTCCGGTTGACGCGCGAGCTTGCGAGTTTGCCGTTGGAGAAGTCAGCGGCGGCGCTGGAAACGAGCGCTGCGATCGCCACAATCTCATTGCGCGCGGGCATTGAATTTCTGCGCGCGGCGCCGGCGGCAGCGGAGGTTTTGGAAGCTGCGGAGTTGCGCTCGTGGGGTGAACTCGGCCGGCGTCTGGCGCTCGGCGACGCCGAAACCGCGATCACTTTCTTCACGGAAGGAGTCGCCGAGTTCAAAGACATTACTGCCAGCGTTCATCCTATCGTCTTCCAACTTTGCTCGCGCCAGATCACGCTCTCCTCTCCAATCGCAGTCGAAACGTTTCATAAGCTGCCGGCGCTCGCACAAACGATCAGCAACACTGACGAACTCGCAGCCGTTCTCGATGTCGCAGCGGAAATTTCCCGAAGGTCAGCGAAGCACAGCGCCGAGTTTCTTCAATCAACGCCGGAAGTCCTGACGCGTTTACGACGAAGCAAAGATCCGGCGGTGACGCAAAAGGGAATTGAGTTGGCGGCAGAGTTTGCTGCGCGAGCCGGCGGCATTGCGGCAGACGCCTGGACAGCGCTCCCCGCCGCGCTCGCAAGTCTTAATTCGCCGAACGCAATAAAGTTGATGGCGAGCACGCTCGGTTTTCTCGAACGCGGTGGCGGCTCGGCTCTGCAGGTTTTGACCACGGGCGGCGAACTCTTACGAGCGCTGCCGGAAATATTCGACGACTGGATCAAGCTCCTCTGGACCGTGGCCAAACATGGCAACGCGAGCCTGGTCGCTTTTGTTCGCAGCAGTCTGCGGTTTGTTCGTGGGCTCGCAAGCCAACACGATCACGACCGGTTAATCAATCTCGCGCTGCGCGTAATAAAGCTAACAAATGAAATTGCAGAGGCTGACGCCGAAGCGGCGCTCGCGTGTTTTCGATCGAGCTCGTTGGCACTCAGGACTGTCCAAATTCGACAATTCGAACAATGGGCGCGAGAAGGTCTAGCGGCACATAGCAAAGACGCGCGCGCGCGGCGCAGTTATTTCGCGCTGGAGACACGCGGTAGTTACGACGCCTTGCGCAGCGGCAGCAATGGACTCGCGCTCGAAGATGTTCGCCATCTGCTCGTCCTCTACATCGAGGGGCTGACGGGCGATGAAGTTGAGATAAGTCCACTAGCCGCGGTGCCGCTCGAAGCGCGCATCGCCGACGGCCGGACTATCCATCTGCCTTCGGTGGTAGCTGAGTTTGCCGACGATGAACTCGACTTCCGTCTGTACAAAGTGCTCGCCGCGCATGCGGCCGGACAGATTGAGTTTGGAACATATGCGCAAGGCACAGCGCCGCTGCAAGCCGCGTATGCCGAACTCGCCGAAACTTACAAGCCGGAAAACGCGGATGCGCTGGCTGCGTTTTCGCTGCCCGATGAGATGGTAGTAGGACAGGCATTCCTGCCTGTCCCTGAGGCGGACGAGTCCCAGGCGAAAGAAAGGACAGACAGGAATGTCTGTCCTACTAGCGTTGACTATCGACAGGCGCTGAAGCTGTTTCCGCATCCGCAGCTCGCGCGCCGCATTTTCGGTACGCTGGAAAACTGCCGCATAGATCGCCGCCTGCGCGCGAAGTATCGCGGGCTCGCTCGCGATCTCGATTTGATTCGCGAACACCTGCGCCGCGCGCGTCCTTCAGTTCTCGAATTGCCCGCCACACTGCTTCCTTTTGAATTACTTTTTCAAACTACATTGCTCGGCGGGGCAACCGACGATGCGAGACAGTATTACGGTCAGATTGTTTCCGAGCTGGAAACTTTAACGACTGAATATCTCGACGACCCTGCGGCAACTGTCGCAGATAGCTTGCTGGCGACCAGCCGTGTCTACGCGCTCTTCCAGTCAATCGTGCCAAATGATGATTCGATCCAGGAAGTTGAAGTTCAGGAAGAGCCTTCAGAATCAGAAGACCAAAACTCGATCTCCACCGAGAGCTTTAATCGCCCCACGAAGGAACAAAAGCCCGAGCGCCGCGACGCGCGTGAACTCTTCAACGCCTGGAACGATCCCGATGCTGACGGTGAGCCTGACGAACTCGCCGGCGCCGAAGCCTGGACGGAAGGAGAACTTCCCGAGCAGGTACTCGAAGAGGGCGAGGTGGCCTACAACTATGACGAGTGGGATCGGGAGTTAACCGATCACCGTCTCGGCTGGTGTCGCGTGATCGAAAAGCGCGTGAAGCATGGCGACCGCGAGTTTGTCGAACAAACGCGCGAGCGTTACAAGGGCGTTATTTCGTCGATTCGTTATCAGTTTCAGTTGCTGAAGCCGGAGGACTTGCAGCGCACAACAAATGAGTTAGATGGCGAAGAGTTTGATCTCAATGCCGTGATAGATTTTGTAATCGACCGCCGCGCTGCGAAGGTCGGGAGCGGACATCAATCCGAACGGCTCTACACGAAGCGTTTGCGTCGCCGCCGCGATGTGGCGGTTTCTTTTCTGCTGGATCAGTCCTCATCGACCGCGCGCACGATTGGACGCCATCCGTTGCAACCTTACACGCGTCCCGGCCGGCGCATCATCGAGATTGAAAAAGAAGGGTTGGTCTTAATGAGCGAAGCGCTGGAGGCCGTCGGCGACACCTATGCGATCAATGGCTTCACTTCCGAGGGCCGGCGCAACGTAAAATTTTATGTGGTCAAAGACTTCGATGAGAAGTATTCCGACGAAGTGAAGCAGCGCATCGGCGGCATCGCTTTTCAAAACAACACCAGGCTGGGCGCGGCCATCCGCCACGCTGCCGCGAAACTTGCGAAGCAGGAGGCGCGCACGCGTCTGCTGATCGTTTTGTCTGACGGCCGGCCTTATGATCATGACTACGGCGACGCGCGTTATGCGCGCGAGGACACGCGCGAGGCATTGCGACAGGCGAAGGAGCAGGGCATCACGCCGTTTTGCATTACGATTGATCGGGAGTCGGAAACAGAGTTGCGAGATTTGTACGGCGAGATTGGTTACACGATCATTGACGACGTGATGACACTGCCTGAGCGCCTGCCGGGGATTTATCGCCGGCTGACGACTTAGGTCGCGTAGCCTCAATGCAAGAAACTCAGTAAGGTATCGGTGCAATTGATTAGTCGGCTGTCTTTACAGACGAGGGCCGCTTGCTTTACGATCTGTTTGTCTTTTCCCTTGAAGGCAGAAAGCAGTAAATGCGATGAGTAAAGAATACGTAGAACTGAAGGAAGGTGCGTACAGAGTAGGCGGTACGCGAGTATCGCTGGACTCTGTGGTCTACGAATTCAAAAGCGGAGCTTCGCCGGAATGTATTCGGCAATCCTATCCTGCGCTCACGCTTGAGCAGGTTTATGGAGCAATTGTTTACTATCTTGCGAACCAAGAGGCCATCGATCAGTATCTGATTGACGGCGAAAAGGAATTTGAAAAGTTCCAACAAGCCTCGCGTGAAAAATATCCCGAGTGGTATGAGAAGATGGAGAAGGCGCGGAAAGAGCTGTTGGCCTCACAGTCGTGAAAGTCCGTTTTCTAGCAGACGCAAACCTCAACCAACATATTTTGAGTGGTGTCCTTCGTCAGGTGCCTGAGATTGATTTCAAAACGGCGCATGAGGCGCACCTGCACGGACTACCTGATGCTCAAGTGTTAGCTATCGCAGCAAGTGAATGAAGAATTCTGGTAACGCAGGATCAGCGAACAATGCCCGCAGCCTTTGGGGAGTTTATTAAGACGAACAATAGCCAAGGAGTCTTGATCATTCCTCAAAAGCGTACGACGCGACGAGCGATCGACAGTCTAATGCTAGTGTGGATGGCTTCGGACGCCGAAGAGTACGTCAACTCAATTCGCAATTTGATTACGTAATTGCTCACGGTCTTGCCATCATCGCCTCCCGCCAAACCGTCAGGCGCTCACTTGCGGCTGCGCCGCTGCTCCTGAGCGCATGCCGGGGATTTATCGCCGGCTGACGACTTGACGCGAAGCGTTGCTCGTGAGGATATAAGGACAATCATCGTCGGCATCCGAAGAAACTATTGAGGAGTTTGTTCAGTTATGCGATTTTTAGCAACGATCTTACTGCTGGTGTCTTTGTCGCTTGCTGCGGTTGCGCAGCGCAAGCCGCGCGGGGCAACACCGCGGAGTTCTCAACCGCAAAAACAAAAGATCTTCCCGTATGAATATACGATCGACAATCTGCCAAACGGCTTGCGGTTGGTTACTGTCCCTACCGACTTTCCCAACATAGTTGCGGTTTACACCGTAGTGCGCGCCGGCGCGCGTAATGAAGTTGAGCGTGGCAAGAGTGGCTATGCGCATCTCTTCGAGCACCTGATGTTTCGCGGCAGCGAGCACTACACGCCGGAAGAACGCGATGCAATTTTGAAGCGGGCCGGCGCCGACGATAACGCCTACACCACAGACGACCGAACGGTTTTTCACGAGGTCTTTTCCAAAGAGGATCTCGATACGATCCTGCAACTCAACGCAGACACCTTTCAGCGTCTCAAGTATTCGCCTGATGCTTACAAGACCGAGACGAAAGCGGTGCTGGGCGAATTCAACAAGAACAGCTCGAACCCGACTGAAAAACTTTTCGAGGTCCTGCGCGCCACTGCTTACCGGAAACATACCTACGAGCACACCGCGATGGGCTTCATCAAAGATATCGAGGACATGCCCAACCAGTATGATTACAGTTTGCAGTTTTATCACCGCTACTACCGTCCGGAAAATGTCATCATGATGATCGTTGGCGACGTGCAGCACGTCCAAACGCTCGCCATGGTCAAGAAATATTTCGGCGATTGGAAGCGCGGTGATTACACGCCGCAGATTCCCAACGAACCCGCACAAACGGAGGCGCGCGCTGAACACATCGACTGGCCGTCGCCGACGCTGCCTTATGTTGACGTTGCGTTTCGCGGTCCAGCTTATTCCGACACCGACATTGACCATGCCGCGCTCGATCTATTGCAGGCTTACGCTTTTGGTGAAAATTCCGATCTTTACCAGAAGCTCGTGTTGAAAGAACAGAAAGTTGACTCGCTGGACACTTCATTTGCGGATCGGATGGATCCCGAACTTTTCTACGTAGAATCGCGGGTTAAAGATGAGAAGGATTTGGACCATGTGCGCGACGAGGTGCTCGCGACCTACAAGCGCTTCACGACAGAATTGATCCCGCAGGACAAGCTCGACGCCACCCGTTCACGTCTGCGTTACAGCTTTGCGCTCTCGCTGAATAGCTCCTCCGCAATCGCCGGCACGCTGGCGTCCTACGTTGGCCTTCGCGGGACGCCCGAGTCAGTCAACAAAGTCTATGCACTCTACGATCGAGTTACACCGGAAGATGTGCGCGCGGCGGCAGCCAGGTATTTTGTCGATCAGAATCGCACGATTGTTACGCTGACGTCGAAAGCCAAAGGAGGTGCGGAGTAATGAACGGCAAAGCACGTCTTAAAACACCACGGACAATTTTTTCGTTGCGGTTGCTTCAGGCCTGCGTCGCGTTGGTGATCACTGTCGCAGTCGTATCGGGCAAGCCGGTTTTGCAAACGCGCAAAGCTTCAACGTCAACGAGATCTGCAATCCCGAGCGTCCTGCAACCGCATCGATCTCCGCTGGTTACGTTTCGCATTTTATTCAACGCTGGCTCAGCATCCGATCCCGCCGGCAAAGAAGGTGTGGCCGCGTTGACTGCGGCGATGTTGTCTGAAGGCGGTTCGCGGCAGATGTCGTACGACGAAATCACCAATAAGTTTTACCCGCTGGCGACGTCTTTCAATTCTCAAATCGATAAGGAGATGACCGTTTTCACGGGCACAACGCACGTGGATAATCTCGATCTTTATTATTCGATTATCAGCCAGATGCTGCTCGACCCCGGCTTTCGGCAGGAAGATTTCACCCGACTGAAAACCGAGGCGATTAATTTTCTCAAGGTGTCGCTGCGCGAAGGCAACGACGAGGAACTGGGCAAGGAACAACTCTACAATGTGATTTACGAAAACCTTCCCTATGGTCATCACAACGTCGGGAGTCTTAGTTCGCTGGAACGACTGACGCTGGCTGACGTGCGCAAGTTTTATGACGAAAACTACACGCGCGCGAATCTCGTGCTCGGTGTGGCTGGTGGTTATTCCGGGGCGTTTGTTCAGCGAGTGCAATCAGATTTCGCGAAGCTCCCGGCTGGTGCGGCGGCCGGCAGGAAAATTTTCGCGAAGCCGCAGCTTAGCCCGGGCATGCATATCGAAATCGTCCAACGCGACACGCGCTCAACCGCGATCTCAATGGGATTCCCAATCGATGTGACCCGCAAGGACAAGGATTGGCCCGCGCTCGCGGTGGTGGCGTCATACTTCGGACAGCATCGCTCTTCCAACAGCCATCTTTATCAAAGGCTCCGCGAGCTGCGCGGACTGAACTATGGCGACTACGCTTACATCGAATACTTCCCGCGTGGAATGTTTCAGTTTCAACCCGATCCGAATCTCGGACGACAACAACAGATTTTTCAAATCTGGATCAGGCCGCTTGAACCGCAAAACGGACAATTTGCCTTGCGCGCGGCGCTCTATGAATACGACAAGCTCGTGCGCGAGGGCATGTCGCAGGCTACCTTCGAAGGTACACGCGACTTTCTTTTGAAGAACGTCAATCTTCTGACGGACACTCAGGACTCACAACTCGGGTATGCGCTCGACAGTCGTTACTACAAAATTCCCGACTTCAATTCATACATGCGCGATAGTCTGTCAAAGTTGACACTAGCCGAGGTAAACAATGCGATTCAACATTACCTGCGATCCGATCGGATGCGCGTGGTGATCATAACGAAGGACGCGGGAGAGTTGCGCGATGCAATCGTCAAAAATGCTCCTTCACCCATCAAGTACAACGCGCCACGCCCGGCTGAATTGTTGGCAGAGGACAAAGTGATTGAGGTTTATAAGATCGACGCGAAAGCTGAAGACGTTACTATTGTTCCGGTGCAGAAAGTTTTTCAGTAGCACAAGACTGAGCGCGCCGCTACTTTGAACGCGAACCTGCTTTTCCGAAACCCCCGCCGCCGGGGGTTTCAATGCGAATACGATCGCCGGCGTTTAGTTCCCAACTACCTTTCGATCCGATCTTGCGCGGGCGGCGGTTGCGAATAATGGTGGCGGTTCCAGTGCTGCCATCGTCGCCGCCTGACAAACCATAAGGCGCGCGCTTTCTTCTGTCAGCTAACAAAGACATGTGCGCGGGCGCGAGTGTTTCGATCTCACGGACAATGCCATCGCCGCCACTGTGTTTTCCTTTTCCGCCTGAGCCTTTGCGAATTTTGTATTCACGGACCCGCAACGGATAGGCATATTCGAGCGCTTCGGCGGGCGTGTTCAGGCTGTTGGTCATGTGCGTATGGACGGCGCTCATGCCGTCTTCCTCCGGCCGCGCACCCATGCCGCCGGCGACAGTTTCGTAGTAGGAAAACTCAAGACCACTGCGCGGATCGATGCCGCCAATCGTCAGGTTGTTCATCGTTCCCTGGCTCGCGGCTGGAATCCTGTTTGGTAGAGCCTTCGCCAATGCTTTGAACAGCACGTCGACAATGCGTTGCGAAGTTTCTACGTTGCCGCCGGCGACCGCAGCCGGATGCACCGCGTTGACGACCGTGCCCTTCGGAGCCACGACTTCAATCGGCGCCATCAAACCGGCGCTGGCAGGCACGTCACCCGCCAGCAGACAACGAAAGCCATATGAAACGGCGGACACGGTGATCGCTTCGACCGCATTGACTGGCCCGGCGACTTGCGACGAGCTGCCTTTGAAATCGACCAAAGCGTGCGTTCCCTTGATGGTAATTCGCACCTTGATCGGAACTTCGCTGCGGCTCACGCCGTCGTCATCGAGCGCGTCTTCGGCTTCGTAAACGCCGTCAGGAATCGCGTCGATCGCGTGGCGCATCAGCCGTGCAGAGTAATCGATCAGATGAGTTGCATAATCGGAAGCTTCACGCGCCCCGCGCCGTTCCACAATTTCCAGTAGTCGTGTCGCGCCGGTTTTCAGTGAACCAATCTGTGCCTGGAAATCGCCAAGACGTTCATGATGACTGCGAACGTTTGCGAGGATCAACCGCATCACGTCTTCATCGAGCGCGCCGTTTCTAACCAGACGCACTGGCGGAATGCTCAAGCCTTCGCCGTAGATGTCGGTTGCGAGCCCCATCGAGCCGGGCGTCGCGCCGCCGATGTCGGCGTGGTGGGCGCGGTTGGCGACATAGAAAAGCGGACGCGGAGACGCGGAGACGCGGAGACGCGGAGAAGCAGAAGTGTTCTGACTACGATTCCCCGTGTCTCCGCGTCTCCGTGTCTCCGTGTCGTTTCTTGCGGCGAAGACTCCGCTTACCAGCGTAACGTCCGGCAAATGCGTGCCGCCGGCAAACGGATCGTTTAGCGCAACAACATCGCCCGGTTGCAGATCGATTTCTTTCAAAGCAGACGCGACGGCCATGGGCATTGAGCCGAGGTGCACCGGCATGTGATCGCCCTGCGCGATCACGCGACCTCGGGCGTCGAACACCGCACAGGAGTAATCGCGACGCTCCTTGATGTTTGGCGAAAAGGCCGTGCGCCGGAGCGCGATGCCCATCTCTTCAGCGACGGAAGTGTAGAGCGCGCGATAGATTTCAAGTGTTGTGGGATCGAATTGTTTCATGGTCTTGATGTAACGCAAACTGTTAGTTTGCGTCGTTAAGGCATACGCTATCGATAGAACTGAAACGCAAACTAACAGTTTGCGTTACAAGCGGGGGCAGGCCCCCTTCCTAACCTGCTAATTTAGGTTACTTGAATGATCAAGTTTCCATAGTTATCAACATGCGCGCGAGCGCCATCCGGGATCAATGTAGTCGAAGAGTATTCCGTAACAATGCACGGGGTCCGCAGCCGATCGCCGGGTGACAATCCATCTCGACGGTAAACCGCGACCTTCAGCTTCTTTCCATTCAAGAAGGCGTCGACGCTCTTGGCTGCTCTCACAACCCCGCGATTACCCGAAGCACCGCGTTTCCGCTCCGCCAGTTTCCCCACCACGCCGATAGAACGAACACGCGCACTGACAATTTCGACGGTGTTTGATTTCTGCGCGTAGCCGTAGCGCTCCGCATGCGCGCGATGAAAACTCGCAGCCAGGTTCCCGCGCGTCTGCTTGATTTCTAATTCAAACGACTGGCCCTTGTAGCGCAAAGCCAGCGAACGTTGATGACGTTGTTTCGCCGCAGGGAAACCTTCGCGGCGGAGCGCGACACTGGCAACGCGCTCCATCTCTTTGAAAGTCTTCTCCAG
>JANLYZ010000239.1:0-10595 GCA_031365905.1 Chloracidobacterium sp. | reverse complement strand
CGAACGAATCACGCACGTTGGTTCGCGCGAAGAGCTCGAGCCTCATATCGACATCGTTGGCGCTGACTGTGAAGTAGTCGATGCGGGTGGTCGCGTCGTGCTGCCAGGCTTTGTTGACGCGCACACGCATCCCGTTTTTGCGGGAACACGTGCTGGCGAATTCGAAGAGCGAGTCGGCGGGACTACTTACCAGGAAATTGCTGCGCGTGGCGGTGGCATTCAAGCAACCGTGCGCGCGACGCGCGAGGCGACGCTAGATGAATTGGTCGCTACGGGTCAGCGATATGCAGATTGGTTTCTGCGCACAGGCACGACGACAGTCGAAGCTAAATCAGGCTATGGCTTAACGCTTGAAGACGAGCTAAAGATTCTTCGCGCCATCAAGCAGCTCAATTCCCAAACTCCGCTATCTTACGTTTCCACCTTTTTAGGAGCGCATGACATTCCGCCAGAATACAAAGCTCGACGCGAGGAATATGTTTCGCTGCTCATTGATGAGATGTTGCCGCAGGTCGCGGTCGAGAAGCTGGCGGAGTATTGCGACGTCTTCTGCGAAGACAAGGTTTTTACGACGGACGAATCGCGGAAGATTCTGTCAGCCGCGCGATCGGAAGGACTGGGCTTGCGCGTGCATGCCGATCAGCTTTCGCTTTCAGGAGGTGCAAAGTTAGCGGCTACGCTCAAAACAGTGACCGCCGATCACCTTGAATATACAGACGCTGAAGGAATCGCGGCGCTCGCGTCAGCCGGAGTGCAGCCAGTGTTATTGCCGGGTTCGGTCTACGCACTCGGCGCGAATCGCTATCCGGCCGCGCGCGCGATGATCGAGGCCGGCCTGGCTGTCGTGCTCGCAACTGACTTCAATCCCGGTTCGTCTCCAACCCCATCGATGCCAATGATTCTTTCGCTCGCGTCAACGCACATGAAGCTGATGCCGGCCGAATCAATCACCGCCGCTACGATCAATGCTGCCTACACAGTTAATCGCGGGCGGCAGATTGGATCACTCGAAACTGGCAAACGCGCTGACTTCGTCATTCACGATTGTGTTGACTACCGTGAACTCGCTTATTTCTTTGGTATCGAACATCCGTGGCGGGTTTACGCCGGCGGGTCTGCTGTTCCGTTTCGCCTTCAAGAATTTAATTGACGCTTGATCACTTCTATTTTATTATCGCGCTAACACTGGAAAGGAGGTGATTCTAAATATGAGTTTTTATCACAGTGAGGTGGCTGCGGCCTGACCTCTGAACCTGATCATTAACTCGTTAGGATTTAGGTTCAGTCGTCTCATTGCTAGTGCTCCTCCTTTTCAGGGAGACAACAGCGGAGCCTCAGGCCAATCCCAACAGTTCACCGGAAGCCGCCCGCGCGCAAGCGTTGGCGGCTTCATTTTTTTGGAGTGCGCTGACCTGTCAGCGCTTTGGAAGCCGCGACTTGTCGCGGCCCTGCGCTACTTGTGTTGAACCCTCGATCGCGGCGACAAGTCGCCGCGGACCAAAGCGGTGACGGGTCACCGCACTCCAAATTCGCGTCTTGACTCCAGAGAGCTAACAGCTTGCGTTACAAACGGAGCGGTGAGAAATTAGGAATGCATCGTGCAGTAGGGAGAGTCTTTCAGTTGTCATCCGTTGAATCCCCCGTGTTCTACGATCCCGCGGGCCGTCGCTGGAGGCGAGTGCGCCGCACCTGGATGGCGCTCGCGGTCATTGTTACGAGCCTGGCCGCGGTGCTCATCGCCAGCGTCCTGGTTAATCCCGCGCTTCCCAGCTTCAACATCCGTCCGGTCGCGAGTTTGCCGCAGCCGGCTGACATCAAGCCTAAACCATTAACCGCACCCGCCAATCCCAGTCAGCAAAAAGCAAAAAAGGCTGCGGTGGAATTACAGCACGCGCTCGCTGCCACGCCGCGAGTCGTGCCTGCCAAGCGACGATCGCAAACTGCGTTGGTGGCGCCGCCCACGCTGCCGCCGCCAGTTGTCCCCAGCTCGCGACCGCTCTCGATCGGCTTTTACATTAACTGGGACGAATCGAGTTACGCGTCGTTGAAACGAAACCTGGATCACATGGACTGGGTGATCGCGGAGTGGTCCCACTTGCAAGACACTGCCAACGGCGCGAGCCCGCTCGTCACTGACGTCGACGTGCCCGCACTCAACTGGATTCGACTGACGCGGCCGCAGGTGCAGGTCATCCCGATGGTGCAAAATCTAATCGACGAACAGTGGAACCCCGGTCTCCTCGCACAAGCCGTAGGCGACGAGGCGAGCCGCCAAAAGCTGATCAAGGAGCTCACTACCTTCGTCGAGACAAATAAGTTTGCCGGCCTTTGTGTAGATTTTGAGGAGCCACCGCTGGCTACGCAGCCAGCTCTGTTGACTTTCGTCCAGGAGCTGCACGCGGCCTTCGCTCCCAAAGGTTTGCTGGTGGTGCAGGCCGTTCCTTTTGCCGATCCGGGCTGGAATTACAAGGCCTATGCTGGCGCCAACGACTACACAATGCTGATGGCCTACGATCAGCACTACTCGGTAAGCGATCCGGGAACAGTGGCCGCGCAGGATTGGTATGAAGCCAATCTCATCAAGGTCATGCATGATCTCGAACCGGCGAAAACGATTATCGCGCTGGGAAACTACGGCTATGATTGGACCGAGGGCAAAACGGAAGCGGCGGAACTAACTTTCCAGGAGGCGGTGATTTCCGCGCGTGACTCCGAGGCGAAAATTGTTTTTGATCCGGCCTCGCGCACCCCCACCTTCGAGTACGACGATGAGGATCATTCGCACCACAGCGTTTGGTTTCTTGATGCCGTCACCGCCTATAACGAGATGCGCGCTGCGAGCGGTTTTAGGCCCGCCGGCTTCGCGATCTGGCGTTTAGGTTCAGAGGATCCGTCGGTCTGGTCGTTGCTGGGTGGGTCGCCGTCCACTTCGGCAGATGCTCTAAAAAGAATCGTCTATGGTTACCAGGTCGATTTCGAAGGCACCGGCGAAATTTTGAAGGTAGTCTCCCGACCGCAGGATGGCTGGCGCAATCTGGACATCGACGCTGCCAATGGTTACGTCAGGAATGAAGACTTTGTCGCGATCCCCTCGTCTTATGTTATTCAGCGCGACGGCGATCACCCCGGACTCATCGCGCTGACTTTTGATGACGGTCCCGATCCAAACTGGACGCCGCCGATCCTCGACATTCTCAAACAGGAAAAGGTCCCCGCTACTTTTTTCGTTATCGGGAAGAACGGGCAGGCCTATCCCGAGCTTATGCGCCGTCTGGTCAATGAAGGGCATGAGATTGGCAACCACACCTACACTCATCCGAACCTTGGCGAAATTCCCGGATCACTAACTGAGCTTGAACTCAATGCCACCCAGCGGCTGATTGAATCGGAAACAGGAAGATCTACTGTCCTTTTTCGACCGCCCTATTTCGGCGACGCCGAAGCCGACAAGCCGCAAGAGGTGGAGCCGGCCTTGCTCGCGCAAAGACTCGGCTACCTCATGGTCGGTCTGCGCATCGATCCCAACGATTGGCAACTTCCGGTCACCGCCGACGAGATTGTAGCTCGCACGCTGCAACGTGTCGGCGACAACAATCCTGACACTCGCGGCGAAGTCGTCTTGCTGCACGACTCCGGTGGTAATCGCGCTGCGACAATTCAGGCCTTGCCAAGACTGATTCACGAATTGCGCGCGCGGGGGTTTCGCTTTGTGCTCGTCTCTGAACTGGCCGGGTTGTCAAGAGATCAAGTGATGCCGTTGATTCCGGCGCGCGAACGAGTTTTGACGCGGTCCAACGCAGTTTCCTTTTTCTTTCTTTCCACGATGGGTTGGATCCTGCAGTGGGTATTTGTGATCGGCATAGTGCTGGGACTGGGCCGCCTGATCTTCATCGGCACGCTGGCATTCGCGCAATGGTTGCGCTCGCGGCTCCGGCAACGCAGGCATGCGGGTGAAGGATACGAGCCCTTTGTGTCGATAATCGTGCCGGCCTATAACGAAGAGCTTGTGATCAGAAACACGATCGAAAGTTTGCTGGTGTCTAATTATGAGAACTACGAAATCATCGTGGTTGACGACGGATCGATTGACAAGACAAGCGAAGTGATTCGCGAAAGTTATGCCGCTAACAAACGCGTCAAGCTGTTCTCTGAGGCGAATGAAGGCAAAGCCATGGCGCTCAATACGGGATTGCGGCACGCCAAAGGTGAAATAGTGATCGCGCTCGATGCTGACACGTTGTTTGCGCCGCAGACCATTGCGGCGTTGGCTCATCGTTTTTACGATCCGAAGATCGGAGCGGTCGCCGGCAACGCGAAGGTTGGCAATCGCATAAACATCGTCACGCGCTGGCAGGCGCTTGAATACATCACCTCGCAGAATATGGATCGCCGCGCCTTCGCGAGCCTGAACTGCATCACGGTGGTGCCGGGTGCAGTGGGCGCGTGGCGTCGCAACCTGATCGAGGAAGCCGGCGGCTTCCAATCCGACACATTAGCGGAGGATCAGGACCTGACGCTGCGCATTCGTCGCATGGGCCATAACATTGGTTACGAAGAAGACGCAGTTGCCTGGACCGAAGCTCCCGATCGCCTGCGCGCGCTCGCGACGCAGCGATTCCGTTGGGCCTTTGGCACGCTGCAGTGTATGCGCAAACATATCGACGCCTTGTTTCGTCCTCGCTATGGCGCGCTCGGATTCATCGCCCTGCCCAATGTCTGGATATTTCAGATTCTGTTTCCGCTGATTTCGCCGGTGATGGATCTGATGCTCGTTTACACGTTGCTGGTCGCCGGTCTGGATCGGTTGCAACAGCCCGTGGGTTACCAGTCGACCGCGCTGCGACAAGTGCTCTTTTACTATGCCCTGTTCCTGGCGATCGACTGGGTCGCCGCGTCCTTTGCTTTCCTGCTCGAAAAGAAGGAACACTGGCAACTGCTCTGGTGGCTTTTCCTGCAGCGCTTCTGTTATCGCCAAGTGATGTACTACGTCATGATCAAGTCAGTAACGGTCGCCGCGCGCGGTTCGACCGTGGGCTGGGGTAAGCTTGATCGCAAAGCGACGGCTGAAGCGCAATCGTGAACAGCAAAATGCAAAGCGCGAAGAGGGAAGGCCGGGCGAAAGGTGAACGGTCAAGGGATTTGCTGGGACCGGGGGCGTGCGGGGTCCCCGGCCGGGCAGCCCGGCTGGGGTGCTCGACCCGACCGCAATGAGCGCGAAGCGCGAAAGTGGATTAATGGTAAACAAGCGGAAGGGCCCGCGGGATGACCGGCGCGCCGGCAAGCAAAATAAGCTACTCGTATACGCATTGCTACTTGTCGCGGCCTTTGCTTTTCGTGGCGCGGTCGCCCGTTTTCTCTCAAATGACTCGCCGGGCGATGGCAAGGTATACGCGCAGATCGCGCGCAACGTGCTCGAGCAGCATGTGTATTCGCACGCTACCGAACCGCCTTTCGATCCCTCGCTGATACGCCTGCCTGGTTACCCGCTTTTTCTTTCCGGCGTCTATTCAATCTTTGGTCACAACGCCAATACCGCCGTGCGCATTGTCCAGGCGCTTATCGATACGGCGACGTGCGCGCTGATTGCGCTCGTAGCCTTCTATTGGGAACCGGATGAAGCTCGAAAGCGTCGCAGCTCGATCGCAGCGCTGGCGCTCGCTACGGTTTGTCCGTTCACCACGATCTATGTAGCTACGATTCTCACTGAAACACCCACGATGTTTTTCGTGGTCGCGATGTGCCTGACCGCGACGCTGGCACTCAGAGCTGCGAACCAGAGAAAGACACTGTTGTGGTGGCTCGCAACCGGCTTCCTCGCAGGCGTGTCTGTTCTGTTTCGACCTGATAGCGGCCTATTCGCATTGGCAATCGGCATTACTTTGGTTGTTGCCACACTCGGCCGCCGGAGCGATGTGAAACTAGACAGCAAACGCGAAGAAGTCTTATACCGCACAGCGCGCACCTCTTATCTCGGCGCCGTTTTCTCGTTGGCCTTTTGCCTCGTGTTAGTGCCCTGGACGATTCGCAACCAGCGCGTCTTTCATCTTTTTCAGCCGTTGGCCCCGGCCCATGCGGAGATGCCCGGCGAATTTGTGGCGCGTGGGTATTTAGCCTGGTTGCGCACGTGGATTGACGACGGGCGTTACATTGGGCCAGTGCTATGGTCGCTCGACTCTACTCAAATCAAGCTCGCTGCTATTCCCGAAAGCGCGTTCGATTCCGCCGAAGAAAAACAGCGAGTAGGCGCGCTGCTGGAAAGATATAATCATCCGCCTGACGAGCCGGAATTGTTTACTGAGGCGGAGCCGAAAAGTTCGCCTGAAGATCAGGCGACTCCAGAAGATCAGTCCAGGCAAAACCAGAAAACAGAAACTGGCAAGGACGAAAACGACAATTCCGATCAGTCTGACGAAGCGAACAGCGACGAGGGTGACAATCAAGGCGATGAAGAAGATCAGCCCGACGAAAACGCGTCGGCCGATCAAGCTGCTGATCAATCCGTAGAGATGACGCCTGAGATCGATGCCGGCTTCGCGCAGATTGCGCGCGAGCGGGTCGCCCGCCATCCGCTTCGTTACTATGTTTGGCTGCCGCTGAAGCGCGCGCATTCGCTTTGGTTTGACACTCACTCGCAGTATTACCCTTTCGAGGGCGAACTGCTGCCACTCAAATATCTCGACCACGACATCCATCAGCAATACTGGCTGCCGCTCTTTGCCGGCTTAACTTTGATCTACTCACTGCTGGGAATTGCGGGCGGTTGGTTGCTCTGGCAAACGCGAAACTTCAACGCACGTCTGGGCGTATTGCTGGCGGCGCTAATGATCTTTATCCGGGTCGTTTTTTTTGCGTCGCTCGAAAATCCCGAACCGCGTTACGTGGTCGAGGCCTTTCCGTTGCTATCGATTCTGGGCGGGATTGCGCTAGTGAGATTGGGTTCGTTATTAAGAAAACGCGAAACGTGATTAACGAGCCAATGTCAGACCGCCTGCGTAAGCAGGCGGCCTGTCGGGGCGAACCCACCCGCTGACGCAGGTGGTTCTGACATTAGCGCGCGCGATTCTGCACGCGTCCAAGTGAGCGAAGCGTTCGTCTGGCGAGCAATTGTTTCAATCCACCCGGCACAATCGCCCGGAGTAAAGCATGGGCCACGCGGCTCGGCACCAGCACGCCATGTTGCACCAGCGCATACTCGTTTTCCCAACTGCTCGCCACAAACTTCGATTTGAATCTGCGCACGCCCTCGAAATTGTAGAACGCACTCAAACGTTTCGACGCTAAACTCAAAGCGCGTTCGATAACCGGATGGTCGTGAGTCGATAACTGGTCAAGGCCTTCGGTTGCCAGTGGCGCAGTTCCGAGAGTGGCCATGGTCGCGCCCGCGGCTTTTAGTTGTTGCAAAGTTTCAAAAACCAAAAGGTCAGCGGTTCCTTGCGGCGCGTCGGGAGCACGCAAAACGTCTTCGAGATACCAGCCGTCGCGAGCAGGAATCGGACTAGCTGCCAGCAGACCGACAAGTCGGCCGTCGGCGTCTCGCGCTGCGAACACTTTTTTCCGATCCGCATTCATAAAAGGATCGAGCGCCAGCAGCCAGCCGAAAGTCGTCTCCGCACGTCGCGTGCTAAGCCACTTGAGACAGAGGTCAGCGGTTTCCTTACGGAGATCGCCGTCGAAGCTTTCAATGATCTCTATGCGAACTCCGGCCCGTTGCGCTCGATTGACACCGGCGCGCAGCTTCTTCGCGCAATTCCCGCGCGGCTGCCAACGCTGCAAATCAAAATACGGAGCCGCTCCAACCTTGATTGCGCTCAAGCCTGCCGCAACCCCGACGCGCGCGAAAGTTTCCGTGGCCGGCACAAAAGCCGCAATGCGTCTGGCTCGCGCGGCCGCGGCCATGAATCCTTGAGTTAGAGCCTCGATGTCTTCAGGTCGTGCTAAGGGATCACCCGCGGCCAGCCAGACTCTGCCAAACTTGCCATAGATGATCGCGCCGTCGATTCCCGGCATCGTCCACGTTTGCGCTCCAGGCGTGATGCTGACTAGCGAATGCGCGTTGTAGCCGTATGAAGATTGCAGCCGCAACAGGTCGTCAGTGGGATCAGGTTCTGAAAATCGTCGCGCCAGAGCGCGCACCATGCGAACCTTGTGGGTCACATAGCGTGCACTGTAGCTGGCGCCACCGCCAGCGGCGAGCCACCAAAGATCGTGTATGGGAATATGCGGATGAATGAACACGGGGGCACCAAGAAACTAAAAATACGCTCGCACAGTTCTCCGCTCGAATCAAACCCAGAAGAACTGGCTAAGGGTTTTGCGCGGGCGTCGCTGCTCCGGTTGGCGTCTGTTCAGAAGGAAGCACACGCGAGGGATCGGGCCGGTCTGGTGAAGTGTGCAGGTGAATTGCTTTCCAGTCTTTTCCCACCCGCTTGAAGACCAGGGTCATACGTCCGCTAGCGGTCTCTGGCGCGCCTTTAAAAGTTTGCGACTGCGTCCAAAGACAACTCACCACCGCGCCATCGCGACCAAGCATCGTAATCGAGAGGTCGCGAATGTCCAGCTTCACGTCCTTCATTTCGCGGTAAGAACTCTCGCGATTTTTCCGCATCTGTTCCCAGCCCTTGGTTACTGTTCCATTGCTGTTGAAGAGTATCAGGCGTGACGACTCGAGGTAGACACTCGTTACGGCCTTCACGTCCGCGCGCCGGATGCCATTGATGAGCGCGTTGAATGCAGCGACGACGCTTTGCGAACCAGGCGCTTCGGTGGCCGCAACTTTCGGCTTGATTTGGGTGCGGCGTACGGTGGGTTTCGTGGTCGACGGTTGCTGAACGTCCGTGCCCTTCTGCGTATCGCCGGTCTTGCCCGTACTCGACGATGGTGTAGTTGTTCGGGGACGCACGGTTTGTGAGGAATTAATGTTTTGCGCCAGGGCTGCGGAGCCGGCTGTGAAAACCATGACAGTCGCGACTAGGAAAATTTTGATCATGATCTTGGTTCCTCTAGGGTTTCAGGAGCGCAGGCATCCTGCCTGCTTCTTATGCCTTGGGGAGCGGGCAGGATGCCCGCGCTCCCGGCATACCCTAAACATCGCCCAATGCATCCGTACCGTCGAACCATGGTACTCCACTACGCAGTCTTTCAACAGATCGTTTTTGCCCGAGGATCTCAAATACTTCGAACATCGAGGGACCGACCGCCTGCCCGGTTAGCATCGTGCGCGAACCATTGATTAGCAAGCCGGCCTTAACATCCATTTCTTCGGCGAATTTACGCAGCGTGGCTTCAGCGGTTTCGGCTGTGAAGGGATCAGTTTCATCTAGAGCGTTCGCAAGCGCCGGCAAAAGGTCTCGGAGGCGCGGATCTTTTTTCAAGTTTTTGTTAACCGCGGCCTCTTCGAAATCGAAATCATCGGAGAAGTAGGCGCGTCCCTGTCCGGAGAAATCTTTTAACGTGAAGAAACGTTGGCGAATCAGCTCGAGGGCTTTCGACAACCATTCGCGGTCGTCATCGTCATACTCATCGCGCCAAAGTTTGCTGGCGCGCAACTCAGCCTTGACCATCGGTAGCAAATCAGCAACCGGCATACTGCGAATGTATTCGGCGTTCATCCAAAGCGCCTTTTCGTCAGTCCAGTGGCGCGGATCGTTTTCCTGAAAATTAAAAACTGCGGGCGAGCGATGGATGTTTTCAAGCGAAAACTGCTGCACCAGTTCCTCAACCGAAAGAATTTCCTTGCCTTCGGCAGGCGCCCAGCCCAGCAGCGCGAGAAAATTGCGGAACGCCGCGGGAATAAACCCACGATCACGATAGGTGGTTAACGAAACGACTTCACCGTGTTTGCGCTTGGAAAGTTTTCCTTTGTTCGGCGCCAGAATCAAAGGCAGGTGCGCAAACAGCGGCACGCTCGCGCCCAGCGCTTCGTAAAGCAGCACCTGTTTGTGCGTATTCGTCAGGTGATCCTGGCCGCGAATCACGTGCGTGATGCGCATCTCGAGGTCGTCGATCACGACCGAGAGGTTATAAAGCGGATGACCATCGGAACGCAGCAAGACTAAATCTTCAATCTCGGAATAGTCACGCTCCTGTGGTCCAAAGACGAGATCTTCAAAGTGCGTCTTGCCTTCGCGAGCGATCTTCAGCCGCACTGCGAAGGGCTCACCGGAGGCGGCGCGTTTGTCCGATTCCTCTTTCGCTATCTCACGAAAGGAATTGCTGCGATGGTCTGTACCCGCGACAGAATGCGCGCGCGCGCGATCGGCGATGCCTTGCTTCACCGTTGCGTCGTCGCGCTCCGCCTTCGGGGTGAAATCACGATAAGCCTTGCCCTCGTCGACGAGTTTGTTAGCCGCAGCGCGGTGCTTGTCGGCATTGGCAGACTGGAAAACGATCTCTTCGTCGTAGTCGAGACCCAGCCACTGCATGCCGTCAATGATCGAGCGCGTGGATTCTTCAGTTGAACGCTGGAGATCTGTGTCTTCAATGCGGAGCAGAAATTTTCCGCCCGTCTTCCGTGCGTAGAGCCAGTTGAAAAGCGCTGAACGCGCTGCGCCGATGTGCAGGTAGCCGGTTGGTGATGGAGCGAAGCGAACGCGAAC
>JANLYZ010000227.1:0-3302 GCA_031365905.1 Chloracidobacterium sp. | reverse complement strand
CTCAACGGTAATTCTCGGTTTTGTTCCCAGCAGTGAACTGCTGGGCTATTTTCGGCCGTCCGCTGCGCGGACTCGGCCAATCCTGTGTTATCACAACGTCGTGCAATCTTAATTTACCGATTCGCCAATCAATGATACCTTGACCTCCCATTGGTCGCGCTCCGGGCCAGGGCCGGTGGGTTTCGTGGCTTCACGCCACCGTTTAATATCCGAAATCTTTTAGATCTCCGCTCTTGTTTTTCAATCTAAGTGAGGCAGTAACCCGACAGTTAGGGACGGAAAATACGCCCTTGCTAGCGCGCTCGCTACGGCCCCAACCACATGAACAAGACTCAGCCACCAAAGCGTTTTGCTTCACGGTTCCTCATTTGTGGTCCCTTAATGATCGCGCTGAGTGTGTTTGTTGGATGCCGTCACGAAGCGCCGGCCAGCCGCGATAACGCTGCCGATAGCCACGCGCGAGGCACAGAAATCGTCGCTGAATATCTCAAGCGCGACGCGTCGGTTTTTCGGAAGCAGCGTGTTCGCCTGACGATCACTTCCGCGACCGAACCGCAGAAAGTTTATGAACTCGAGATATGGCGCAAACAAAGTGAAGGCGAAACACTGACGCTGACTCACGTCGTTCAGCCTGCCGAGGAAAGCGACCTGGCGGCGCTCAGCATTGAACGAAAAGGACAACCCACGACGAATGTGACTTACGTTTCATCGACCGATCAGTTTCGTGAGACGGGCACGAACAAGATGTTCTTCGGCGGCTTGACCGCGCAGGAACTGCTCGGCGAATGGGAAAAGTATGATTACAGTCTATTGAGTGAGAAAGATTTGAGCGGCGTCAAAGCTTACGAAGTGGAAGGCACGCTCAAGGCAGGCGCAGAGTCTGTAATTGCAAAAACGCGCACGCTCTTTCGCGCTGACAATTACCTGCCGGGGGAGATGCACCTCTCCGATTCCGCCGGCCAGGAGCTGCGAACTTTTCTGGTAAAGAAATACCAGCAGGTTGCCGGACGAGACGTCGTCTGGCTTACGGAAATCGAGAATCACATACGCCCAACGAAAGTCACGATTGAAACGCTGAACCTCGACTTCCCTGATAAAGCTGACGAGACGATGTTCACGCGGGAGCGTTTGAAGCAACTCTCGCGCAAGTAAATTTCAGATCTCAAATTTGAGATCTCAGATGGAAACAAGCCGAATGACTGAACCCGACAGCGTGGTGCGCCTGGAAAAAGTCTCCAAGGCCTACACCGACGGCCAAACATTTTACGCGCTGAACGAAATCGACGTAGTGGTCAATCGCGGCGAGCGCGTCGCGATCATGGGACCTTCAGGGTCCGGCAAGTCAACGATGCTGAATCTGATTTGCGGTCTCGACGTTCCCACCTCGGGCCGCGTTTGGGTTGGGGGCACCGAGCTGTCGCAACTTAGCGACGACGAACGCACGCGATTGCGACGTGAAAAGATCGGAATGATTTTTCAGTCATTCAATCTGCTCCCCACGCTTTCCGCCATCGAAAACGTCTCGCTGCCTTTGCGGCTGAGGAACCGTTCACGTCGCGAGGCAGAAAAGCGCGCGCTCGCGTTGCTCGAACGTGTAGGCCTGCACCGGCAGGCGACGCATCGCCCCGATCAAATGTCCGGCGGCGAATGCCAGCGCGTAGCGATCGCACGTGCGTTGATTTTTGATCCGCCGTTGCTGCTCGCTGACGAGCCCACCGGAAATCTCGACTCTGCGAGCGGCGAAGAAATTCTGAAACTGCTCGAGGAACTGCATAGCGAATTAAACTCCACCATTCTCCTCGTAACTCACGACGAACACACTGCCGCCACTTGCGAACGCATGTTGATTCTGCGCGACGGCCGGGTGGCGGAAGACCACACAAGCAGTAAGGCGTTAACGGAGGGTGTGTGATGTGGGGCGCGTTGACTCTGGTCACTATTCGTCAGTGGGGTTTGCACAAGCTCCGTTTCGCGCTGACGCTTGCCGGCATCGCGCTCGGCGTCGCTGTCTTTTTTGCCGTACGCACTGCTAACACGACGCTGGTCGGATCGTTAGCCGCAACAGTTGAAAAGCTTGCGGGCCAGGCAACGCTCCAGGTGTCAGCCGGTGAAGCGAGCTTTCCGGCCGACGTGCTCCGCACGGTGCGCGCGACGCCGGGAGTGAAACTCTCAGAGCCGGTAATGGAACGAGTGGTTCAGACGGCGTTGCCGGACGCGAGCAACCTGCTGGTGTTGGGTATGGACACGAGCAGCAATCTGAAACTCTACGAAGGCGAGTTTGATCAGGCGGGTCTCGAAATCAGCAATCCGCTGGCGTTTACGGAACGCGCCGATTCCATTGCCATCTCGCGCCCATTCGCTGAACGTTACGGACTTAAGGAAGGCGATCGCCTGCCAATATTTACGCAAAAGGGCCGGCAGGATTTCACGGTGCGCGGTTTCTTCCGAACCACCGGTGCCAGCGTAGTCTTTGGCGGCAACATCGCCTTGATGGATCTTGCTTCGACCCAGTTAGCGTTTGATCAAAAGGACAAGATTGATCGCATCGACATCATGACTGAGCCGGGCACTGCGGTAGCGACCGTGCAGCAGAACTTACAAAGTCACCTGCCGCCGGGAATCGAAGTTGTTCCGCCCGATCGTCGCGGCCAGGGTCTCGAGAAAGCCGTGTCGGCAATGCGCCTCGGCCTTTTCATCATGAGCCTGCTCGCCTTGATGGTGGGGGTCTTTATCATTTTCAACTCGCTGAGCGTAAGCGTGAATCAACGCTGGAAAGAAATCGGCGTACTGCGCGCGATTGGAGTTGAAGGTTCTCACATTCAACAGATGTTCCTGATCGAAGCGACGTTAATGGGGCTGGTCGGATCGACGCTCGGCGTCGGCATCGGTTTCGTTATGGCGCGGGGCGCGACGAGAATAATGAGCGCGGTCGTCACCTCGATGTATGGTCTCGTTTCCACCCCCGAGCCGCCAACTTTTCATTGGGATTACGCAATCACCGCCTTCGCCATCGGCGCTTTCGCTTCCCTGCTGGCCACCTGGTTGCCGGCGCGTGCGGCTTCGCGTCTTCATCCCGTCATGGCCTTGCGGAATATTGAACTGCAACGCCGCGAAGGAGTCCTCGGTTGGTCGCGGTTTGCGCTTGGCCTTCTCTTCATCTTCGCCGGGCTCGGACTCACTTTCTTTTCGCCGCCGCGCGTCGGCCTGATGATTCATTTCACTTACTCGATCCTCGTGCAGTTTGGCATGGTGCTGCTGTTGCCGAAGTTGGTGGTGTGGGGTTCGCGTCTCCTGCGCCCGTT